>DASXTW010000088.1:0-22676 GCA_036505215.1 Actinomycetota bacterium | reverse complement strand
CGGCGATGCCGATCACCGAGAGCAGGTGGGCCTTTCGGCTATCGATGGTCCCGTGGAAGATCTCCTTGACCAAACGGAGCTCGCGGTCCCGGCCGACGAAGGGAGCCTCCAGCCCGGCCGACTTCATCGTGCCCCGGACGCCAGCCACCACCCGTACGGCCCGCCAAAGTGGAACTGGCTCTGCCTTTCCCTTGAGGTCGTGGACCCCGGCCGGCTCGTACATGACGGCCGCCTCGGTCGATCTGCGCGTGGATTCACCCACCAGGACGGTCCCCGGGTCGGCCACCGCCTGTATCCGCGAGGCCGTGTTGACCAGGTCTCCTGCCACCATCCCCTGCCCCTCCGCGCCGAGCGTGACGGAAGCTTCCCCGGTCAGCACGCCGATCCGTGGGTTCAGCAGGCCCGAGCCCACGGTCTCCCCGAGCGTCCGGACGGCCTCGACGAGCTCGAGTGCCGCCCGCACCGCCCTCTCGGCGTCGTCTTCCTGAGCGACGGGTGTGCCCCATACGGCCATCACCGCGTCTCCGATGAACTTCTCGACGGTTCCGCCGTACCGGGCGATCAGCTTTCGGCAGGTGTCGAAATACTGAGACAGGAGGTCTCTGACCTCGTCGGGATCGCGGTTCTCCGAGAGCGAGGTGAACCCGACCAGGTCGGCGAAGAGCACCGAGACCAGGCGGCGCTCGGACACCGGGGGAACGCTCGGAGTCGCGGCCACCCCAGATGCCGACACCACCAGGCTGCCGGCGCCAGCCCCAGCTCCGGCGAGTGACGTTCCGCACTCCCCACAGAACTTGAACCTCGGTGCGTTCGAGGTTCCGCAGTTCGGGCAGAGCAGCGCCAGAGCAGAGCCGCACTCTCCACAGAACTTGCGTTCCGCTGGGTTGTCCGTGCCGCAGTTCGAGCAGATCAAGGTCTACCCCCGGCTTGCAATGGCGGATCGAAAGGTAGCACGCGTCTGGTGAGGGTCGGCAGGGCGTTTGCTAGAGTCGTTGGCGGTCGCCCTGCCTTCTCGCTTGGCCTGCTGCGGCCCAGCGACCAATCCCTTGATCGCCCCGGCAACGTAGGGCAACGTGGAGCGAACCTGTTGCCTCTGGGAGGGGGCCCATGACGAGCACCGGCACGGTCACGGAACGAACGACGATCCCGTCGTGGGGCGGGCGATACGAGATCCTTGGTCTCCTCGGGCGAGGAGGCACCGCCGAGGTCTTCGAGGCCGCCGACAGGCTGCTCGGTCGGCGGGTCGCGGTGAAAGTGCTGCGGGAAGGCGCCACGCCGGACCCTCAGGCTGGCGCAAGGTTTCGGCGGGAGGCTCGGGCCGCGGCTGCGCTCAACCATCCCAACATCGTCACTGTTCACGACGTGGGAGTGGACGGCGAGCGTCCCTTCATCGTCATGGAACTGGTCCACGGCGAGCCTCTCTCCGATCTGCTCGACCGCGAGGTGAGGCTGTCCTTCGGCCGGGCCGCCACCATCGCCCAGGCCGTCGCCCACGGTCTGGCGTGCGCCCACGAGGCCGGCATCGTGCACCGAGACCTCAAGCCCAGGAACGTGATGCTCACCGCGAACGGCCTGGTGAAGGTGCTCGACTTCGGCATCGCCCAGGCGCTCGACCGCACCCCCGTCGACGAGCCCCTGGGAACCGCGGAGTATCTCTCGCCCGAGCAGGCGACCGGCCTGCCCCTGGACGGGCGATCCGACCTGTACTCCCTCGGAGTGGTCATGTACGAGATGATCGCCGGGCGGCCTCCGTTCGAAGGAGAACGGGCCCTCGCAGTGATGCACCAACACGTTCACGATGACCCTCCACCACTCGCCCAGTTCCGGGCCGACGTTCCGGCGGCGCTCCAGTCGATCGTGGATCGATGCCTGAGGAAGGAGCCCGCCGGCAGGTATCGGGATGCCAGGGCGCTGGCCCTGGAGCTTCGTCGCTTCCAGTCGCTCGGCCCGGACGCCACCGATCCACTGCCGCCGGCCCGACTCACGGACAAATTGGAGGATGACCGCGTCGAGGATCGGCCGGCACGGGATCGCGCCCCGCGGGCACGGGTCCGTGGCGCATGGGCTCTGGCGGGGCTGGCCCTCGTCCTGGCGCTGGTCGGACTGCTGATCCCGCTGATGGCCCGGCATCCATCGGTGGCCCAGGCCCGACAGGCGATCCTCCGCCCGGCCATGGCCCTGCAGGCCCGGGGCGCTTGTGGCGGGTTCTTCAGGGCGAAGGCGTCGCTCGCCTGGCGTGCGTCGAGCTCTCGGATCGCCGACGGCTACGTGGTCTACCGGAGCCGGTCGCCGAACGGGCCGTATCAGGCGATCGGGATCGTTCCCGGTCGAGCCGTGGTTCGCTTCGTCGACGAGCGGCTCGACCTCAACACCACCTATTACTACAGAGTGCGGGCCACGTCGGGGAGCCGGTTGAGCGCGTTCACCGGGCCGGCCGGGGCGGAAACACCGTTCTTCTGTCTCTGACTTTTTCGAAGTCCTTGCCTGTGACACGAGGCTCGGAGGCGCCAACCATCTGGCGCCCCCGAGCACGTGCGACCTCAGAGGGACAGCTTCCTCAGCCAAGATCCGCGCATGCGATCTTTGCCCCTCCCGGAGCGTGCACCACCACGGATACCGCAGTTGGGCCTGCCGTCCCGTCGGCGATCGTGAACCCGTTGCCGATACCGGCGGGGTTGGTGGTGAAGGGGCCCGGCCAGATCTCGTTCGGCGGTGCTGGGGGCCCAGCCGGGTCGAACTTGTAGTGGCCGTCGGCGTTGCCCACTCCACAAGCGGCCGCGTGGACGTGCGAGCCGTATGTTGTTTCGGGGTTCAGCCCTCGAACCTCGATGGCGACGATGGTCCTGCCGTCGGCGGTCCGTACCATCTGGGCCTGGCCGCTTATGTCCATCCCCTCGCCTGCGGCGAATGCGTGGAACGCGCCCGACGTGACGACGACTCCCGACGAGGACCCGGCGGGTCCAGCGAGGGCTGCGACGAGCGCCGCCCCGAGGAGCGCCACGAAGAGTCCCCGTCGCCTTCGCGTGCTACTGATCTGATTCATGGACCCCCCTTTCACAGGTGTTGACCGATTGGTTGCACGCTATCGACCAGTGGCGACGGATTCGATCCTGCCCGCACCCCGGACCATCCAGTAGAACAAGTGGGTTCGAGGTGGTGGCATCACAGCCAGCGAAGGGTGGGAGCACCTCTTGGAGGGGGGGCAGGCATCCTTCCCTAGTCGGAAATAGCGGGCACAATGCACGCGGCGTACCCTGACAGCCAGTGGAGCGGGAGGTAACGGCCGGAGCCGAGGCTGCCACTGCCGGGGCGGAGGCCGCCGAGACGCCGCCGGGGCCCCGTCGGCGTGCGACGTTCCACTCTCTGCGGGTCCGCAACTTCCGCCTGTTCATCCTGGGCCAGCTGCTCTCCACGACGGGCACGTGGATGCAGTCGGTGGCGGCGCCATTTCTCGTCCTCCAGCTCACCCATAGCGGTGTCGCCCTGGGGATCGATACGGGATTGCAGTTCCTTCCCATCCTGCTGTTCGGTGCCTGGGGCGGAGTGATCGCGGACCGATTCGACAATCGCCGGCTGCAGCTGGCCAGCCAGGTCGCCTTCGGCCTTCTCGCAGGGACCTTGTGGCTCCTGGTCGTGACCGACGCGGTTCGGATCTGGATGGTCTACACGCTGTCCTTCCTCCAGGGCGTGGTCGTGGCGGTCGACATGCCGACCCGACAGAGCTTCTACCTGGAGATGGTCGGGCGGGATCACCTCACCAACGCCATGAGCCTGAACACCGCGACCATGACCGGGACCCGCATCGCCGGGCCCGCCATCGCCGGAGTCCTGATCGGCGCGTTCGGGATCGGGCCGGTCTTCCTGATCAACGCCGTCTCGTACATGGCCGTGGTGACGGCCCTCCTGCTGATGCGAACATCCGAGCTCCATCGCCGGCGGCTTGTGCCGAGGCGACCCGGGCAGATCCGCGAAGGCGTGGCCTACGTGTGGCGTACCGCTGGGCTCCGCGTGCCCATGCTCGTCATGGCCGCGGTGTTCCTGTTCGCGTTCAACTTCCCAGTGTTATTGCCGCTGCTGGCCGTCCGGACGTTCGGGGGCGACGCCGGAACCTACGGAACCATGCTCGCGCTGTTCGGGGCGGGCTCGCTGGCCGGAGCGCTGCTCATGGCGGGCCGGGTCTCGAGGCCTCACGTCCGGATGGTTGCCGTCCTCGCGCTGGCGGTGGGCGCACTGTCGCTCGCAATCGCGGCTGCTCCGGCTCTGCCCGTGGCATGGCTGGTGCTGCCGCTGCTCGGAGGCGCCGGCATCTCCTTCGCCATCGCCGGAAACTCCACCCTCCAGCTCACCTCGTCGGACGAGATGCGAGGCCGGGTCATGGCCCTCTACACGGTGGTGTTCCTTGGCAGCACGCCGATCGGCGGTCCCATCGCCGGATGGATCGGCCAGCACGTGGGCCCCCGGGTCGGGCTGGCCGGCGGCGGGGTCGTCGCGGTCGCCGCCGGCCTGCTTGCGCTGGGGTGGCTCTCAGCCCACCGACTGACTACGGCTGCGACTGGAACAGACCGAAGATGAGCCCCTGGGGGTCGGCGAACTGGGCGAACGTGGTCTCCGCCATCGTCGTGACGGGGACCACCGTCTTGCCCCCGAGAGTCTCCGCGCGCTCCAAATACTTCTGGATGTCGTCGACTGCCGCGTACACCGTCACGTGTCCTTGGCCGTCGGGCGAGCTGCCGATGCCACCAGGTATCCCCTTCTCGCTGCCGGTTTGCATCTCGTGGTACTCGAACCCGCCGGGGATATCGGCCGAGCTGGCCGAGTCGGTCTTCTTCTCGGTCCAGCCGAACAGCTGCGTGTAGAACTGCACCAACGCCTTCGGGTCCGGTCCGAGGATCTCGAACCAGGAGACGCTTACCCCGTCGCCCTTGGACGGGCCGCCCTGTTGGGTCTCGTCGCCCTTGACCATGCCGATCCGGTTGCCCTGCGGATCGGTGAAGGCCGCATACGTGACCATGTTGGGGACCTCGGTCACCGGCAGGACGGTCTTGGCGCCGAGCGACTCGGCTTTGTCCAGAAGCGCCTGGATGTCGGGCCCCTCTGCGTAACACGTCACGAAAGGATCGCCTCGCGCCATGATCCCCCCGTTGATGCCGGTCCCCGCGTGGGTGTCGATGAGCCAGTAGTTGGCGTCGGGGATCTCTTGGACATCCCAACCGAGCAATTCGCCGTAGAACTCCGCAAGCTGCTTCCCATCGGTCCCGTTGATGTCGAAGTGCACGACCGGATTGCCCATGCTCTTCCCCCTTTTCTCCGCCGGACCGTGATGCCACGGCTGTTCAGGAATGTACGAATCTCGACCCTAGCGAGATCGGCGTGCTTCCTCAAATCGCTTCTGTTCGCCCTCGTGTACGCCGTGGCATTCCTCCGCGGACCGGAGCACCTCGCCCACGTCACCGGGGTGACCCGCCGGCCGGACGCCCTGCTCGGCCAGGACCTCGACGAAGGCGTCCAGGCACTGCGGGTCGAAGTGGAACCCTCGCCCGGCGACCATGTGGTCGAGCGCCTGATCGATCGGCCAGGCGGGCCGGTACGCGCGATCGGACCGGATGGCGTCCCACACGTCGGCCACGGCCACGATCCGTGCCTCCAGCGGGATGCCCTCGCCCTCGAGCTGATCCGGATAGCCCTGCCCGTCCAGGCGTTCGTGGTGATGGCGGATGGCGGGGATCGTCTGGTGCAGCGAGGGAGCCTGCCGCACGATCTCGGCCCCCATGATCGGGTGCTGCTTGATCCAGACCCACTCCTCGTCGGTGAGCTTTCCCGGCTTGTTGAGGATCTGGTCGGGTACCCCGATCTTGCCGATGTCGTGGAGGAGTGCCCCTTGGGCCAGCCGGCGGAGGGCGGCCGGCTTCAGGCCCATGCGCACGCCGATCCGCACCGACCACTCGGCTACCCGGGCGGAATGCCCGTGTGTGTACACATCCTTCGCTTCCACCGCGGCAACCAGGGCCTTGAGCGCTTCCGGGTAGCCGCGGGCGATGTGATCGAGCGGGTCCGTCAGGAAGATCGTGGCAAGGGCTCCTTCGATCGTGCGGGACCGCCGGTACTCGGCGAACACCGCGACGACCGCAGCGGAGAACCCTGTGAGCAGCAGCGCGTGGTAGTCCCACCAGGAGAGCCGCCAGAGCTTGCCGAGCTGCAGCGAGAGCAACGCCTCCGCCCCCAGGAGGCAGGCCAGCGTGAGGGCGAGCTGGACGCGATCACGCCCGAGCTGCCACCGCCGGTAGTAGGAGACCGCGGTAGCCACCAGGAGTACTCCAGAGAATGCCGCGATGATCCGGGTGATGCCCGTCTCGTGCGGAAACGGTTTGGCTCCAGGGCCCGCCGCCGGCCACAACACCATGGCGCCGCAGGCTGCGAATCCGACCGCCGCGGCAGCCAGAAGCGTGCGGGTCGGGTGCCGCCCGACGAAGCGGCTGAGCCGGTGGTGAGGACGCGTCGTTGCCGCACCGGTGAAGACGGCGAAGAACAGGATGGAGAGCACCGGCGTCCGGGCCACCCACATGCTGAACGGACGGCCGCCCACGATGGGCGTGGTCAGGCCATGCGCCAGCATGAGGAAGCCCACGTAGAGACAGCCGATCGCCAGGAGCACCACGGCCGGCTGCCGGGCTCGGGCCGCCGCCCACCCGGCCAGAACGGCCACGATCAAGGCGCAGCCCGACACCATGCTCACCACCACGATGTGGAACAGCAGGGATTGGAACAGCAGGTCGAGGCCGGGGACGGCCTGCAGGGCGACGAAGATCAGGCTGGGGAGGGCGACCGCAGATCCAAGGAGGATCCAGTCACTTCGCGCGGCGAACCCAGTGCGGGCCTGCTGGACTGACACTTGAAGGAATCGGCCCGCCTGCAGGTGCCCTTGAGCGCGGGCGCCCGGGCCGCGCGCTGGGTCCGGCAGGTTCACGACCACGGCTCTGTCAGGAGCCCCGGGACAGGCAGCGAGACCGCGGCCGGGAGTTGACCCCTCGCCCTTCGTTGGACTAGAAGGAATGCCTTGCCCGCGTGCATAGGGGAAGGGGGAGCTCATGGACGAACCGCGAGAGCCCGACCAGGGAACTCCGGGCAAGGTCAGTCGCAGGAGGTTCCTGGGCTACACCGCCCTGACGGGCGCGCTGGCCGCGGGCGGCCCCGCGCTCCCCGCACTCACCGGAACGGCTGGAGCAACGTCTCGAACCCCCGCCTCCACGCGCTCCGCGTCGTCCGCCGCCCGGGGAGTCCTGCACGTTCCCCACTTCAAGTGGGAGGAGGCCACGATCGCCGAGCTGCAGGCGGCCATGGAGGCCGGCAAGCTCACCTCCAAGCACCTCACGCACGCCTACATCGAGCGCATCCGCCAGATCGACTTCAAGGGGGTCCAGCTCAACTCGGTCCTGCAGATCAACCCGGACGCCGAGGCCATCGCGGAGCAGCTCGATCGCGAGCGGAAGCGCAAGGGCTCCCGCGGGCTCCTGCACGGGATCCCCGTCCTGATCAAGGACAACATCGCCACCGACGACAGGATGGAGACAACGGCCGGCTCCCTGGCCCTGCTCGGCTCCAAAGTGCCGAGGGACTCGTTCATGGCCAAGAAGCTTCGAGAGGCCGGCGCGGTCATCCTCGGCAAGACCAACTTGTCGGAGTGGGCCAACTTCCGCTCGTTTCAGTCCTCCAGCGGATGGAGCGCTCGGGGCGGTCAGTGCCTCAACCCGTACGTGCTGGACCACAACCCGTGCGGCTCGAGCTCCGGCTCGGGCGCGGCGCCGTCCGCGAACCTTTGCGCGGCCGCGCTTGGAACCGAGACGGACGGTTCAGTCACCTGCCCCTCGGCGCTCAATGCGCTGGCCGGGATCAAGCCCTCGCTGGGGCTGCTGAGCCGTTCGGGCATCATCCCCATCGCCCACAGCCAGGACACGGCCGGGCCGATGGCTCGAACCGTGGCCGACATGGCCGCGGTCCTCGGTCCGCTCACGGGGGTGGACCCCCTCGACCCCATCACGAAGGACAGCATCGGGCACTCGTTCAAGGACTACACGCAGTTCCTCGATCCGAACGGTCTGCGAGGAGCCCGGATCGGTGTGTGGCGGGCTGGAAACTTCGGCTTCAACAACGAGAGCGACGCCATCGCCGAGGCGGCCATCGCGGCCATGAGCGACCTCGGTGCGGTAATCGTGGATCCGGCGGACATCCCGCACGCCGATGAGATCTTCGAGCCCGAGTTCATCGTCCTGCTCTTCGAGTTCAAAGTGGACATCGCGAAGTACCTGTCCGAGCTGTCGAACACGAGCATGCGGACGCTGGCCGACCTCATCGCGTTCAACGACGCGAACGCCGATCGGGAGATGCCCTGGTTCGGTCAGGAGCTCTTCCTGATCTCTGAGGAGACCGACGGACTGGACGATCCCACGTACAAGGACGCGCTGGAGAAGTCGAAGCGCCTGGCGGGTCCGGAAGGGATCGACGCCATCATGGATCAGCTGGACCTCGATGCGATCGTCGCTCCCGTGACCAGTCCGCCCTGGACCACCGACCTGGTCGTGGGGGATCACTTCACGTTCGGGAGCACCTCCCCGGCGGCCGTGGCCGGCTATCCCAACGTCGCAGTGCTGGGCGGCTACGCGTTCGAAGAGCTCCCCGTGGGCATCTCGTTCATGGGGAGGAAGTGGAGCGAGCCCACGCTGGTCAAGTTGGCTCATTCGTTCGAGCAAGGGACGAAGCACCGGCATGCCCCTCGCTTCCTGGAGACGCTGGGGACCCACGACTTCATCCCGCACGGCGGGAGCAGGGAGCCCCAGGGGAACGGCCATCGCGGCAGCCGGAAGGGGCTCCGTTTCCTTCCGCCCAGGCTGCAGCGCAGGATACCCATCGGGATGTAGAGGAGGGGTAGCCGGTCCGAGCTCGGTTCCCCTTGACATGAGAGCCGGTAAGCGCTAACTTACGGTAAGTGAAGGCTAACGCCTCGGGCGCCGCGGCGAAGTTCGAAGCGCTGGGCGACGCTACTCGCCGGGCCGTGTTCGAACGGCTGAGGTCTGGGCCGCTGCCGGTCTCCGAGATCGCCAGGGGTCTTCCGGTGAGTCGGCCCGCCGTCTCCCAGCACCTCCGAGTGCTGAAAGGAGCGGGGCTGGTGATCGACCGGCAGGAAGGCGCGCGCCGGCTCTACCGGATCGAACCGGATGGGCTCTCCGAGCTCCGGGCGTATTTGGATCGTTTCTGGGACGAAGCACTCGCGCGGTTCAAGGAACGCGCCGAGTCAGAACAAGGAGGAACCGATGAGCACTGAGACCACAGTCCCACCGGTGCTGCGCAGCGTGATAGTGAGGCGGTCCGTGGATGAAGCATTCCGGATCTTCACAGAAGAGATCGGAGCGTGGTGGCCCCTGGACACTCACGCCAGGGCGGTGGCCCAACGGGCAGATGAAGGAGTGAAGGCCGAGACCGTCGTGCTCGAGGGCCGGGTGGGGGGCAGGATCTACGAGGTCGTGTCCGATGGCACAGAGGCGAGTTGGGGCGAAGTGCTGACTTGGGAGCCTCCCCGCCGGCTGGTTCTGTCCTGGAACCCCACACCCAGGAGGACTCCCACCGAGGTCGAGGTGACGTTCACGGCGCAGGACGACGGGACCCGGGTCGAGCTCGAGCATCGTGGCTGGGAACGCCTGGGTGATGAAGCGCGGGAGGTCCGCGAGGAATACGCCCAGGGCTGGCCCGTCGTCCTGGGGCGTTACGTGCCGGCGGCGAACATTCAAGCTACCTGACGGTCGCGTCCCGCGAAGCATCTGGCTAGGCTTCCCTGCATCCTCGAGTAGAGGGGGGAAGCCGTGAGACCGTTTTTCTCGCTGCCGGCTGCGGGCGGGTTCTTCTTCGTCAGCGCCTGGCTGATGATGATCTTCGCCGGGATCCTGTCGAACAGGGTCGGGATCAAGCCGTTCGGGTACGGCACGGCGCTCCTGGCCACCATCGCGCTCTGGTTGGTCATCGCCCCGGCTGCGGGGGCGATCGCCTCCTCGATGCGTCGGGGATGGAGGTAGGCAGCCATTCTTCCCCGAAGCCCCTCGCCTTCGGCGAGTCGCTTCGGCCAGGGGGATTGCAGCAGCCTGCTTCGCTCCGCGGGGCTGCTCCCCCCCTGGACCCCCCACTACTCCACCTTCTGCCCTTTGCCGATGACCACGATCCCGGCGGGCGAGACCACGAAGCGCTCTCGATCCAGGTCAAGGTCCACCCCGATCCTGGCCCCTTCGGGGATGCGGACGTTCTTGTCGATGATCGCGTCGCGCACGACGGCGTGACGGCCCACGTCCACCCCGTGTAACAGGATCGATCCCTCGACGGTTGCATACGAGTGCACCCGGACCCCCGGCGAGAGGATCGAGCGGCTGACGGAGCCGCCCGATATCACGGCCCCCGCGCACACCATGGAATCGGTGGCGTGGCCCATCCCCGCCTCGGTGCTGACGAACTTCGCGGGGGGCAACGGATCGGTCCACGTCAGGATGGGCCACTCCTTGTTGTAGAGGTTGAACACCGGGTGCACCGAGACCAGCTCCATGTGGGCGTCGTAGTAGGCGTCCAGCGTTCCGACGTCTCGCCAGTACCCCCGATCGCGCTGGGTGACTCCGGGCACCTCGTTGGTGGCGAAGTCGTAGACGTTCGCTTCGCCCGCGGCCACCAGCATGGGGATGATGTTGCCGCCGATGTCGTGGTTGGACGACTCGTCGGCGGCGTCCATGGTCACCGCATCGATCAAGGTGTCCCGGCTGAACACATAGTTCCCCATCGAGGCGTACACCTGGTCGGGGGCGTCGGGGAGACCGACGGGATCGGACGGCTTTTCCCGGAACGCAGCGATGCGCTTGCCGTCGGGCCCCGTCTCGATGACGCCGAACTGCTCCGCCTGTGTGATCGGGACCCGGATCCCCGCAACAGTCACCCCGGTGCCCGCGGCGATGTGCTGGTCGACCATCTGGCTGGGATCCATTCGGTACACGTGGTCCGCGCCGAAGACACAGATGTAATCGGGGTGTTCGTCGTGGACCAGGTTCAGGTTCTGGTAGATGGCGTCGGCGGAGCCGGCGAACCACCGTGGACCGCGGCGCATCTGGGCCGGCACAGGCGTCACGTAGTTGCCCAACAGAGGCGAGAGGCGCCACGCCGTCGTCACGTGGCGGTCCAGGCTATGGCTCTTGTACTGCGTCAGGACGGCGATCCTGACGTACCCCCCGTTGATCAGGTTCGACAGCACGAAGTCGATCAGGCGGTAGTGGCCCCCGAACGGAACAGCCGGCTTGGCCCGGTCTGCGGTAAGGGGGGCCAGGCGCTTGCCCTCTCCCCCCGCCAGAACCATCCCGAACACATGAGGCCGGTTCATCTCCTACGAACTGTAGACCAGGCATCTGAAGATGTGACCCCCGTTAGCATTGGGGGTCCAGTCGACGATCGGGCGAAGGAACCGCTGTGGCCGAGGGCCTTCAACAGGTCTTGACCCCCGAGGGCGAGCTCTCCGGAGAGCTACCGTTCGGGATCGATGAAACCAGGCGCCTGTACCGGGCCATGGTCGCCGCACGCCTCTACGACAGGAAGGGAACCGCGCTGCAGAAGCAGGGCCGCCTGGCCACCTATGCGCCGTTCGAGGGCCAGGAGGCCGCCCAGATCGGGAGCGCCGCGGCCCTGCGGTCCGACGACTGGATGGTCGCCACGTACCGGGACGCCGCGGCCATGGCGTACCACGGCTATCCGCGCACACTCCTGGTGCTCGGCCGTATGGGCGACGAGCGGGGCGGCTCGCCTCCGGAAGGCGTGAACGCGCTGCCTCCCTCGATCACCGTCGGCGCCCATATGCTGCACGCGGTCGGGCTGGCCTGGGCCGAAAAGCTCCGAGGACGGGACCGCATCGCCCTGACCTACTTCGGGGACGGCGCCACGTCGGAGGGCGACTTCCACGAGGCCATGAACTTCGCCGGCGTGTTCCAGACGCCGGTGGTGTTCCTGTGCGAGAACAACCACTACGCCATCTCGCTCCGCAGGGACCGGCAGACGGCCGCGGCCACGATCGCCGGCAAGGCGGAGGGATACGGGATGCCCGGCGTGCTCGTCGATGGGAACGACCTGTTTGCCGTGTACAGCGTGACGGCCGAAGCCGTGCAACGGGCGCGCTCGGGTGGAGGGCCCACGATGATCGAAGCCCTGACGTATCGCCTGGGTCCGCACACGACGTCGGATGACCCGCGCCGCTACCGCTCGGGCGAGGAGGAAGCCGAGTGGCGGGAGCGCGACCCGCTCGAGCGCGTCCGTCGCTACCTGGCCGGAGCGGACGCGTGGACGCCGGGGTGGCAGAAGGCCATCGAGGCGGAAGAATCAGCGGCGATCGAAGCGGCCGTGGAAGAAGCCGAGGCGGTTCCCGCGCAGAGGCCCGAGGACATCTTCGCGTCGATGTTCGCCGAGATGACGCCGCAGCTGAAGGCGCAGCAGCGGACACTCCTGGAGTCGCTTGCGTGAGTGTTCTCAACATGGCCCAGGCCATCAACCAAGCGCTGGACCAGGCCATGGCCGCAGATCCTCGGGTAATGATCCTGGGCGAGGACGTGGGGCGGACCGGGGGAGTCTTCCGGGTCACCGACGGGCTGCAGGATCGCTACGGCGAAGATAGGGTCGTGGACACGCCGGTGGCCGAGTCGGGCATCGTGGGCGCGGCATTCGGCCTGGCCGTGGGCGGGATGCGGCCGGTGGTCGAGATGCAGTTCATGGGCTTCTCCTATCCCGCGTACGACCAGGTCATCAGCCACGTCTCCCGCATCCGCAACAGGTCCCGCCATCGGTTCACCGCACCGCTGGTGATCAGGATCCCGTACGGCGGCGGGATCGGGGCGGCCGAGCACCACAGCGAGTCGGCCGAGGCGATCTACGCGCACATCCCCGGCGTGAAGGTCGTGGTTCCGGGTTCGCCCGGCGACGCCAAGGGCCTGCTCCTGGCCGCGATCGATGATCCGGACCCGGTGGTGTTTCTCGAGCCGATCCGGCTGTACCGGGCGATCAAAGAGGAGGTGCCCGAGGAGAGATACACCACGCCCATCGGGGAGTCGCGGGTGATCCGTCCCGGGGAGGACGTGACAGTGGTGGCGTGGGGGTCGATGCTCCGGGAGGCCCGCGTAGCAGCCGATCTCCTCGAGGAAGAGGGCATCGACGCGGAACTCCTGGACGTGCGAAGCCTGGTGCCACTCGACGAGGACGGTCTGATCTCTTCCGTGGAGAAGACCGGGCGGGCCGTGATCGTGCACGAGGCTCCCCGCACGGCCGGACTGGCAGGAGAGCTGATCGCGCTCATCCAGGAACGGGCCCTGTACTCTCTGGAGGCGCCGGTCGCCCGGGTCACCGGGTGGGATACCGTGTTTCCGCTGAAGCGCTCGGAGCACCTGTACCTGCCGAATCCTCAGGTGATCGCGCGGGCGGTGCATCGTGTGATGGCCGCGTAGGAGAGCCGTGGCGTTCGAGTTCCGCTTGCCTGACATCGGGGAGGGCCTCACGGAGGCCGAGGTCCTCGATTGGCTGGTCGAGGTCGGTCAGGAAGTCGAGCTCGATCAGCCGCTGGTGCAGGTGGAGACCGACAAGGCAGTGACGGACATCCCGGCCCCGAAGGCCGGCGTGCTCCTGGTTCAGGGCGCCCCCGTGGGCTCGGCGGTGAAGGTCGGCGAGATCCTTGCCGTGATCGGCGACTCCGGCGAGCAGCTCCTTTCGTCCGAGCGAGCACCGCCAGGCATCGAGCGGGGACAAACCGCCCCGATCGTCGGCACGCTCCAGGAGGCCGAAGAGGTTCAGGGCCTGGTCGGCGCAGGAACGGCCATCCCAAGCGATACGCGGGCACTTCCGCTTGTGCGCAAGCTGGCCAGAGAGCTCGGGGTCGACATCGACTCGATCCACGGGACGGGACCGAAGGGACGGATCACCAGAGCGGACGTTGAGAAGGCTGCCCGAGGCGACGCCGAGCAGCCAGGTGTGCCGGGGGAGCGGGTCCGGCTGTCCAGGCTGCGCAGAACGATCGCCGAACACATGACCCGCTCGTGGCGCGAGATCCCGCACGTGACGACGTTCGGGGAGGCCGACGCCTCCCGGCTGGTGGCTGCTCGCGGTGCGCTGGCCGACCGTCGAGGGCGGCCGGTGCCGATGGAGGCGCTGTTCGTGCATGCGGTGGTTCCGGCACTGAAGGCCCATCCTGAGTTCAACGCGTCGCTCGACGGCGATGAGTTGGTACTCAGGCGTCGCTACGACATCGGGATCGCGGTGGACACGCCGGACGGGCTGATCGTCCCGGTCGTGCGGGGCGCCGCGGACCTCGACGTCCTCGCGCTGGCCGACGAGGTCGATCGGCTCTCGGCGGCGGCTCGAAACCGAACGGTGAAGCCGGAGGAGCTGTCGGGGGCCACGTTCACCATCACCAACATCGGGGCCCTCGGGGGCGGATACGGGACACCCATCATCCCGTACGGCACGACGGCGATCCTCTCCTTCGGCCGGGCCGTCGAGCAACCGGTGGCTCGTCAGGGGCGAGTGGAGATCGCCCGAGTCATGCCGCTGTCGCTGTCTTACGACCATCGCGTGATCGACGGCGCGCTGGGGCGACGCTTCCTGGGGTTGGTGATCGAGCACCTGGAGAAAGCCGGAGTCGGTTAGCCCGGCGCAGGGCCTTTGGCGACCGGACGCGACGGGTCGGTGATCCACTCCGACCAGGACCCCACGAAGAGCTTGGCGCCCCTGATCCCCGCGAGCTCCAAAGCCAGGACGTCGTGACACGACGTCACTCCGGAGCCGCAGTAGGCCACGACCTCCCTGCCCGCCTCGACGCCCCGAGCCCGATACTGCTCGCGCAGTTCCTCGGGTGACCGGAACCGGCCCGTCCGAGGATCCACGTTCTCGCTCCAGGGCGCATTGAGCGCCCCAGGTATGTGACCGGCTACCGGGTCGATGGGTTCCTTCTCTCCCCGGTACCGTTCGGACGCCCTGGCGTCGAGCACAACTGCTCCTGGGTCCCGGCGGAAGCGGTCGACTGCCGCGGCATCCACGATTCGATCTTCCGGCCACGGCCGAGGAGTGAACCGTCCGCCGCCGGGTCGCGGCGTGGACGGACCCGTCTCCAGCGTCCCCGTCCACGCTTGGAGCCCGCCGTCCAGCACCGCGGCAGGGTGGCCGGTAACCGAGAGCATCCACCACAGGCGGGCCGCGTTCGACCCTCCGGCGTCGTCATAAGCCACGACCATGGTCTCGTCGCCGACCCCCGCCTTTTGCATCGCCTCGGCGAACGACTCCGGGGACGGGAGCGGATGCCGGCCCGAGTCCGTCGTCTTCGGCGACGCGAGGTCCGTGTCCACGTCCACGAAGACGGCCCCCGGGATGTGGCCCTCCTCGAATCGGGCACGTCCGCTTCCATCCGGGTACCAGCGGACGTCGGCCACCACGAGGCGGGGATCGATCATCACCTCGAGGAGCCATTCGACGTCGACGAGCGGCCCGGGAATCCTCACACCGACGCGAGTGTAAAGAAACGTCCCCCCGGCGCTTGCCGGGGGGACGTCTCCCGAAGGTGATTCGAACCAGAGCCTGTGTCCTCTAGCTCACCGCCCGCAGGGCGTTCACCTGGCCGTGCCCGTAGAAGCCGTTGTAGCCCGTGCCACCGGCGCAGTGCGCCTCGAAGTCGAACGGCGGTCCGGGGTTGAACGGGTTCGGTGGGCACTCGTGCGAATCGGCCGTGCCGTTGATCCTGGCGGTGACTGCCCCGGGCGAGGAGATGCCGATGCTCTTGACGAGCGCGGCCACCCCGGCCACGTGCGGAGACGCCATCGAGGTGCCCTGGAGGTATGCGTACGTCGCGCACGGGCTGACCGAGCAGTCCTCCAGCATCAGCGGGTTGCTCGGGTCGAACAAGGCGCGGGGCCACGTCGAGAGGACCCGGCCGTTGGGCGCCTTGGGCGTCACCTGGAACCGGCGGTCACCACCGGGAGCGATGACCTGCGACACGCCCACCCCGTAGTTCGAGTAGTAGGCCTTCTGCAGAAGGTTGCCATCGGAGTTCACTCCGATGACCCCGGGCACCTCGACCGGGACGATCTTGCACGCGTTGGTAACCTCTCGCCGCTCTGCCTCGCCCGGCGGGAAGTCGGGGCTGATCTCGTCGATGTTCTGCTTGGACAGGTCCTGGTTGAAGTTCCCGGACGCGGCCACCACCACGGTCCCCCGCGAGATGGCGTGTTCGATGGCCCGGCTCTCGGCCTTCCAGATCGCTCGCTGCTCGGGATCGTTCAGGCAGTTGAACAGCCAGGGGTCGGCGAAGTAGCTGTTGTTCGTCACCGCGATGTTGTGGCTGGCCACCCACATGAAGGAGCAGACGACCATCTCGGGGAAGAAGAACCCGTCGTCGTTGCTCGACTTGATGCCCGCGATCTTCACATTGGGGGCGACCCCCACGATCCCCACCTGGTTGAGGGCGGCCGCGACCGTGCCGGCGGTGTGGGTCCCGTGGCCGTTCTGGTCGTTGTCCGGGAGCAGTGGCTGGGGGGCGCCGCTGCTGCAGTCCACGCTGTTGGCGGCGTCGTAGTTAGGAGCGATGTCCGGGTGGGTGAAGTCGAGCCCGGTGTCCACATCGCCCACGACCACACTGGGGTCGCCACCTTCGATCTCGTGGGCCTCCCAGACGTGGATCTGTTCCATGTCCCACTGCAGACCCGAGAGGTTGTCCTGCCCGGGCGCGGGAGTGTTGGGCGTCACCCGGGCCTCGCCCTGGTCGAACTGTCCCTCGTCGAAGGCCTGGACGCCGAACTTGCCGGTGGCAGCCGCGCCTTCGATGGACTTGTCGGCCGCCAGCAGCTTGTCTCGGAAGGAGGGGCTGTCCGATCTGGCGACGGCCACGCCGATGGCCGAATAGCTGTGGACCAGACTCCCTCCAGCCTTCTGGATGGTCGCGGCCGCATCGGCCGGTACCGAGTTGTTCTTCCACAACACGATGAACGTACCTGTGGCGCTGGAGCGAGCGGCGGGAGCATTGATGATGGCCGTCAGTCCCGTGACAAGCATGAGCGCCAGCACGAGCAACAAACGATTCCTGCCCATCCCTGTTCCCCCTTCCCTGTTTCCCTTCGATTGGGTCCCGGCACTCTAGCCGGGCCGGTACGCCCGGTCAAAAGCGCTGGTCGGTCGTCACTGTCTGTGGTCGATCGGCTGCACGCCAGCGCGGCAGAAGGGTGAACGCCGCGCCGCCGGACTACAGGACCGTCGCTGTCCTGGGAGGAGGTTTCGGCCTGTTGGGAGCGGTTCGACAGGCCGAGTTGAGGAGCGGGAACGGATCCACCGCCCGCCCTCCACCCGGATGCCACTCGAAGTGGTCGTGGGTGGACCCTCCCCGGGCGTCCCCGCTGTTACCGACGTAGCCGATCACCTCGCCGGCCATCACCTTGCCCAGCTTGCCCAGGCGGGCGAGATGGGCGTTGAACACGAACCCGCGCTTGCCGTGGACGTAGACGCCGAGCCCCCCGGCGCAACTGCTCGACTTCTTGGCCTTGCCGTCGAAGGGTGCCCGGATCGGCGTGCCCAGAGGGGCCATGATGTCGACTCCCTGGTGGCGATGGAATCCTCCCGCCCACCGAGCGTCACCGAAGTCGTCGATGTAGCGACGAGGCCGGTCCACCGGGCAGACCTCCAGGAGACTGGTCGAGCGCTCGGGGCCTGCCTCGGTGCCGGCATCGGGCGGCTCGGGAGGTGTCTGGTCCTCCGTGGGCACCTTCATACGGGCGAACCCGCCGATGCCGAGGGCATTGTCGGCGCCGGCGTTGGGAGCGACAGCCACGACTGTGATGAAACACACGAACACCAATCCTGCGGTCCTGATCAGACCGCGCCGGGACCAGCGCATACCAGTCGGGGCACTCCCTGGGGCTTCGATCATGAATATGGCAAAGGAGGGTAACAGACAAGCAGTGCGAGCGACATCCCCCGCATGAGTGACCCCCCGCGGGCCCACGGCCGGAGGGATATCCTTCGATTCCGGCCTGAGTCCCGCCCTCCCGGGCGGGGTAGCCTTCATCGGGGGTGCGTTTCGTGCTGGGACTGCTCGATTCGTCGCGGGTCACACTGGCGGTGGTCTTCGGCATCCCCCTGGCCATTGGGGTCGTCGTCGCCCTCGGCATGAGGCGGCGGACGCCGGCCCTGGTGCTACTTGCCGGCAGCCTGGTGGTCGTCGGGATCGTCGTCCTCGGAGCATGGGCCGTCTTCCAGCCGGCCGGCCAGCAGGCCTCTGGGTCCACGGCTCCGTCTCCGGCTCCAGGTGCCGGAGGGTCACCTCCCCAGCCCGTCAGCTACTCGTGCACGCCCAGCGGTACACGGCTCCAGGAGACAGCAAAGGGCATCACCTTCGAGCAGAAGTGCCTCGCGGCGCCGGCCGACCAACCGTTCACGATCGAGTTCCGAAACCAGGACCCTAACACCCCCCACGACATCCACATCTATTCGGCCGATCCCAGGAAGGATCCAAACGCCCGGTCGCTGTTCACGGGCACGCTGGTGGTCGGCCCCAAGACCGAGACCTACCGGGTGCAGGCGCTCTCTGCCGGTCGGTATTTCTTCCACTGCGACGTCCACCCCACGCAGATGTTCGGGGGGTTCGTGGTCGGCCAGACCTGAGCTCGGGTCCTTGGGCCAGGTCAGGCCGGCGGAATCTTCCCCAACCTCAGGGAAGGATCAGATGGAGGTCGCCGAACTCGTGCCACAGATTCCGCTCACGCAGGGCAGCCCGGTACGAGGCCTCGACGAGGGCCCGGCCGGCCACGGCCTCCAGCAGAAGAAGATGCGACGTCTTCGAGGCGTGCCACCCTGTGAGCAAGCCATCCACGGCCCGGACCCCTCGCTCGGGCGTCACCACCAGGTCGGTCCAGTCCTCAGCGGCGCTCACCACGCCGGTCTCGTTCGATGCTGACTCGAGCGCCCGGACGACGGTCGTTCCGACCGCCACCACCCGGCCGCCCCAGGCTCGAACGGCGTTGACCAGGCGGGCCGTCGTGGCGGGAACGCGGTAGAACTCGGGGTAGGGCCGCTCGCCTTCCTCTTGAGAGGACACCCCCGTGTGCAGCACGATCGGGGCGATGCCCACTCCTTCCGCCATCAACCGGGTGATGAGCTCGGGGGTGAAGGCCCGGCCGGCGCTGGGCATCTCGGCGCTCCCGGGCTCCACGGCGTAGACGGTCTGGTACGAGGACAGGGGCCACGCCCGGAGCGCGTGCCCGTATCGGATCGGCTGCCCGTGTCGGCCAAGGTAGGACAGGAGGTCCTCGGGAAGGTGGATCTCGGCGATCCACAGACGGGTCCCAGGCGGGCGCCCCGAGCTCCCATCGCGAGGATCGAAAGGAGCGAGGAGGCGGGCGGTCCCACTCGCGGGCAGCCGGATGCGCTGCCCGGCCCGTGCTTCCAGGAACGGGATCGAGCCCCGGTCCTGTGGCCGGCGAAGCTCCACCAGCCACCTCCCGTCCGGGAGGTGCGTGGAGAGATGCAGCTCCAGGGTCTCACCCTCGAGTGTGGCGGGAAGAGAGGCGGGGAGGGTCCGCGAGGTGTTGATCACCAACAGGTCGCCCGGGACGAGGAAGCGCGGCAGCTCGTAGAACCGCGAGTGAACGAGCCGCCCGTCGTGCCGATACGCCACCATCAACCGCACGTCGTCACGACCGAACCACCGCGTCTCGGCCGGGTCGCCGGCCTCGAGCTCCGGGGGGACCTCGAATCGCAGCGGCGAGGAGACCTCCAGGACGGCGCTCACGCCGCGCTGCCCGCCCCTTCCAGAAAGGCCGAGGGGACCAGGTCCCGGGCTCGGTACCTGCCGCTCGGGAGGTCTTCGTCGATCAACCGGAGGATGCCCGGGACGCTCGCTTCGGGCGGTGGCCGATCCGAGATGTCCTCTCCCGGATACGCCTCCTGGTGCATCTGGGTGTTCATGTCGCCAGGGTCAACCCAGTAGATCTTCAGGTCGGGATGCTCGGCAGCGAGCACGTTGGAGAGCTGCTCCAGAGCCGCCTTCGACGAGCCGTATCCGCCCCATCCCTGGTAACCCTCGATGGCCGCGTCCGAAGTCACGTTCACCACCCGCCCGCCCGAGCTTCGAAGCAGCGGCAGGGCCCGCTGGAGCAGCCCGAGGGGAGCCAGCGCGTTGACCCGGTACACGCGGGCGATCTCCTCCAAGGGGTAGCGATCCAGGTTGGGCTGGGGACTCAGCCCGAGAGTGCTGGCATTGTTCACCAGAAGGTCCAGGCCGCCGAGCTCCTCGGCCGCTCGCACCAGGTCGGTCCTGTGGCGGTCATACGAGACGTCGCCAGGGATGGCCCGAATTTCAGTCGTCGTGCCCAGCTCTGCGGCCACAGCGTCCAGGTGCGCTCTGCCGCGGGCGTCGATCACGAGCGCCCACCCACGTCGCGCCAGCGCTCGAGCCAGAGCCAGACCCAGCCCGCGAGAGGCTCCCGTTACGATCGCAACCGGCCTTCCCTGCTCGGGCGCTGCCTGCTCCTCATTCCATTCGCTCATGTCGGTACCTCCGGTTCGTCCGGAGACAACGGTAGATCTGGTCCGCGGAGCCTCCATCGGAGCGAGGGCCGAACCTCGGTCGGCCCTTGGACGGAGCGATGGGTCGGCCTCGAGACGGAGCTCGGTTCGCCGATTGGGGCGGCCCACGCGCTGTGGGTTTCGCTTCGACGCGTCGAGAGAGCCGGTCTACACTTCGGCGCCGAGCATTGGAGTCCGCCACGCGTGGGGTCCAGCCGCAGGCCACCTCGGGCGCGGGCAGGCGAGAAAGGGGAGTGCCATGCGCAGACTCCGAGGAGCGTCGATCGTCGCTGTGGCCGCTGTGCTGCTTACCTCCACAGCTGTCCTGGCCGTACCCTCGAACGACGATGAGCTGTTCACCGACGAGCAGCACCGGCTGGAGGAATCCAAACAGGAATTCAAGGGAGGGCAGCGAGGCGGCGAGGCCTTCAACATGGAGGCCGTTGGCCACAACGACCTCGGCGGCCGTGGCTACAACGCGGATGTCTGGGTGCACGACGGCTTTGCATATGTCGGTCATTGGGGCTTCACGGACTGGGCCAATGGAAACAATCGCTTCTGCCCGGAGCCCCCGGACAGCGGCGTCGTGGTGGTCGACGCCCACGACCCCGCCAACCCGCTGATCGTTTCCAAGCTCCAGAACCCCATGGGGACCTCTGCCGAAGACGTCGTGGTGTACACGGCCGAGTTCGGACCCCTGGCTGGACACGACGTGGCAGCTGTCGGTATCCAGGTGTGCGGTGGGTCCCGCCGCGACACGAGCTTTCCGCGAGGCCTGATGCTGTGGGACGTCACCGATCCGGTCCATCCAGTCGAGCTGGGGTTCTACGACAGCGGCTGCTGCGCCCGCGGCGTGCACGAGTTCGAGGTGGAGGATCGCCCGGACCTCGGCCGGACATTCGCCTACGCCACCGTACCTTCCAGCGAGGAGCCCGACGATTCCTCACCAAGCGGACGGCAGGACGAGCAGGGAAGGGGTCCGTTCCGTCTCGTGGACATCACCGATCCCGCGCACCCGGTGGAAGTCTCCAGCTGGGGATTTCTGCATGACGGCGTGGCTCCCGGAACAGAGCAGGGCTGTGACCCCGACGCGCTGTTCGGGCACGGGGCCGAGCCGTCGGCCGACGGGAGGCTGGTATTCCTCTCGTACTGGGACAGCGGTTTCGTGGCCGTGGATGTGTCCGACCCGGCCCACCCAATGTTCGAAGCGCGGACGGTGTACCCAGCCAACGCCGACGGAGACGGCCACTCGTCGAACTACGACGATGCCCGCAAGCTGCTCTTCACCGCGGACGAGGACTTCTGCAAGGCCTCCGGCGCCGGGATCGAGAAGGGCTTCGGATACCTCCGGGTGTATGACTACTCGAACCTCGCCTCACCCGTGCAGATCGGTGAGTACCACACGCCGAACTCGCTCGGTACCGATGACCAGGGAGCCGGTGACTACACGATCCACAACCCATTCCTCGTGGGGACGACCGTCTACGCGTCCTGGTACTCCGACGGCGTTCGGGTGATCGACGCGAGCGACCCCAGGAATCCCCGGGAGGTGGCGTACTTCGTCCCGCCCGCCGGAGAGAACCCGCGCAAGCCAAGGCAGCGTTTCGTCCTGCCCAGCACGACACAGGTGTGGGGGGTCGTGGTCGACGAGGCCACCGGCCTGATCTTCGCCAGCGACATGAACACGGGGCTCTGGATCCTGCGCCGGACGGATTGACGAAGGGCTCGAAGGCTGGCTCAGCCCGCACCGGCCGGGGGCCAGGTCAGTCGCGTACCTTGAGAGAGTGATCGCGCTCGAGGACATCGAGGCGGCGGCGCGGCGTCTCGAAGGCGTGGCCCATCACACGCCCGTCCTGCACTCCCGCACGCTCGACGAGCAGACCGGCGCCACCGTCTTTCTGAAGGCCGAGAACCTCCAGCGAGGCGGCGCCTTCAAGTTCCGTGGGGCATACAACCGCATCTGCACGCTCTCCCCCGAGCAGCGCAAAGCGGGCGTGGTCGCGTATTCCTCCGGGAATCATGCCCAGGCGGTTGCTCTCGCAGCACGGCTGATGGGGATCGGAGCGACCATCCTCATGCCCACC
>DASXTW010000087.1:0-97933 GCA_036505215.1 Actinomycetota bacterium | reverse complement strand
CGAGCGATTCCGGGGCAGGGAGATCGACACGGCGGGGGACGGATTCCTGGCGGCGTTCGACGGTCCGGCTCGAGCGATCAGGTCGGCGTGG
Organism: Actinomycetota bacterium; assembly: GCA_036505215.1. GTDB lineage: Bacteria > Actinomycetota > UBA4738 > UBA4738 > UBA4738 > DASXTW01. The sequence continues at coordinate 97,842 of DASXTW010000087.1, read as the reverse complement.
GCTATCCGCGATGCGCTTCGGCTCTTGGGCATCGAAGTGCGGGCCGGGCTTCATACCGGCGAATGCGAAGTGCTCGGCGAGAAGCTGGCGGGTGTGGCGGTGAACACGGGGGCCCGGGTGGCCTCTCTGGCCGGCCCGGGTGAGGTGCTCGTCTCGAGCACAGTGAAGGACCTCGTGGCAGGGTCGGGCATCGAGTTCGAGGATCGTGGGACGCACCAACTAAAGGGGGTTCCCGGAGAGTGGCGTCTGTTCAGCGTGACGGGGGTCGCCTGAGCCGTCCGCGGGGGTACCCTTGCCCACAGTGGACGCGTCGGCCCTCGCCGAGAAAGTGCTGGCCGGTGATCGGCGGGCCGTGGCCAGGGCGATCTCCCTGGTCGAGGACGGGTCGAAGGACCTGGCGAGGCTGTCTGAAGCCCTGTACCCGCAGACCGGCCGCGCTTACACGGTCGGGCTGACCGGGTCCCCGGGCGTGGGGAAGTCGAGCCTGGCGGAGCAGCTGGTTCGGGCGGCTCGGGCTCGAGACCAGTCCGTGGCCGTGTTGGCCATCGATCCCACGTCGCCGTTCTCTGGCGGTGCGCTCCTGGGCGACCGCCTCCGCATGCAGGCCCACGCCACCGATCCTCAGGTCTTCATCCGTTCCATGGCCACGCGGGGCCACCTGGGCGGCATGGCCCTGGCGGCTCCCGAGGCCCTCCGGGTCCTCGACGCGTCGGGCAAGGATCTGATCATCGTGGAGACGGTCGGCGTGGGCCAGGCCGAAGTCGAGGTGGCCACAGCCACGGATACGACGCTCGTGATCGTCGCGCCCGGTTGGGGAGACTACGTGCAGGTTGCCAAGGCGGGGATCCTGGAGATCGCCGACGTGTTCGTGGTGAACAAGTCCGATCGCGACGGCGCCGAGGAGGCCGTCCGAGACCTCAGGAACATGCTCCGGATGGGGCCGAAGACGGAGTGGGTGGCTCCCATCGCCAAGACTTCGGCCGTTTCCGGGCAGGGCATCGACGAGCTGTGGGACGCGATCGACCAGCACCGGAAACACCAGGAGGAGTCGGGCACGCTGGACGAGAAACGCCGCCGCCGGGTCGTCGAGGAGGTCAAGAGCATGGTGGCGTTCAGGCTACGGGAGCGGACGGCCGGGCTGCTCGAAGGCGACGGCCAGGACCCACTGGTTCGCGATCTCGCCGATCGGCGCATCGATCCCTATCGCGCGGCTGAGATACTGCTCGAGAGGGTTGGCGGCGCGGTGCGGTAGGGCGCACCAGGGAGAGGCCATGGACAGGCGCGAGCTCGAACGCTGGCAGGACCACTATCGGAAGGCCGGCGAGCGGGACGTGGACTTCCAGACGATTTCCGGCGAACCGCTGGAACCTCTGTATACGCCGGAGCATGTCGAGGACCTCGACTACGACCGCGACCTCGGGTACCCGGGGCACTACCCCTTCACCCGGGGGGTGTACCACACCATGTACCGAGGCCGGCTGTGGACCATGCGCCAGTTCGCCGGCTACGGCTCGGCGCAGGAGACCAATGCCCGCTACAAGTTCCTCCTCCAGCAAGGCCAGGGCGGCCTGTCCGTGGCGTTCGACATGCCAACCCTCATGGGACGCGACTCGGACGACTCACGGAGCGAGGGGGAAGTGGGCCGGTGCGGCGTCGCCACCGACTCGCTGGCCGACTTCGAGACGCTGTTCGACGGGATCCCCATGGGTGACATCACCACGTCCATGACCATCAGCGGGCCGGCCGTCGTCGTGTTCGCCTTCTTCCTGGCCGCGGCCGAGCGGCAAGGCGTGTCCTGGAAGACGCTGGACGGGACGCTGCAGACCGACATCCTCAAGGAGTACATCGCCCAGAAGGAGTGGATCTTCCCGCCCCGGCCGCACCTCCGGCTGATCGGCGACCTCATCGAGTTCTGCGCGTCTGAGGTCCCCAACTTCCACCCGATCAGCGTCTCCGGGTACCACATCCGGGAGGCCGGTTCGACGGCCCAGCAGGAACTGGCGTTCACGCTGGCCGACGGGTTCTCGTACGTGGAGCTTGGCCAGGACCGCGGCCTCGACATCGACGCCTTCGCCCAGGGGTTATCGTTCTTCTTCAATTCACACATCGACTTCTTCGAGGAGATCGCGAAGTTTCGAGCGGCCCGGCGCATCTGGGCCAGATGGTTGAAGGAGCGCTACCGGGCGAAGGACGAGAGGTCCTGGAGGCTGCGGTTCCACACCCAGACGGCGGGGTGCTCGCTCACCGCGCAGCAGCCGGAGAACAACATCGTGCGCACGGCCCTGGAGGCGCTGGCTGCCGTCCTGGGCGGGACGCAGTCGCTTCACACCAACGCCCTGGACGAGGTCCTCGCGCTCCCAACCGAGAAGGCCGCCCAGATCGCCCTGCGGACCCAGCAGATCATCGCGTACGAGACCGGAGTGGCCGACGTGATCGATCCCCTGGGCGGCTCCTACTACGTGGAAGCGCTCACGGATCGGATGGAGGAGGCGGCCGAGCAATACTTCACGAAGATCGAGGAGATGGGCAGGGGCTCGATGCTCGAAGGGATGTTGGTGGGGATCGAGCGGGGCTATTTCCAATCGGAGATCGCGGACGCCGCCTACCGCGAGCAGGAGCTGTACGAGAAGGGCCGGCTGGTGAAAGTGGGAGTCAACGAGTTCGTCGATCCTCACGACAAGCCCATCGACGTGCTGGTGATTCCGCCCGAGACCGAGGAGCGGCAGATCGAGCGAGTCCGCCAGCTCCGTGCCGATCGGGATGGGACGGGCGCGCAAGCGGCGCTGGAGAAGCTGCAGGCCGCGGCGGGCACCGATGAGAACCTGGTACCGCTGCTCGTCGAGTGCGCCAGGGCCTACTGCACGGAGGGAGAGATCATCGGCGCGCTCAAGGACGTCTTCGGCGAGTACACCGAAACGCCCCGGTTCTAGGCTCGGCACCCTGCGCGTCGCCGCGGTCGCGGTGGCCCTGGCCGGGGCAGCGTGCGCGGGCCCGAAGACTCCAGGCTCGTCACCGCCGGCCGGCACGTCTTCCCCTGCTGGCTCCGCTGGTGCCGCGCATCCCCGCGGTGGGTTCTCGCGGGTGATCGTCATCGTCATGGAGAACAAGGCGTTCGGAGAGATCATCGGCAATCCCGATACGCCATACATCAACCGCCTCGCCGGCAAGTACGGGCTGGCGCTCGACTACCACGCCATCAGACATCCCTCGCTGCCCAACTACCTTGCTCTCTTGGGAGGCTCGACATTCGACATCCGGTCCGACTGCACGGACTGCCGTGTCGACGCCCCCAACCTGGTTGATCGTTTGGAAAACGCCGGCATCTCGTGGAAGGCGTACATGGAAGGCCTGCCTTCGCCGTGCTTCACCGGGGCCGTCGCCGGGAGGTACGCGAAGAAGCACGACCCCTTCATGTATTTCGACGACATCGCCACCGACCCTGCGCGATGCTCGAACGTGGTCGCCCTCACCCAGCTCGATCAGGATCTGGATGGCCACGTGCTGCCGAGGTTCGTGTGGATCACGCCCGATGAGTGCCACAACATGCACGACTGCGGGGTTGCCGAGGGTGATGGGTTCCTGAAACGCCTGATCCCCCGGCTCCTCCCATCTCTTCGCCCGAACGGCGTCCTGTTCCTGACGTGGGACGAGAGCTCGTCCTACGCGGGCCAGGACGGCGGGAGGGTAGTCACGATCGTGGCGGGCCCCACCGTGCGAAAGGGGTTCCGATCAGACGCCCGGTACACGCACTACTCGTTGCTGCACACGATCGAGGAGAGCTGGGGACTGCCATCCCTCGTCCATGCACCCTGTGCGTGTACGCTTTCCATGAGCGCCTTCTTCGAAGCATGGCCATGACCTACTTCTCTTTCTCGCCTGATCCATCCTTCGACCTCCCCCGGACCAGGTCCGTGCAATCACCTGACCGGCGGATTTGCGTCTACCCATCATGCTCATACTGTTTGCCCGTCCGCTGAATACGGTTTGCCCGTCCGCTGACAAGGGAGCATCGCATGAAGCAGTGGGAGCTCACGGGCGTCACCATCGACGTCTCGGGTCGGGACGCTGTGGCTGAGGCCCTGGCGCGCCCCCCGGACACGTTTCGTGTGCTCGTGGATCAGTGCCCCGCCCTCATCTGGACGACCGATTCGTCCCTGGTCTTCACCTCATCGCTGGGAGGAGGGCTCGCGCCTCTTGGGATCGGGCCGAATCAGCTCGTTGGGGTGTCACTCCTCGAGTTGGTGAACGACGACGCCCCCGACCCCAACCCACTGGCTGCCCATCGACGAGCACTGGACGGCGAGACCGTCACGTTCGAGATGCAGTGGGGGGACCGGCTCTTCCAGGCCCGGGTCGGCCCGTTGCGCGATGCGCGGGGAGCATGCATCGGCACGGTCTGCGTGGCCCTCGACGCGACCGATTCCTCCGTGCGGATGCCTGCCGGGAAGATCCTGGGACTGGCCACGCCGGCCTGAAGCGCTCGTCGTCGAAGCGGTCGAGCTGCTTGGACGTCGGTCACTGTCTGAACGTGCCGCCTGCCTCGGAGACGATCCCACCCGACTCCTGCATCTTCGTGGGAGGCACGTCGTTCGAGGAAACGACCCCGGGCAGCCGGGCGGCTCGGAGCGCCCATGCCCACACGAAAAGATCGATCGGGTAGACCACGTACCCGAAGCGTGCCGCCGGCGCGAGAAGCAGTGCCGCCAAGAACACGATGCCCGCGTCTTCCGATGCCGTCCAGGCCGTGGTTGGTGGCCGCCTCACCAGGATGAAGACGAACACGGCGAGCACCAGTGAGAGCAGTACCAGGGTCAGCGGGGTCCGGAGGGAGGGGAAAAGGCGAATCAGCCCAGTTCCCAGGGTCGGCGTCCCGGCCGCGCTTCGTTGCCGGCCCAGACCGAGGGGAAACCGGATCACGTCTTCCACGAAGTCTCCTGGACCCCAAGCGATGAAAGGGATCACTCCCGCGGCCACGACCGCCGCAAACGTCAGCGAGAAACGCCCGCGGGCAGGTCGTCCTTCCCGGTCGTGTGCGGCCAGGGCGAGAAAGGGAAGGAGGATCCATGCGGTCTGCTTGGTGACCGCGGCAAGCCCTGCCACCGCACCGGCCGCACCTGGCATCCCCTCGTCGACGAGGACGATGGCCAGGAGCATGAGGGCCAGCACCGGGAGGTCGTCGCCACCGGTGGCCATCAGAAGGGCGCCTGTTGGCAGGACCGCCAGGACGAGGAAGCTGACACGCCGAAGCACCAGGGGGGCGCGCCTCAGCGGCGGGCGGGTGAGGGCCAGAGCGCCCACGGCGAGCGCGAACGCGCCGAAGGCGACCCGGGAATCGGCCAGGGCGCTCGAACCGTCGAAGGCTCGGGGCAACCCGAACGCGAGCATCGCGGGAAGGTAGGGGAAGTGAGTTTTCGTGCCGAGCGGACGCGCCTCGAGCGGCCCATGGAGGTACTCGGCCGCGTAGGGATCGATCCCTCGCCTCAGGGCTCGGGCGGCCTCCTCCGTCACGATCGTTTCGGATTGCGCGTGAAGCCCTGGGGCGGTTCTGGCCCGCCACACGGTCTCCAGTCCCAGGGGCAGGAGGGCCGCTCCGATCAGGACTACCAGGGCGAGCCAGGTCAGGCCGCGGCCGGTCGGCCCACTCGCCGGCCGCCGAAAGGCGAGCCACCCGGCCACGACGGCGCCTGCCGCATACGCGGGAGCAGCCAGCCGCCCCCATTCGCGGAGCAAGGGAATACCGGCGGCGAGCGCCACGACGCCGGCGATGACCACCGACGCCGCATAGAGAACGGCGTCAGCCGTAGCGACCCGGCGACCGAGCACGAGTGGAGGATACGCGGGGTAGCGCGGCGACTCAGCCGCCGAAGATGGCCGGGAGCACCGTGGTCTTTCCGAGCACGAAGATCGTCCCGATCACCAGGCTGAATACCCCTGTGAGCACGGCCACCGAGGCGTAGATGGCGAAGTTCTTGGATGCCTTGAGGAACCCGAGAGCCGATCCCAGCGTGATCAGCGAGTTCGACGTCAGCAACCCGGCGATGAATGCCAGGAGGACCAGAACGCCGGAGAGGACACCGCCCGCCCCCGCCACGGCCAAGAACACGAGGACCTGGGTCGGGGTCTCGGCCCCGATCCCATGGATCATGCCGACGCTGAAGGACGTGAGCCTTCCGTAGTTCATGAAGGTGTCGTCGGGCTCTGGCCGGCTGTGATGGTGGTGCCCACGGCGCCCGTGATGCCCGTGGTGCCACATCGATGCGTCCTCCGTGTCAGTGTCCGGGTGTGCCCCGACGAGAACGGGGGAGAGAGCGCCCCCCGGAGCAAGCTCGTGCACTCCCCCAGTTGCAGATTCGGCCCTGCGCTGTTCGCGGGGTCTCCTGGCGCGAAACCATCGCACTCCCTTGCGAACCCCCGCGAAGATGAGCATCCATCGGCTCCGAAGCCGGAAGTCGCGTCCATGGCGGATCAACGAGACGAACACGTAGACCCCGAGGAGTAGCAGGGTCACTCCCACCACGCGGGTCATGGCTTCGTCCACGCCTTCCGGAAGCTCCTTGCCGACCACGATGGCGATCATCCCGAGCGCGAAAACGACCAGCGCGTGCCCCAGCGCATAGAGGGTCCCGAACACGATCGCCTGGCGTCGTTCTTCCTGCGAGCTGGTGATGTCCGTGATCGCGGCGATGTGGTCCCAGTCGATCCCGTGACGAAACCCGAACAGCGCTGCCGAGACCAGGACTCCGAACCGGAATCCCTTCTCCGCGACCTCGGAGATGATGCCGATCATGTGTGCGGGTTGCTCTCGCGTATCGCCATCGGACTGCCGGATTCAAGCACCGGATCGCAACGTGTTGCAAAAGAGGATACATGCAACAATTCTGGTCGACGAGGGTCGGGGCGGTCGGCTACCCCGTGCTCGTCCGCGCCTCCTGACAGTCTGAGCAGAGGCCGGAGATGGCGAAGTGGGTGAGATCCGGGCGGAAGCCGTGATGGCGGGAGATCAGCTTCTTCAGCCGTTCGGCCTCCCCGATCGAGAGCGACTCCTCGGACCCACACCGGGAGCAGGTGAGATGGACGTGCTGGCCGTCGGGCCAACGGTGATACTCCGGGCCTGCCTCCAAATGGGCGTGGGATAGAACCCCGAGCTCCTCGAGGAGATCGAGCGTTCGGTACACCGTCGAGGGATTGACGTCCGGCACACGCCCCCGGACGCGCCGAGCTACGGCCGCCGGATTGATGTGCCCCTCGGACGACATGATCTCGGACACGATCGCCCGCCGCTGAGGGGTCATCCGAAAGCCCCGCGACCGGAGCAGATCGAGGACGGCCTCGGCCTGATTCAACATTGCACGTGCAAGTGTAGCGTCCGATTGCAGATGCATTCATTTGCGACAAGACGTTCCCCCAAGTGGCCAGACCCGCGGGACGGTTCCGGCGTGCGCGATGGCGGCCTGGATTCAGGCGACCGGCGCGACGACCAGTGCCCTCATCAGATGTGTCCGCCCGCTCCTCCTGCCACGTCGATCGAGGCGCCCGTGATGTAGGAGGCCCGCTCCGAGAGGAGGAACGCCACCACCCCGGCCACTTCGTCCGGCCGGCCGAATCTCCCGATGGGGATCCCTTCCGCCGCCTGTCGGAAGAACTCCTCCGCCGAGAGATCGGGAGCCCTCCGCTGGTGGATGTTCTCCCACTGGGGCGTGATGACGGACCCGATGTTGACGCTGTTCACCAGGATGTTCTCCCTGGCGAGTTGGAGGGCCAACGTCTTGGTGAGCGAGATGGAGGCGGCCCGATTGACGCTGGTGGCGAACAGATTGGGGTCCGGGGACCGGCCCAGTACCGAGTTGATGTTCACGATCCGTCCGCCGCCACGGGCTCGCATGTGCGGCAGGGCCTCGCGAGCGCATCGGATCATCGACAGGAGCTTGACGTCGAGGTCGGTGTGCCAGTCCTCGTCTGTCAGCGTCTCGAAGCTGCCGGGGTGGGCTCGCCCGGCGTTGTTCACCAGGAAATCGATCCCTCCCAGGGCCTCGGCGGACCGAGCAACGAAATCCCGTACCTGCGCGGGATCGGTGACGTCGGCGGCTTGCTCGTAGACGGTTCCGCCGGACTCGGTGAGCTCTTTGGCCGCGGTAGCGATCTCTTCCTGGGAACGGGAGCAGATGGCCAGGTTGACACCCTCCCGGACGAGCTCCTCGGCAATGGCCCGGCCCAGGCCCTTGGACGCCCCCGTGACGATCGCCGTCTTGCCGGCGATGCCCAACTCCATGCGGCGAATCCTCGCACAACTCACGGGAAGCCTGACGCCGGGTGCCGGCCCGATGGAGGACGCCATGTCCGCTGGGCTGAAACGAAGGAGCCGCCTCTCTCGAGAAGAGGCGGCTCCAAAGCGGACGGTCGTCGTTGCGAGGGGGGGTTCGGAGGTCCGGCGCCCGCCCGTGTCGTTAGGCTGCCCGCCCGCAAAGCGCTTCAAACACGAAATCCGGAAAAATTTCCTCCCGGCCGAGGCGCCCACCGGAGACGTAGATTGCGCCCCGGATGCGGCGGCGGGAGTTCGGCGTGGACCGTACCCGCCTTCGGGAAGGCCTCAACCGGTCGCCGCGCGGAGGGCCCGAATAGACTTACCGCGCTCCATCCCATGGTGCCCGGCCGGCCGCGACCGTGGCCCTCAAGTAGCGAAGGCGGTAGGCCCAAAGGAGGCCCTCAAGTAGCGAAAGCGGTAGGGGCCCAAAGAAGGCCCTCAAGTAGCGAAAGCGGTAGGGGCCCAAAGAAGGCCCTCAAGTAGCGAAAGCGGTAGGGCCAAAAGGAGGTTCCTCATGGGAGAGTTCGTCCGCGTCGAGGTGGAGGGCGGGGTGGCCACGATACGGCTCGATCGCCCTCCCATGAACGCCATCAACGAGGACCTCACCAGAGACCTGCAGGAAGCTGCGACGGAGGCAGCCCAGCGCGAGGACGTGGGAGCGGTGGTGATTTGGGGCGGGCAGAAGATCTTCGCTGCGGGAGCGGACGTGAAGATGATGCTCGGCTTGAGCCCCCGGGAGGTCAAGCCGATGATCACCACGCTCCAGGACGCCTTCAACCTGGTCGAGGAGATCCCCAAGGTGACGATCGCCGCTATCAACGGCTACGCCCTGGGGGGAGGGTGCGAGTTGGCCATGTGCGCCGACCTGCGCTACGCGGCAGAGGACGCGCGGATCGGCCAGCCGGAGATCCTCCTCGGCATCATGCCGGGCGCCGGAGGGACCCAGCGCCTTCCCAGGCTGGTCGGACCGGCCCGGGCAAAGGATCTGATCTATTCAGGCCGCCACGTGAAAGCCGACGAGGCGAAGCTGATCGGGTTGGTCGACGCGGTCTTCCCCGCGGAAGAGGTCTATCCGAAGGCGGTCGAGGCGGCTCGGGGGTACGCCCGAGGGCCTCTCCAGGCCCTCCGCGCGGCGAAGGTGGCGGTCAACTGGGGGGTCCGAGGCGATTTCCGAAGCGGGGTCGTCCTGGAGCGCGAGCTGTTCGCCGATCTCTTCTCCACCGAGGACCAGAAGACCGGGATGCGATCCTTTCTGGAGCAGGGGCCCGGCAAGGCGGAGTTCTCCGGGAAGTGAGCGCGGCTCGACCCATGGACGAGCTGAGGATCCGTCCGGCCACGGAGGGCGATCTCCCCGCGGTCATGAGGCTGTTCCATGAGCTCGCCTCCTTGCAGGAGCCCTGGCGCGTGTTCACTCCGCGCCCCAACCTGAGCGAGGAGATGCGGCGCCGGTACCAAGCGGACGTGGCCGACCCGGATGCCCTGCTGGTGGTGGCGGAACTCAACGGTGAGATCGTCGGGATGGCAGCGGGCCATCTCCACAAGCCCTCCTCGATGTCGGAGGAACTGGCCGTTGAGCTGGGGAGCGTGTACGTGAGGCGGGAGCATCGGGAGCGAGGGGTGGCCGGCGCCCTCACCGCTCAAGTGGCACAGTTCGCCCGGGAGCGCGGCGTGCAACGGATCACATTGAAGACGTTCGCCCAGAACGAAGAGGCGCTCCTCGCGTGGCAGCGGCTGGGCTTCGAACCCCGGATGGTGCAGCTGACAGCCCCCGTCGAGCGGCTCCAGCGGGTGGACTCCCCCGCGCGGGGCCGAGCGGAGAGCTAGGGCGCCAATTCCTTGCGGAACGCCAGGAAGTCGATTTCTGCCCCCTGGGAATCATCCATCCACTGTCCGCGTTCGTATGAACTGCTAGCGCTTCGAACAAGGGTGGGAGATGGCGAGGACAAGGGGTCCGGGGACCGGACGGGAATTGCGATTCGAGGCCCGGTGCATGTGGTGCGGGCCGATGACGGTGGAGCACGAGGGTCTTCACGTGTTCGTGAGCCCCCGAGGAGTCGGCCTGTTCGAGTTCTTGTGTCCCGCATGCGAGCGCGTCAATTTCCGGTCCCTCAGCATCTCCGATCTGGAGGCCCTGGCTCTGGCCGAGGTGCGCCCGGTCGGCGGGCGGGCCCCCTTCGAGCTGCTGGAGGAACGGTCGGGCCCCCCGATCGGGTGGGACGACCTCATCGACTTCCACCAGGCGCTGGCCCAGACAGGGAACAGCTCCGACGTGACGTGGATCGATGGGCGCTCGGGGCACCGGGCGCTCGAAAGGGATGCCGCATGAGAGAGGAATCACTGTCCTTCAAGGGAGCCCCCGTCCGGTCGCTCCCCAGAAGGAACCGGGTGTGGGGTGAGGGCCGCGTGTGCGCCCAAGGGGGGTGTATCACGAAGCTCTCCATCTACAACAGATCGAAATACTGCTGGACGCACGAGCCGCTGCATTACTACATCGCGCGCGGGAGAAAGAAGCGTGCCGAGGCAGCCTGACCCGGCTCCAGCCAAGATCGGAATCGAGCCTCCTCGCCCTTGGCTCATGAGGAACGGCTGCCCCGCCGATGCCTTCCATCGGGGTAACCCGATCGTTACGCTTGGGTGAAGGTCGCGTTGCTGCGCTCCTCCACGATCCCGACATATGGACGATGGAGGAAGGAGGCTCGGATGAAGCGCTTGGCCCTGGGAATTGTCCTTGCCGCGATCCTGGCGACGGCCTGCAACTATGGCCGCGCGTCAGCGAAGGAGCGGGTCGTGTCAGCGACAACCCCGGCATCGGTAACCGTCCAGGGGGATGCTCCTGAGAGTTCCAATCCCTCATTGCCCAACCGGTCCCCCGGCCCATCTCCCTCTCCCACTCCATCCTCCGAGGACGTTCACCCCATCGGCTGGTATGCCCGCGTGACCGTCATCGATCCCGCCACACGAGCTCGGATGAAGTACTCCTGGCACAAGGGGTGCCCGGTTTCGATCAAGAACCTTCGGCTGATCAGGATGTCCTATTTCGGGTTCGACCGCGAGGCTCACTTGGGCGCGATGATCGTGCACAGGTCGGTCGCCCAAGACGTGGTGAAGGTATTCCACACCATGTTCAAGGCCAGGTATCCGATCCGTCGGATGAGGCTGGTCGACGACTACAAAGGGGACGACGACCGGTCGATGGCCGCCGACAACACCTCGGCGTTCAACTGCCGCAAGGTCACTGGGGGATCCGATTGGTCGGAGCACGCGTACGGCTGGGCCATCGACATCAATCCGGTGGAGAACCCCTACGTTTCCTCCAGTGGAAGAGTCCTGCCCCCGAGCGGAGCCCAGTACGCGGATCGGTCCCGGCATGCCCGAGGCATGATCCATCGGGGAGACGTCGTGTACTCGGCGTTCAAGTCGATCAGGTGGGGCTGGGGCGGGAACTGGCGCTCGTTCCAGGACTACCAGCACTTCTCGGCCACCGGCCGGTAAGTCCCCGCTCTGTGGAACCGCAGTCCTCCATCACCTGACGCACCACCAGGCGGAGCACGTTCGCGCCTGGCGCGATAGGGTCTCGCGGGGGGGTCGGAAGGAGGAGGGGAGAGATGCAAAGGACGCTCCGGGTCTTCGCCAGGTCGTCGTTGGTCGCCCTGGCAGTTCCTGTGCTCGTCACCATGGCCCTGGTGGTGAGCGCGGCCGCCCAGCCCATCCCGCCCAACGCCGACGTGAGCGTGATGCCGGGAAACGAGGCCGAGGACGCCATCGCGGCCAACCCCACCAATCCTTCGAACATCGTGGCCATGTCGACGCTGCCCGACGTGGTCAGTGGGCTCTTCGAGGGTGTGTCCTTCGACGGAGGGAACACGTGGACCAGGCAGATCATCGGCGCCGGTGACTCTCTCGGTGAGATCTGCTGCGACCAGCAGCTGGCGTGGGACCAGTACGGCAACCTGTGGATGGTCTATCTGCTCAATACGAACGACAACGTCCCCATCGCGGTCTCCACGGACGGGGGCTTGACGTTCACGAAGGTCACCGAGATCGTCCCCACGACCCCGACGGGGAGCAGGTCCCCCAAGGGCGCCACTCCCAAGCGCCTGCGGGGCGGGAACAAGGGCACCGCGAGTGCCGACCAGCCGTCGATCTCAGTTGGGCCGAACAGCGTGTGGGTGAGCTACACGAGCTACCCCTCGACGGTGGTGCAGGCATCGGGTGCTCCCGTCAGTGGGCTGGGACAGTTCGGCACGTTCACCGAGCCGGAGAGCGTCCCAACGGCCAACGGGAGAGGGAACTACGGCGACACTGCGGTGGGGCCAGACGGCCAGGTCATGGTGACGTATCAGGACCAGACCATCGGTCAGGGGGGAGCGCACATCTACACCGCTGTCGATCCCGACGGCCTCGACCCGGCCGGGTTCACCGTTCCACAGCTCCTCGCCCGCACCAGGGTGGGGGGATTCGACTATCTCCCGGTCCAGCCTCACCGTTCGGTCGACGCCGAAGCGAGCCTGGCCTGGGACCGGAGCGGCGGGCCTCACTCCGGGAGGGTCTACGCGATCTGGACCCAGGAGGTGAAGAACGAGAGCGACAACATGGACATCATGTTCCAGTACTCTGATGACAGCGGCGTGACCTGGACCGCAGCGGTCAGGCTGAACGACGATCAGGGGACGAACAGCCAGGTCAACCCGGCCATCGCCGTGGACCAGGCCACTGGCGACGTCGCGATCTCCTGGTACGACGCTCGCAATGACCTCGGCAACGGCGGGCCCGGCGACACCGACGGCATACCGAACGACGACGTGCAGATCTGGGCGACGTTCTCGACCGACGGGGGAGTGACCTTCGCGCCGAACTTCCAGGTCAGCCAGGGGACCTCGAACGCAAACGGCGCGGAGAGCTTCTTCGACTACGGGGACTACACGCACGCGGCCTTCCAGTCGCAGGCGTTCTACCCGGCCTGGTCCGACAACTCGAACAGCACGGGCGACAACCCGGACGGTGAGCTGCACCAGCTGGACCTCTTCACCGCGAAGGTCACGATCCCGTAGGGCCTGACTGCCTCCGCGACGGATGCCTCAAGCCCGGGTCGATCGGTGGCGACTACGAGAGAGAAGGATCTCTCGTGCGCAGAAGGCGAATCCTCGTCGTCATCGTGCTGGGCGCGGTCCTGCTTCCGTCGGCCTGCAGCCCCAGTTCGCTCGGCCGGAGCGCGGGGCTCTCGCTCTTGGCAGAGAACCTTCCGTGCCCAACCGGCCGTACGGGTGTCCTCACCCATTTCCACCCCACCGATCGGGACCCGGAAGTTGTGTATGACCTCGACGTCCCAGAAGGTCTCAGCAGCTCCGAAGAGGCACACGCGGGCGACCTGGCCTTACCCTCCGGCCGGCTCGAGGTGGCGAGCGGTGCCGAGATGGGCTTTCCCAGGGGCCTCACCCCCGTCGATCTGAGTGTCCCGGGCGACCGCTACCCCGTGACGCTCCTCCTCGCGAGGTTCGACGACGGCGACCAGCGCGTCGCCTTCGTGGAGCTCGCGGTTCGCCCCGATCCGCCGGTACGGTGGGTGGAATCCAGGGCGCTCTCCTTCGGCACCGACGGCGGCGACGGAGGCTATATCTCGGAGGAAGGAGCCGACATCGCCGCCGGCGGAAACGGCCAGTGGCTGTTCGACAGCCTCGACTATGCGAAGAAGCAGAAGGCCTATCCGCCGTGCGAGTTGGTGGTCTTCACCGATCACCCGCCGCTTAACACCGTGATCTTCGCCACGGGCTGGGGCGACGGGCGCTATCCGACCGTGCTCGGGCTCGACGCGGACGGGCGCATCTCGGCCGTGGTGACCTTCACGTTCGTCCTCCCATGGCGTCTGGCCGGGCTGCCAGGCGAACCCCCGCAGCAGGTGCTCGACGAAGAGGCCCGACGTGAGGCTCCAGGGGGGTCAACGGCCAGTCCGTAGACTGCTTCCTCGCCATGCCTGCATACCTGAGCGGCTTGCGCTTCGAGCGCATCGTCGTTCCCACGCCGTACGCCGTTGGACCGGCCAACGTCTACGTGTTCAATGCCGACCCGATCACGTTGTTCGATTGCGGACCCAACACGCCGGCGACCGAGAACGCCCTGCTGCTCGGACTCGCGGCGATCGGGCTGGCGCCGGAGCAGATCGCCCGCGTCGTCATCTCGCACGCCCACCCCGACCACTACGGGATGGCGCCGAGGCTTCACGAGATCTCAGGAGCCCAGATCCTGGTGGGGGAGCGAGACCTCCCGAACCTGGCCGACCGATCGATGCTCGTGGCCACCGGCCGGCTGCTCCTGCAGGCCGGGATGCCGATGGAGCAGCTCGTCGAGATAGGCGAGCGAGAGCGAAAGCTCGGATCCGAAATCCGTCCCGAGGTGGAGGAAGCGGCCGCCCTTCGCGGCGGCGAGCTCATCTCGTTCGAGGGTTTCGAGCTGGAGGTCCTTCACCTGCCGGGCCACACGGCCGGCCACATCTGCCTGTACCATCAGGAGAGCGGGATCCTGTTCTCTGGGGACACCCTGCTGTTGGACATCAGCCCCAATCCGCTCATCGAGCCCGATCCCATGGACCCGACCGAGCGGCGCCGCAGCTTGATCGAGTACCTGGCCAGCCTGGACCGCCTCTCCACCCTTCCCCTGACGACAGTGTTTCCCGGACACGGTCCGCCCATCGAGGATCCGCAGGCGGTGATCGAGGAGATGCGATCGCATCACCGGCGTCGAACTAGAGACCTGGCGGACATGCTCGACGAAAGAGGCAAGTCCGCCTGGCAGCTGGCCAACGAGCTCTTCCCCCACCTGGAGGGGTTCGACAACTTCCTGGCCGTGTCCGAGGTGGTGGCGCACATCGACCTGCTCGTGGATCAGGGCATGGCCGAGCCGGTAGAGCGCGATGGGATCACCTTCTACCTGCGCGCGGCTTTCTGATCCTGGTAGCCCCCACCGGTCAGGGCTCAGGACCTTCCACGTTCACCACGACCTGGCCCGTTCCGGATCGGAGGATCACCGCGACCGCTTGCTCCTCGCTGGGGTTGCTCTCCCGGTGGATTGCTTCTGGGGGCACGTAGATGAAGTCGCCGGCGCCCGCTTCGACAACCTCCGAGCCGCCCGGCCCCGACTCCATCTGCATGCGGCCGGACAGGACGTAGATGGCCGTCTCATGAGCTCCGTGATGGTGCCAGCCCGATTGCATGCCGGGCTCCGTCCGAACCAGACCCGCCCACATGGATCGCGTGGCGAAGGCTTCATCCCGAGTCATCCCGGCGGTTGGCTGCCCCGGACGCAGTTCATTCGACCGGATCACATGGACCTTGTCAGAGGGTTGCGCCGTCATGGGTTACGGGCGGCCACGATTCGCTCGGCGATGGCCTTGGCCTCGACCATGCGGGAGTTGTCGACGAACAGGCGGACGCCGTACTCCCACACCTGGCTGAGCCACCCCGGCTCCTTGTACCACCAGATGATGCCCGCCTTCTCCAGCTCCCCCGCGATCTCGTTGGCGGTCTCCCTCGTGTACTGGCCCAGATGGGCTGTGGTGACCCGGTCGCTGTTGGGGCTCATTGATCCATTCTCCCGCGCCGGGGCGGCCTCGAGCGAGTCTAGGGCGAGGGGCCACAGTCGGCCCCCAGGAATACCCTGAGGGCCAGCAACGTCTGCCCGTTCATCAGGGTCTCCACGCAGGCCTTCGTCCCGATCTTCGCGTCCGTGCCCGGCTCCGCGCGCTGCCACGTTCCGCCCGAGACGCGTAAGAACGTGCTGGCGTTCCCGCCCAGGAGGCGCACGGTGACGACTGACCCGAACGCCTCTTTCAGCTCGAGGCGGTCCGCCTTCAATTCCGTGAGCTCGCCCCCGATCCAGACGATCGGTGGCTGGTTCGGTCCGAGGCTCCGGCCGGAGCTCGATGGGATCGCCGGGAGCGTGGAAGGAGCGGACGAACCTGAGGGCGACTCCGCCCCAGAGACCCTGGGGGATGATCCGGACGGCTTGTGGGACTTGGTGCACCCGAACAGCATGACCGTCAGCACCACGAAGGAAGCGAAGGCGGGGAGTCCTTTCGCCTACGAGCCCTTCTTCGCCTTGATGGCCGCGGTGATCTCGGGGAGGACCTTCAACGCATCGCCCACGATGCCCAGATCGGCGTACTGGAAGATGGGCGCTTCCCTGTCCTTGTTGATGGCGATGATCCGCTTTGAGGTCTTCATCCCCACCAGGTGCTGGATTGCCCCGGAGATGCCCACGGCGATGTAGACCTCGGGACTCACGGTCTTTCCCGTCTGACCTATCTGCATGGCGTAGGGAACCCACCCGGCGTCGACCACGGCCCGGGAGGCCCCCACGGCCGCGCTGCCGATGGCCCCGGCCAGCTCCTCCAGGAGCTTGAAGTTCTCGGGCTGTTGGAGGCCCCGGCCGCCGGCGATGATGACCTTGGCCTCCTCAATCTTCGGCCCGGCGGCAGCTTGCTCGTGGCGCTCCACCCGGCTGGCCTTCTTGAGCTCGTCCGGAATCTCCACCTCGACGGGGACCACCTGCGCCGGCCCGCCACCACTCGGCTGAGGCTCGAAGGACTTGGGGCGGACGATGACCAGCTTCGGGTTCGGCCCGGAGAGCGTGACGTCCACGATCTGCTGGCCGCCGAAGATCTGGGTCTGGGCGTAGTCGGGGCCGAGGATGTCGGTGGCGTTGGACATGAGGGTGGCGCCGGTCCTGGCCTGGAGCCGGCCGGCCACGTCGCGGGAGTCGTAGGTCGGGGAGAACAGGATCAGCTCCGGCTGGTGCTGCTGGATGAGCTCGTGCAGCGCGTGGACGGCGGGCTGAGCGATGTAATCGGTGTAGACGGAGTCATCGCTCGCGTACAGGGTCTGCGCTCCATACTCACCGGCCGTGGCCGCTGCCTGCGTGGCTCCCGGACCCAACGCCACCGCGGACACCTCTGTGCCCAGATCCCGCGCCTTGGTGAGGTTCTCCAGGGCTCCGGGTTCGACCTTGCCGTCGTCGGCGACCTCCGCGTAGACCCAAACCCCCACGCTTAGATCACCTTGGCCTTCGACAGGAGCTCGACGACCTTGGCCGGAGCCTCGCCCGGGTCCTCCAGGATCTCGCCCGCCTCTTTCGCCGGGACCGGTTCGACCCCCATGACCTCCTGCGTGGCCTTGGCCTCCTCGGCCGAGATCCCAAGATCGCCCAGCGTGAGGTTCTCCATCGGCTTCTGCTTCGCCTGCATGATGCCCTTGAGCGTGGGGTAGCGGGGCTGGTTGGCACCTGCGGTCACGGTGACCACGGCGGGCAGCGGACACTCCACCACGTCGTAGCCCATCTCGGTCTGCCGCTCGATCCGGATCGACCCGTCCTTCACCTCGACGTGGCGAGCGAACGTGGCGTTGGGGATGGCGAGGAACTCGGCCACCGCCATCGGCAGTGTGCCGGTGTATCCGTCGGTCGACTCCACGCCGCCGATCACCAGATCGAACTCTCCGCGCTTGATGGCGGCCGCCAGAACCCTGGCCGTCACCAGGGTGTCTGCGCCGGGAAGGGCCTGATCGGTGATCAGCACACCCTTGTGGGCGCCCATGGACAGGGCGCGCCGGATGGCGGCAAGGGCCGGCTCCGGGCCCATGCTGAGGACGGTGACCTCTCCGCCCGACTGCTCGGCGAGCTGCAGAGCCGCCTCCACCACATGCTCGTCTCCGGGATCGAGGGCTCCCTCCACGCCCTCCCGGACAAGACGGTGATCAGGCCCCATCTGCGGCGTGCCTTCGGGGTTCGGTACGTACTTGACCAGGGCGATGATGTTCATGGGCCGCCTATCCTACCGAGGGGTAGGTCAGACATACCACCGGATGAACCAAGGGAAACGTCTGCTGCCTGTTAGCCTCGCGAACGTGAAGAGGGAGCCGTCGGTCCTGGTCGCCATGAGCGGAGGAGTCGACTCCTCCGTCTCGGCCGCGCTGCTCCACGAGCAGGGCTTTCGCGTGCTGGGCTCTCACATGAAGCTGGTGCACCTGGACGGCGTGGACCATGGGTGCTGCGGGCCTCGGGCCGAGGCCGACGCGGCCGCGGTCGCCGAGCTCGTGGGCTTCGAGTTCGAGGTGGCCGACATGAGCGACTCGTTCGAACGAACGGTCCTGGCCGATTTCTTCGCCGAGCATCGCGCGGGGAGGACGCCCAACCCGTGCGTGCGATGCAACCAGTTCATCAAGTTCGACGCGTTCCTGGATCGGGCGGACCAGCTCGGGTTCGACTTCGTGGCCACGGGCCACTACGTGCGGACGTGGAGGGACGAGTCGGGCGGGTGGCATCTGGGCCGCGGCGTGGACCGGTCGAAGGACCAGTCCTACCTCCTGCACATGCTCGGCCAGGACCAGCTCGCCCGGAGTCTTTTCCCCGTGGGAGGGCAGGCCAAGTCCGAGACCCGGGCGCATGCCGCTCGCCTCGGCCTGCCCGTGGCCGGTAAGCCCGATTCCCAGGAGGTGTGCTTCGTCCCCGGCGCCGACCACGGGGCGTTCCTGGCCCGGCACAGTCCCGACCTGGTCCGCCCGGGCGAGGTGGTCGACCCGATCGGCCGGGTGATGGCTCACCACGATGGCACGTTCCGTTTCACCATCGGACAGCGCCGGGGCCTGGGTGTGTCCACAGGCGAGCGGGCTTACGTCGTGGACATGGACGCGGGATCGAACCGCGTCGTGGTGGGGTCGGGAGATCTCCTGGCCCGGAGAGGCCTGGTCGCCGATCGGGTCTCCTGGGTGGCGGGCAGGCCACCGGCCGCCGATCCCTTCGAGGCCGATGTGCGGATCCGGTACAAGGGCGAGGCCGTGCCCGCGGTGGTCGAGCCCCTGGGACAGGACGTCCGGGTGGAGTTTCGAACGCCTGAGCGCGCGGTGGCCCCAGGCCAGAGTGTGGCCTTCTACCGGGGAGACGAGGTCCTGGGCGGCGGCCGCATCCGCGAGGCCCTTCGCTAGCGCGACGCGACCGAGGCCCCCTCTGCTGTCGGTGCGACCGTGTAGCCTTTCGCTTCGATGCCCCTGCTCAAGAGACGGACGCGCCACTTCGACGTGCCTGTTCAGGACATGCTCCTTCGGATCAGCGGTCCGGAGGAGCTGTACGAGGAAGCCCGCGCCGCCGGCATGCAGTTTTGGGAGCAGATCCAGTCCTACGCCATCCGCCATCCCGGGTTCCAGAGCACCAAGCGCCCACTCTCGGTCCCCGAGGATGCTCCGGAGATCGTCCGGCAGATGGCGGCGCAGACCGGGCTCGCAGGGGTGGGACCGATGTTCGCGTTCCGAGGAGCGCTCACCGAGTTCGTGGGCCGGAAGCTGGGCACGTCGTTGGGCGAGGTCATCGTCACCTGCGGGGGTGACCACTACGTCGTGTCGAACAAGCGAGCCCGCCTTGGCCTCCGCGGAGGCGGGGGGCAGGGGATGGCCGTGGTGATCAAGCCCGAGCTCGGGCCCCAGGGCATCTTCTCCAGCCTGGATCCTGCCCAGCGGGACCCCGAGATGGCGGAGGGGCTGGTCGTGGTGGCCCGGTCCTGCATCCTGGCCGACGCGGCCGCCGCAGCGGCGACGGCCATTCTCACCAAGCCCAACTCGTTCCGTCCCGCTCTCGGATATCTTCGGCGGCTCCCCGGTGTCCACGGCGCACTGGTGGTCCGCGGTGAGCACATCGGGGTGGCCGGGGCCCTGGAACTCGCCGCGATGTGAGGCCATGCCCCGAGCAGCGAAACCCGCAGAGCCGGAGGAGCGACACGAGCGGGAGGAGCGAAAGCGCTCCGACGCCAAGATCCGCATCGATGAGCTCGTCGAGCAGCTCCACTACCACGATTACCGGTATCACGTCCTCTCGGACCCGGAGATCTCGGACGCCGAGTACGACGAGCTCATGCGGGAGCTCAGGGCGTTGGAAGAGGAGTTCCCGGAGCTGGTCACCCCGGACAGCCCCACCCAGCGGGTGGGCAGCCGCCCCTCCGAGCTGTTCGCCCCCGTCCGCCACCGGCTGCGGATGCTCTCGTTGGACAACGCGTTCTCGTGGGAGGAGCTGAACGCGTGGGGCAAGCGCGTGGAGCGGGCGCTCGGCCGGCAGGCCGACTTCGTGTGCGAGCTGAAGATCGACGGCCTGGCTGTGTCCCTGACCTACGAGGGCGGCCGCTATGTGCAGGGCGCCACCCGGGGCGATGGCCAGATTGGCGACGACATCTCCGCCAACATCCGCACCATCCGGTCGGTGCCCATGAGGCTTCTGGGCGAGGGACATCCGGCGGTGCTCGAGGTCCGCGGCGAGGTGTACCTGCCCATCCGGGCGTTCGAGAAGCTCAACGAGGAACTGGGAAAGCGCGGAGAGCGAACCTTCGCCAATCCTCGCAACGCTGCCGCCGGTTCCCTTCGACAGAAGGACCCCGCCATCACGGCATCCCGCCCCCTCCGGCTGTGGTGCCATGGGATCGGGGCCGTGGAGGGCCGGAGGTTCCAGCGCCACTCCGAGATCCTCGACTACCTGAAAGGCGCCGGGCTTCCCGTCGATCCCCACATCGAGCGGGTGGGCTCGCTGGAGGAGGTGTTCGCCTTCTGCGAGCAGTGGCAGAAGAACCGTCACTCGATCGACTACGAGATCGACGGCGTCGTCGTGAAGGTCGACCAGGTCCCACTCCAGGAGGAGCTGGGCGCCACCAGCCACGCTCCCCGATGGGCCATTGCGTACAAGTTCCCGCCGGAGGAGCGAACGACGCTGTTGCGCAAGATCGCGGTCAACACGGGGCGGACGGGGATCGTGACACCCTTCGCCATCCTGGAGCCCGTGTATGTCGGGGGTGTCACCGTGGGCCGAGCCACGCTGCACAACGAGGACGAGGTCAAGCGAAAGGACGTCCGGGAGGGGGACACGGTCATCATCCGCCGTGCCGGTGACGTGATCCCCGAGGTGGTCGGCCCGGTGCTGGCCAAGCGGCCCAAGAACTCCAGGCCCTGGCGATTCCCCAAGCGGTGCCCCTCGTGCGGGACCGAGCTGGTCCGGAAGGAGGGCGAGGCCTACCGGCGGTGCCCCAACAGGCGCGGCTGCCCCTCGCAGAACGTCGAGTGGCTGTTCCACTTCGCATCCCGAGGAGCCATGGACATCGAGCACCTGGGCTACAAAACGGGGATCGCCCTGTTGGACCTGGGTCTGGTCCAAGACCCCGCGGACATCTACGAACTGGACGAGGAGAAGGTGGCTGCGCTTCCCGGATACAAGGACAAGGCCATCAAGAATCTGATGACGTCGATCGGGGCGTCCAAGAACCGAGAGCTGTGGCGCCTGCTGGTGGCGCTGAGCATCCCGCACGTAGGCGGGCACGTGGCGTGGGTCCTCACTCGGGCATTCCCCTCGATCGACCGGTTGGAGAACGCTTCCGTGGAGGAGCTCAATGCGGTCGAGGAGATCGGCCCGGAGATCGCCCAGAGCGTCCATGACTGGTTCCACGACCCGGAGAACCTGCGGTTGCTGGCCAAGCTCCGAAAGCACGTTCGCACCGAGGAGAAACCCGAGGTCCTGGCGAAGGCCGAAGGACCGCTGTCCGGAAAGACCATCCTGATCACCGGCGGTCTGGAGTCCCTGTCTCGATCCCAGGCAGAGCAGGCGGCGCAGGATGCCGGGGCGAAGGTGGCCTCCAGCGTGTCGAAGAAGACCGATTTCGTCGTGGTCGGTGAGAATCCGGGGTCGAAATACGATCGGGCCATCCAGCTGGGCGTGGAGACGATCGACGAGAAAGAATTCCTGAAGC
Organism: Actinomycetota bacterium; assembly: GCA_036505215.1. Classification (GTDB taxonomy): domain Bacteria; phylum Actinomycetota; class UBA4738; order UBA4738; family UBA4738; genus DASXTW01. The sequence goes on along the minus strand of DASXTW010000087.1, from coordinate 75,778 downwards.
GACTGAAGGGCTGAGGTGGGGCCTTCCATCGCCGGAGCTGCAGAAGCTGCCCAGCCGGCCATCGAGGCCATGACGACGGAGGACTGGCCGGAGGTCCGCCGGATCTACGAGGAAGGGATCGCCACGGGCAACGCCACGTTCGAGACCGAAGCGCCGGACTGGCCCGGGTGGGACCAGGCACATCATCCCGACCACAGGTTCGTCGCCAGGCAGGGCGGTCGGGTCGTGGGGTGGGTGGCGCTGGCGCCGGTATCCCGCAGGCAGGTCTATGGTGGCGTGGCCGAGGTCAGCGTGTACGTCGCCGATGGCGTGCGCGGCCAAGGGATCGGCCGAGCCCTCCTCCGGGCGGTCGTGGAAAGCTCCGAGCGAGCCGGGATCTGGACCCTGCAGACAGGCATCTTCCCGGAGAACCAGGCCAGCCTCGCCCTCCACAGGCGCCTCGGGTTCCGCGAGGTTGGGGTCCGCGAGCGGATCGGGCAGCATCGCGGCGTGTGGCGCGACGTGGTCTTCCTGGAGCGGCGGAGCGCTATCGCCGGGGGGTAGAGGGGAAGGGGATGCGCTCTCCCGCAACGCTTCGGGCGACTTCCAGATAGAGACGGGCGCACCGGCTCGGGTCCAGGACGGTGAGGGCGTAGTGCCGGGCCCGTTTCTCCAGCGAGTCCTTGAAGCCCGGATCCTCGGCCAGACGGATGAGATGGTGGCTCAATTCCTCGGTCTGGTCGCCGTCGACCTCCACTTTCAGCACGACGTCGGGAGGAACCTCGGCGAACGAGCCCAGGTTGCTGGCGATCACGGCCCGACCCTCGGCCAGGGCCCGAGCGAAGGTCCCGGAAGCCTCGCCGGCGCTCGGGTAGCGCAGGTTCACCACCACGTCGGCAGCCTTCAGATACCGGTAGAACGTGCACAGGTCAACGAACCCGATCACCCGGACCCGGTGGCTCACGCCCATCGAATCCATGAGGCGCTCGAGGGATTGCCCGGGAGCCTGGTTCTCGCCCACCAACAGGAGCAGCGCATCGGGAAAACGTTCCACAAAGCGGGCGAAGCCGCGGACGACCGCGGCCGGCTGCTTCGCCCTCGTGATGAAGCCGAACTGGGCCACGATGAATACATCGGCGGGAAGCCCGAGCTGCGCACGGGCGGCTTCCCGGCTCAAGCCTTCGACCTGCGCGGGAGGAGTCCCGGCGTGGTGGGGGATCACGGTTGTCGGCACGCCGGGGGCAACGTCCGCCATCTCCTCGCGGGCCTCTTGGCTATGCACCACGATGGCCCGGGCCGACGCCGCGATGTGGCCATTCAGGGGGAACATGAAGAGATCGGTTCCCGTGCCGATACCCTGCATCCGGAGCTTGGCGAGGTTCGAGCCGATCTCGCCAAGCTCCTCCGTGAGCATCGCGCGATATCGCCTCCAGTCCGGTCTTCTCTCTGCATAGAGGGAAGCGATCAGGTGATGCAGGACGATCTCATGAAAGACGGCGATCCCAGGCCGTTCCGTCGCCGCCCGATACACGTACTCGTGGTAGGGGTTGTTCCCGAGGTGATAGAAGAGAACGTCGTAGAGATTCGCTCTGCGCTGGAACGATCGCGGCGCGTAGACCGCGACCCCTCGGGGCACGTGCAGCTTCTTCGTCAGGCTCGGCCGCGGCGAGTACACGTGGACGTCAGCACCCTCGGCGATGAGGGGCAAGAGCTCCGCGGAATAGTCGGCGATCCCCGAGGGGATGGGAGGCAGTGGGGAGAACCACGCCAGGCGCATGGCCTGGCCTAGTCTCCAGCCACTGAGCGGCCCGCTGGGGACTGGCGGCGGGCCTCCTCCGGCGCTGGCGGGGGTCCCTTCCGCTGGACCTCTGCCCGCAGCTCATCCATGGACTCGCGGAGGGCACCGACCTCTTTGTGGAGCTCTCGGAATTCCCCGCTGTGCCGAGCCCGCAGAGCCGCCACCTGCCGGTCGAGCCGCTGGATGAGGATGTCGGTCCTCATGAGAAGGTCCTCCATCAGTCGGCTGGTGATATCAGGCCGTCGGGCCAATAGGTCACCTTCCAGCTCTTCCAGGTGGTAGGTCAGGTTCCGGTCGTAGAGCTGGTAGGAGATCTGGCGGAGGTACCGCCGAAGGGCCCGCCGGCGCCGGTATACGTTCAACGCTCGAGAAGGCAGCGCCCTCTTGAGGATTCGTCGTATCGATGCCACGAGCCAAGCGTAGCGCACGGTCCGCGGGAGTCTCCTCGAGCGACCTGGAGGCTTGGCTCTTCTCAGAAGCTCCACACGGCGTCGAGACCGATGATAAGAAGCCCTGACGAGCGTTGCTACACTGACCCCAGAGAGCCATTTTCATGCAGTTTTCGACGAAAGGAAAGATCCTGGCAGCTGGTGGTGAGGTCCTCGTCAGGACCTCTGAACCCACGGACCTTCACCCGATCTCCAGGTTCGGGGAGATTCTCGGCGCCCGGGAGATCATCTCCAACCTCGTCCGCAAAGACGTCAAGGTCAAGTACAAGTCGTCCATCCTTGGGGCGGCCTGGTCCATGCTCAACCCGATTCTGTACCTGGCCGTGTTCACCTTGGTGTTCACCAAAGTGCTGCCCAACGATGTGCCGCACTTCCCGGTGTACCTCCTGTCCGGCTTGCTGGCCTGGAACGTGTTCAGCAACTCGTTGAGCTTCGCGACCCGTTCGGTGGTCGATAACGGGAACCTGGTGACCAAGGTGTACTTCCCAAGGGAAGCCCTGCCACTGGCTTCCATAGGGACCGCCCTGGTCGACTTCATCCTGCAGGCGCTGGTCCTGGGCATCTTCATGCTGGTGTTTCGCTATCGGTTTTGGGGAATCAACCTCCTCCTCCTTCCTCTGGCTTGCGTTGCCCTGCTGGCATTCACCAACGCCCTGGCCCTGTGGGTGTCCGCCCTGAACGTGCGATACCGGGACACCCAGCACCTGGTACAGCTGGGGCTGGTGCTCTGGTTCTGGCTCACCCCGGTCGTCTACCCGAGCGGGCTGCTGGCGTCGGGACGGCTGGCCGGCCGCAGCCTGTTCGGAATCTCCGTGTACCACCTCGTCCTGGTGAACCCTATGGCAGACATCGTCCTCGGATTCCAACGCGCCCTCTACAAGGTGGTGACACCATCGGGATCAGGGGGACAACCGATCCTGCTCCCGGTGAGCCTGGGATGGCTGGCCATGGTCCTGGGAGCGGTCACCGTCGGCTCCTTGCTCCTCCTTCTCTTCTCCTGGAGGTCGTTCTTCCGAATGGCCGGAGACTTCGCGGAGGAGCTCTAGCCGTGGGGGCCGCACCACGCGCGGCAACCGTTCGGGCTGCGCCCAACCGTGACGGCTGATGCCGGCTGCCATCACCGTCCAGGATGTGAGGAAGCGGTTCCGGCGGTATCGGCAACGGCCGACCTCGATCAAGGAGCGGGCGCTCCGGATCCGCGTGCACGCCGAGGAGCTGTGGGCGCTCAAGGGCGTCTCGGTCGACGTGCAGGAAGGTGAGACGCTCGGCCTGCTCGGCCCGAACGGCTCCGGCAAGACAACGCTCTTGAAGATCATCGCGGGGATCTTGCGGCCCACCGGCGGGACGGTCACGACGCGAGGCCGCATCGCCTCCCTCCTGGCCCTCGGAGCCGGCTTCCACAAGGAGTTGACCGGCCGGGAGAACATCTATCTCAACGCATCGCTGATGGGCCTATCGCGGGCAGACACCAATCGCAGATTCGATGACATCGTCGCCTTCGCCGAGGTCGAGGACTTCATCGACAACCAGGTGAAGTTCTACTCGTCGGGGATGTACGTCCGCCTGGGGTTCGCCGTCGCCGCGCACGTCGATCCCGCCATCCTCCTGGTGGACGAGGTTCTCGCCGTTGGCGACCTGGCCTTTCAGCGCAAGTGCCTGGACAAGGTGGAGGAGTTCCAGCAGGAGGGCCGGACCATCGTCTTCGTCACCCACGCCCCCGACCAGGTGGTTCGGGTCTGCGACCGTGCCATCATCCTCAATCAGGGCAACGTCGTGAACGAGGGGAACCCGCATGACGTGGTCCGCGACTTCCGGCGGTTGATGAGCCGACAGGATCTGGCCTACGGCTGGGACCGGGGCACGAGGGAGATCGAGATCATCTCGGCAGAGATCTTCGGGCGCGACGGCGAGACGAAGGAAGTGTTCTTTCCCGGCGACGAGCTGGTCATACAACTGGACCTCAAAGCCAACGTGCCGGAGGTGGAAGACCCGGTGGTGTCCTTCGCCATCCACGACGACCAGAACCGCTTCGTGTACGGGACGAACACGGACTGGCGGCATGCCCGGATCCCCACATTCGACGGGAAGCAGCGAGTGCAGTTCCTGGTGAAGAGCCTCCCCTTCGTGGACGGTCGGTACTACGTGACCCTGGGCGTGCATTCCAGGGACTCCAGGCACGTGTTCCACCTGCAGGAGCAGCGGTATTCCTTCGACGTGGTTAGGGGCGAGGAGGATCCGGGCGTCGTATGGATCCCGGTTGAGTGCCGCGTCGAGCGTCTGTAGGGAGCGGATCGGCCCAGTGCGCATCCTGGTCGTCTCCTCCTACCCGCCGCGGCACTGCGGGGTCGGGGCCTATGCGCGGGGTCAGGTCGCCGCGCTGCGTGAAGCCGGCCATGCGGTGACCGTTCTGTCACCCCCCGATGGCACGGGCGACCTGAAGGTCCCGTTCTTCAGAGGCCGTCCGTTCTTCCGGGCCGCCCGGCTGGCCCGCAGGTTCGACCGGGCGATCGTGCATTTCCAGCCGGGGCTGTACTACAGGCGGGGGGCACCGGTGTCGAAGGTGCTGGCCTCTTTTGGCTTGCTGTGGCTGGCGCTTCGCGCGGGGCGGCGCCTCGACCTGCTCGTCCATGAGGCCGACCCACCCACTCTGTGGCGTCCCGACTACGCCCTGCTCCGGCTGGCGTTCGCCAGGGCCGGCCGCGTCAGCTTCCACACCGAGGCGGAGCACCGTGACCTGGAGCGCCAGTACCGGGTGCGGGTGCGAGCTTCCGTGGTGCCGCACCGCGTCGAGGCCCGGGCGACCCCTCGCCAGGAGGCGCGGGCGAGGCTGGGGTTGTCCGACGACGCCGGTCCTCTGTTCGTCTGCCCCGGGTTCATTCAGCCGTCCAAGGGCCTGGACCGGGCGGTGGACGCGTTCGCATCGAGGGAGCACGATCGGGGGAGGCTCTACATCGTCGGGTCGGTCCGGGAGCCAACGCCCGAGCTCGAACGCTACGCTCGGGACCTCGAGGAGCGGAGTCGGACCGTTCCCGGGGTAACCGTGTTCGAGCGGTTCCTCGCCGACGAGGAGTTCGACCTGTGGGTCTCGGCGGCGGACTGGGTGGTGCTGCCGTACCGCCGGTCCTGGTCGTCGGGCGTTTTGGCGCGGGCGCAGGCGCTGGGCAGGCCGGCCATTGTCACCGACGTGGGGGGGCTCGCCGAGCAGGCGGGCGACGGCGACATCGTGGTACGGGACGACGAAGAGCTGGCGGAGGCCATGCGCACGGCGGCCGGCGCGGTCGGTATGGTTGGCCCCCGTCGGGCTGCGCCCCGCGACGGACGCGGAGGCGATGTGTACGGAGATGCGGGTGACGCGAGGGCGGAGACGGCTAACGTGGTCACCACCCAAGGAGGGAAAGGCATGCTGCTCGGCTTGATCCTGATATCCGTGGGGCTGGCCGCGCTGGCCCAGCTCACGCTCAAACACGGCATGAACCAAGTGACCCATGGAGGAGCGACTCCTCTGGACGTCGGCCAGCCTCTCGACACCGCCCGGCGCATCGCCGCGAACCTTTCCGTCTGGCTGGGCCTCGGCACGTTCGTCATCTCGGCCGCGGTATGGCTGATCGTCCTGTCCCGGGCGTCGCTGTCGTTCGCCTATCCGTTCGTCTCCCTGACGTACGTCTTGATCCTCCTGTTCGATCGATTCGTCCTGCACGAGCCGATCTCGGGAGTCCGATACGGTGGCGTTGCCCTGATCATCGCGGGGATCCTCCTGATCTCCCGGACCCATTCGATCGCGTGATCGACGCACTGGACGTACGAGCGTGAAGGGCACGCTCTCGTTGCCGGCGGGTGGAGGGTCGATCGCTCGCGGCATGGTGGAGCGCGTGGGCTATTTCCTGATGACGAATGCAGCCCGGCACCCCTGGGTGGCGCTGCCCCTGGCTCGCCTCCGAGGCGAGGGCGAGCTTGTTGACCGAGACACGGACATCCTCATCGAGAGCTTTCCGCGATGCGCCTCCTCATTCGCCGTGGCAGCGTTTCGCCTGGCACAGGAGCCACGGGTGGTGCGCGTGGCCTACCAGACGGACGCTCCGGGACATGTCATCGCGGCAGTGCGCCGAGGGGTGCCCGCCCTCGTGCTGATTCGGGAGCCCATGGACGTCGTCGTCTCCAACCTCCTTCGGCATCCCGACCGGGGAGTGAACGGAATCCTGCGCGGCTACCTTCGTTTCTACGAGCCGCTGCTGCCGTACCGGGACCGCCTCGTGGTAGGTACCTTTCAAGAGGTGGTCGGTGGCGACTTCGGCTCGGTGATCCGTCGGGTCAACGACCGATTCGGGACCAGGTTCTCGGAATTCCAGTCAACGGAGGCGAATGTCGATCGGTTGTTTCACGAGATCGACCGGGAATGGCGCCGGCGACGCGGCCTTGACAGGGAGCGCCTGGAGCGGATCGTTCCCGGGCCATTCTCGCTGCGTGACGACATGAAGGAAGATCTCCGCAGTCATTACCGGGCCAGCGCGTCGGCGAGGCTCCGGGATCGAGCCCAGGACCTGTATGAAGAGCTCGTCCGATAGCGGAGCATCACCGACGGTCTTCGGCGTCCGCCTGCGCCAGATTCCCTCGGAGGAGAACGTCAGAGCATTGTGCGAGGCGTTCCTGGACGACGGGGGAACGCACTGCATCTTCACGCCCAACCCCGAGATTCTGCTGTACGCACGGAAGCATCCCGACTATGCGGCCCTGCTGAATGATGGAGATCTCATCCTGCCCGATGGCTTCGGGATCGTCCTGGTCGACTTCCTCCGCCGCGGCCGGTCCATCTCCCGGTGGGCCGGCATCGACGTGGCGGACCTGATCCTCCGGTTGGCGGCGGACCGTGGCGCTCCTGTGATGTTCGTGGGCGGGCAGGGCGGAAGCGGAGAGCGCGCAGCCGCTCGATGGCGGGCCCGGACGCCGGGTCTGGACGTGGTGACGGCGGCAGACGCGGTGCCGTTCCGGGAGGACGGGACGGCGGTTCTTTCCTCGCACGAGTCGAGGCTCGAGGAGCAGATCCAGGAAACCCAGCCTGCCGTCATCTTCGTCGCCCTCGGCCATCCCAAGCAGGAACGATGGATCGCCCGTCACCGGCGATCCATCCCCAGCGCGCGGATCCTGATGGGGGTGGGAGGAACGCTCGACATGTGGGCGGGCCGTTTCTCCCGAGCGCCCCGGTTGCTCCGATCGATCGGGCTGGAGTGGCTGTGGCGCCTGGGACAGGATCCCGCTCGGCTCCCCAGGGTCCTCCGGGCTACCCTGGAGTTCCCGCTCCTCGCGCTGATCGACCGGGGTGCGGCGAGGGGTCCAGGGCCTCAAGCAGCGAAGCGTTAGGTCCGATCGGCCGCGAACACCTCGTCGAGGCCGCGGTAGGCCACCTCGGGGACGTACAGCTCGCGTATCAGACGGCGGCCGTTCTCGGAGAGCGCCGTCCACTTGGTGTCGTCGGTCATCACCCGCACCAGCGCATCCGAGATCTCACGGGGAGTGGAACCGACGAGGGCGTGCTCGCCTGATCGGATGTCCAGGCCTTCGGCTCCGTCCGGAGTGGTGACCACGGGGAGACCCCGGGCCAGTGCATTCAACACCTTCACCCGGGTGCCGCTGCCGCCCCGAGCGACCTCGACGAAGGCTCGGGCTCGGCGGTAGAGGGGCTCGGGGTCCTCGAATGGACCGGCCAGGTCGACGCCGGGGGTTCGACGGGCAACCCGAGCGAGGTCGGCGGGGGCTCCCCGCCCCGCGACGACGAGGGCGGCCTGGGGAAGGCGCTCTCGTACCCGGGGGAAGGCGTGGCGGAGGAAGTGGCGAATGCCCTGGACGTTGGGTTGCCAGCTGAGCGTTCCCAGGAACAGGATCATCGGCTCCACGCCGAGCGGTGTCAGGGCAGGCCGGTCGAGGAGTCCCGGCTCGGCCACGTTCGGCAGCAGCTCGATGCGCCCCGGCCGAGCCCCGAGACCCCGCAGGGCCTGCCGGTCGGGCTCCGACACTGCGAAGACCACGTCGCACTTGCCGAGGATCGAGGCCTCGTACCGGCGGACGCGTGCGGCCTCCCGGCGAATCAGGGCCCTCCGGAGGGGATTGGGCTCCATCGCAGCCTCCCGCTCCCACATGACGAACTCCGCGTTGTGCTGGTGCAGAGCCCTCAGGCCCTTGAAATCGGGGGGGACGTACTGGGCCATCAGCCAACCGTCGACGAAGACGGCGTCATGGAGACGGGCGGCCAGTCGCTCACGGACCAGCTCGGAGAACCGTGCGCTCCGATTCCGGAGGATGCTCAGTGGAACGCCCGCTGCGTAGCTTCGAAGGAGGCTCGCAGGGGAGCGTTCGCCCCGGACACGAACCGTCGCCACCGTCCCGAATTCGCTGGCCCACGAGGACTGCTCCTCAGTCAGCTCCGACCGCCGAAGGCACATCAGGTCCACGTCGTGCCGGGGCTTCAGATAGTCGAGGAGTGTGGCGGACTTGATCGTGCCGCCCCCCCGAGCCGGGTGGGGGAGCTCTGGGGTCAGGAACAGGATCTGCAACGCACCCGAAGCATATGCGGAACTTGCCTGAGTTCACGTGCCTCATCTCGATGATGAGGCTCCTCCTCGCGCATCGGGCGCTATCCTGAAACACCGGTGAAAGCGATCGTCCTTGTCGGGGGGGAAGGGAGCCGTCTTCGCCCCCTGACCCAGACCATTCCCAAGCCCTTGGTCCCGCTGGTGGATCGCCCGTTCCTCGATCACGTCCTCGACCACCTGGGGCGGTACGGCGTGGACGAGGTGTTGCTGTCCTCGCCCTACCTCGAGGAGCTCTTCGCCGCCTTCCTCGCCAGGCGCAAGGCGGGGCCGCGGGTCAGGTGGATCACCGAGCTGTCGCCGCTCGGGACCGGAGGGGCGGTCGCCAACGCCGCCCGGGACCTGGGCGAGACGTTCCTGGTCCTGAACGGCGACATCCTCACCGATCTCGACCTGTCCGCGCTCGTGGTGCACCACAGGGAGACGGGAGCATCGGCCACCCTGACGGTCAGCCCCGAGGAGGATGCTCGGCCCTACGGGCTGGTGCTCCTGGATGGCGAGGGCCGGGTGCGCGAGTTCAAGGAGAAACCGGACGAGGCCATCCCGGGCCTGGTCAACGCGGGCACCTACGTGCTCGAACCTCATGTTCTCCAGGGAGTCCCATCCGAAAGGGCTGTCTCGATCGAGCGCGAGGTCTTTCCCGGTCTCATCGCCTCGGGCGCTTCCGTCCAGGGATTCGTCTCGGACGCCTACTGGATGGACGTTGGCACGCCAGAGAAGTACCTGCGGGCCACGTTCGATGCCCTGGAGGGTCGGATTCGCGGTCTGTCCTATGTGGCTCCCCACGTCGACTCCCAGGCCGACGTGTCTCTCCGGTCACACCTGGGCCGCTGGGTCGTCGCCGGCCCCGGGTCGACCATCGGAGCCGATGCCGAAGTGGAAGACTCCGTGGTGCTTGCCGGGGCCACGGTGGAGCACGACGCCAAGGTCAGAGAGTCGATCCTGGGCCCGGGGGCCCGCGTCGGCGCCGGCGCCGTCGTCCAGGGTGCGGTGCTGGCCCAGGGCGCGGCCATCCCGCCGGGGGCGGCGTCTGAGGGTGCTCGGCTGAGTGCAGGGGAGACCCTCTGCGCCTGAGCGCGACCAATGGCTCTTTGGTCTGACCCCCTCTTCCCGATGAGCCCGATCCTTCGGGTCGTCCTCATCGCCAGGGGGAGCGCAGCAGCCTGATCCGCTCGCTTCGCTCGCTGGGCTGCTGCCCCCCTGGACCCCCCGGTGCCTAGATCGGCACACTCGGCTCGGGGGCTTCGCCCTTGTAGTCCCTGACCCGGAAGCCCGAGTCGTAGTGGTACACGAAGTCGAAGGCCACCGGCAGGCTGACCTTGGTGCAGGTCTGCATGCGATGCCATGCGACCAGGGCCATCTGCTTGCCCGAGGGCAGCTTCCCAGCTGCTCCCTGGTCGGGATAGTTGTATGGGGCGATGATCACTTTGGCCCGCTCGCCCTGTTTCAGGAAGAACGTCTGCAGGTCGGTGAGCTCCTTGGAGGACAGGGCCGAGGGGTCGTACCAGATGACCGCGGCGCCGTGCTCCAAGGAGTGGACCACCTGATCCACAGGTGGGGGATCGGGGTATTGGCCGGCTCCCAGGGGCACCGTGTTGTGCGGGCCCGAGGTCGGGGGCTGCGTGGGGTACGACGATAGCGGAGGCGCCGTCGCCGGTCCGCCCGGAGTCCCGATGTGGGCACGGTCCAGATCCTGCGGGTTGTACGCCTGGACGTTCGTCACCCCCCCGCACCCGGCGGCCTTGGCGGCTTCGGGGGCCTGGGCGATCAGCCTCTTCTGCTCGTTGTTCAACTCCCCGGACTTCCCGGAGTTCTGCGCGATCAGCAGGACCACGACCGCGATAGCCGCCGCCACGGCCAGCCACACGCCGCTTCGCCGGGCGATGCGACGCCGAGCCATCCTCCGCCGGATGGCTTCCCGCTGGCGCCGCGCGAGCTCTTTTCGCTCCAACCGGTTCGGCCCCCCGGGCGAGGCTCGGGCGGGCTTGACGGCGGGGGTGTCGGCCAGGCGATCCTGTGTCGACGTGGCGGCCCGTACGCTGACGCGGGGGCTCGATCCAGGACGCCGCTTCTTCTTCTTGGCCAACGAGAAACTCCTGCTGATGGGGCTCCGTCGTGTGCGGGCCTAGCTCTTCGGCACGGCGGGATACTTGAACTCTACAGGTTGCGCGTTGATTCGAGCGGCCAGTCGCCCCAGCAGGACGATCACCACCACGCCGATAAGGGTCACCACCACGGCATAGATGAACAGAGCGCTGATCTGAGCGGTATCTGCGAAGAATCGTTCGAACCACTTGGTGATCGCGGCGTTCCAGGCCAGCGCCGCCACCACGCCGAAGGCCGCGCTGGCCAGCGAGATCATCGTGGCCACGACCTCCCGGCTGAACCGGGTGGTCTTCTTCACCACTGCGCCGACCATGGGGACGACGGGGACTCCCCGTTCCTCCCCACCCTCGGGTTGGACGTCGTCATTCTCGCCACTGCCCATCGCCATCGCCTCCTTGACCGGATGTCGGCACGCCGGGGAACAGCCTGGAACTCTATCTCGGGAAGTCACCTATCCCGTCAGATTGTCGAGGTGAGCGATGTCTTCCTCGCGGTTGATGTTCACGGCGAAGCGGCCCGTCGGGTCTGCCGCTCTCCACTCCTCCTCGTCGATCCACCGCACACGAAGGCTCGACAGCAGTGCGTGCAGGGTGAGTCGTCTCTCCTTCAGCGCGACCCGCAGCGTTGGGAGAGCCGACGCGGCGTACACGGCGTGCAGCGGCTCGGGACGGCCGCCGGTCCGCGGCACGACGGCGTCCTCGTCTCCGTGGAGGTCTGCCAGGAGCTTGAAGAGCGGGGGGCTGGCGAACGGCATGTCCACGGCCACCACCGCAGTCAGTGGATGGGGGGAAGCGGCGAGCCCGGCCACGAGGCCGCCCAGCGGCCCCGAGCCCGGGACCGCGTCCGCGACCTCATCGTAGCCGAGAGAGCCGAGCCGGCCCGGACGGCCGGGCGCGAGAACGACCGGGTCGGCGACGTGGTGGAGCAGGCCCGCCACGTGCAGGAGCAGGGAAAGGCCACCCACGGAGATCAGCGCCTTCTCCCGTCTCATTCGCGTGCTCTCACCCCCGCAGAGCACCAGGCCCGCCACTGACTTGGGGGTCGTCCCAGTCATGGAGGCATGAGAGGGCCTGCGGCAATCGCTCCCACGAAGCCTCGGCCGGCCGCCAGGCCAAGCGCTTCTCTCACCTCGCTCGTCCTGAAGCGGTTGGGAGGTATCCAGCACGACCCGAGGCCGAGGGCATGGAAGGCGAGCAGGACCTTCTGCAGAGCAGCCCCCGCGAAAAGGAGGGCGGCCTCGTCCCACGCCGGCTCATTCCACCCCCTGGCGCCGTCGGCGGAGGAGGTGGGCGGGCCGGCGAATCCCACCACGACCACAGGCGCCACCGCGAGGGTCCGCGCCGCCTCGCTTTCCGTCGCCGCCGCCAGCCGGGCCCTGGCCCGCCCACGGGAGACCTCCATCAGGATCCATGGCTGCTCGTCGCCGGCGCGAAGGGCGGTTGCTCCGGCCAGGAGGGCCTCCTGAACGACGTCCCGTCCGACATCGCCCGGGCCGAACCTGGTCGCCTCACTCCAGGAGTGAAGCGACTCCAGCGAGGACTCCCTGAACAGGTCCTCTTCATCCGGCCGTACCAGCGCAGAGGCGGGAAGCGGAGGTCCTTCGGCGTGGACCCCACGGATCACGGCGGCAGGGACCCCGTCAGCCTTGCCCATGACCAGACCGCTGGCCGCGGCCACCTCGTCGGCCAGGGCCTCTATCGTCGCCTCCAGGATCCGCCCGACCGCGTCCTTGGTCCCCCGCAGGTCCACCAGCGACGGGAAGCCGGCGCAGCCGATGGCCACGTTCACCAGTCCCTGGCGCCATGGCCGGCCGAACGTGTCAGTGATCACCACCGCAACCTCGGCGCCGCTCGATGAGCTGAGGGCGGCTCGGATCCCCTCGGCGCTGCGATCGGGGTCTTCCGGAAGAAGGGCGAGGTACCCCTCGGCAACGTTGGACGCGTCCACGCCGGCGTTGGCGCAGACGAGTCCGTGACGGGTCTCCGCGATCACCAGGTCTCCCCGCCGGGCCACCACGCGACGGGTCTCCTTCGCCACCCAGCTCGCCTTTCCCTCCGGTCCCTCGGGCACGACCCGGTCTTCGGCCTTCGACACCACCTTCTGCGTCACCACCACCACGTCACCGTCCCGAAGCTGGACGCGTGCGTCGGAGAGAGCCCGACCCACGATGGCCGCGAGATCGTCGCCAGGGCCGATCTCGGGCATCCCCCGGAGCGGGAGGATCTCAATCGACACGGGGGCCTCCGGCGACCTCGAGAGCCTCTCGGGCGAGGCGTTCGGCGGCCGCGTCGTCCACCATGATCGTGTCGGCGACCCGTCCCTGATCGCACGATGCCAGGATTCGGTCGATGAGGTCGCGGTCTGCGTGGTCGAAGACGAAGGCTCCCAGCAGCCCTCCGTAGTGCTCGGCGACTCCCGCCGCAGACACGTCCACCCCGGCGACGGGAAGGAGCCTGTCCGCCATGCCGCGAAGCGGGGCTCCTCCCACGATCGGAGAGATGGCCACCACCCGATCCCGCCGCGCCGCCACCGCCTCGCGCACGCCCGGAACCGCAAGGATCGGGTCGATGGACACGATGGGGTTCGAAGGACAGAACACCACAGCCTCCGCGGTCGCGATCGCCTCGAGGATGCCGGGAGCGGGGCGGGCCCGCTCAGCGCCCTCGAACCGAACGGACTTCACCTCGTCCCGCGCCCCACGCAGAACCCAGTACTCCTGGAAGTGCAGGTCGAGGGATCGGCCGGCTTCGTCCACGACCTCGACGCGGGTAGTCACGGAGTCATCGGTCATCGGCAGGACCCGGGCCCCGATCCCGAAACGGCTGGTCACCTCGCGGGTTGCTTCGGACAGCGTTCTGCCCTCCGCCAGGAGCCGGGTCCGGAAGAGGTGCGTGGCCAGGTCGAGATCGCCCAGGCCGAACCATGCGCCCTCGGCGCCCAATGCCCGCAGCTCCTTCGTTGCCCTGAACGACTCTCCGTCCCGTCCCCATCCGCGGACCCGATCGGCCACCCCGCCCAGCCAGTACGTGACGGAGTCCAGATCGGGCGAGACGTGCAGGCCGTGGACGGTGATGTCGTCGCCGGTGTTGACCACGACGGTCACGTCTTCCTCCGGGACCACTCTCACCAGCCCACGCAGGAACTTCCCCGCGCCGACCCCGCCCGCCAGTGCCGTAACTCTCACCCGTGTATCTTGCCGCCGTTTGCCTGAACGTGACGCCGGCCGTAGATTCGGGCCCGACCATGATCGACCTGGCCCACCTGCTCCGTCGTTCAATGGCGCGAGTCCGCGCCGGAAAGGCGCTGTCCCTCGATGAAGTGGAAGCGCTTCTCTCCGCGCGAGGCCCCGCTCTGGATCCGCTGTGCGAGATGGCCTCGAAACTTCGGGATCTCGGGCACGGGAGGATCATCACCTACTCCAGGAAAGTCTTCATCCCGCTCACGATGCTGTGCCGGGACCACTGCCATTACTGCACGTTCGCCAAGCCTCCCGCCAAGCTCGACAGGCCGTTTCTCACCCCGGAGGAAGTCGTGGCTGTCGCCGAGGCCGGGCGCCGGCGCGGGTGCAAGGAGGCGCTGTTCACGTTGGGCGACAAGCCCGAGGATCGCTACCCCGTCGCGCGGGAGTGGCTAGCCGAACGGGGCTACCACTCGACGCTCGACTACCTGCGGGCAGTGTCGATCAAGGTCATCGAAGAGACGGGCTTGCTGCCGCACCTCAATCCGGGTGTCATGGGGTGGGAGGACATGGCCCGCCTAAAGCACGTCAGTGCCTCGATGGGGATCATGCTCGAGACGTCCTCGGATCGGCTATCGGAGAAGGGTGGCCCGCACTTCGGTTCTCCGGACAAGATTCCGGGGATCAGATTGCGCACGATCGAGGACGCGGGGCGCCTGTCGATCCCATTCACCAGCGGCATCCTGGTCGGCATCGGGGAGACCTTGCGGGAGCGGGCGGAGTCGCTGTTCGCGATCCGGGACCTCCACCGCAAATACCGGCACGTTCAGGAAGTGATCATTCAGAACTTCAGGGCGAAGCCGGGGACGGCCATGCATGATGCCCCCGAGCCAGAGGAAGAGGAGTTCCTGGCCACGGTCGCCACTGCCCGGGTCGTGTTCGGCCCGCGCATGAACGTGCAGGCCCCACCCAACCTCTCGGACCCGAACTACCCACGGCTGATCGACGCCGGGATCAACGACTGGGGCGGGGTCTCGCCGGTGACGATCGACCACGTGAACCCGGAGGCGCCCTGGCCGAAGCTTCGAGACCTCGAGCGGCGCACCGCGGAGAAGGGATACACGCTCCGCGAGCGGCTGGCGATCTATCCGGAGTACGCGGTCAAGCCGGACCCCTGGATCGCCGGCAAGATGCAGGAACCGGTGGGCCGGTTGACGGGTCCGGATGGCCTGGCCCGCCCGGACCAGAAGCCCGAGCCCACGCCGTGGCAGGACCCGGAGGTCCAGTGGAAGGCCCGAACCATCGGCCTGACGTTCGCCAAGGGCCCGCACGCCGGCCTGCGACATGACGCCGTCGACGTGTACGGAGACTTCGACCAGATCGCTGTGACCAGGGAGTGGGTGGCCGGGCGGAGGCAGTCCGCTCGGCTGGAGGCAGATCTCAAGAAGGCGCTCTCGAAGGCAACGACGGGGAGGCCAGACCTCACCGACGATGAGGCCTTGGCCCTGTTCCAGGCTACTGGCCCTGCGCTGGAGGACCTGTGCCGCGTGGCCGACGAGCTGCGCCGGGAGGCGGTGGGGGACGAGATCACCTACGTGGTCAACCGGAACATCAACTTCACCAACGTGTGCTACACGGGCTGCCGGTTCTGCGCTTTCGCCCAGCGGGAGATCGATCCGGAGTCCTACACGTTGTCGCTGGAGGAGGTGGCAGACCGAGCACAGGAGGCCTGGGACTACGGGGCGACCGAGGTATGCATCCAGGGAGGTCTGCATCCCAGCCTGCCCGGCGACTTCTACTTCGGCATCCTCGACGCCATCAAGGCGCGGGTCCCCGATATCCACATCCACGCGTTCAGCCCGATGGAGGTACTGAACGGAGCCACGCGCCTGGGGATCTCGTTCCGGGAGTTTCTGGAGGAGTGCAAGCGGCGCGGGCTGGGGACGATCCCGGGCACAGCGGCCGAGATCCTGGATGACGAGGTCCGGTGGGTTCTGACCAAGGGAAAGCTCCCCGCCGACACGTGGGAGGAGATCGTCAAGACTGCCCACTCGCTTGGAATCCGCAGCTCCTCGACGATCATGTTCGGCCATGTGGATGCCCCGCCCCACTGGGTCGGACACATCAAGCGTCTGGCCAGGATCCAAGACGAGTCCGGCGGTTTCACCGAGTTCGTTCCTCTCCCATTCGTATGGCAGAACTCGCCGATCTATCTCGCGGGAAAGGCCCGGCCCGGCCCCACGCTGGACGAGAATCGACGGATGCACGCCGTGGCCCGGATCCTGCTCCACACACGGATCCGAAACGTGCAGGTGTCGTGGGTGAAGATGGGCATGGAGTACTGCAAGCTGATCCTCCGGGGAGGCGCCAACGATTTCGGAGGAACTCTCATGGAGGAAACCATCTCCCGGATGGCCGGAGCGGAATGGGGGATTCGCAAGGAGCCCGATGAGTTCGTGCAGGCGATCCGTGAGATCGGTCGCGTTCCCGCCGAGCGCACCACGACGTACGGCCGAGTCGATCGCTCGCGCAACGTAGTCCCTCTGGGCTGACACACTCGGGCGGTCGGCCGGGGCCGAATCTCACGTCGAAAGCCGCCAAAGGTCCGGATTTTGTCGGATTCCGTCAGGTAGCTTTACCAAAACGGTAAAGCCTCTTTACTATCAAAAAAGTGGCAAGAATCTCTTGCACGAGACGCTTCAGCACGCCACGATTCTGAATGGACATGGAACGGCGCGACGCATGGTGTAAAGGAGGGCAAAAAGTTCTGCCCGGGGACTTGCGTTTCTGGGGTCGTTTCCTTCAGAATTACAAGAATGTAATTTCGGGGGATGGCCGTGCACCACTTCGTTCCATGGCAGGACCGCGCACGCTGCCGGGATTACGACCCGGAGATCTTCTTCCCCGAGAAGGGAGGGTCGTCGCGCGAGGCCAAGCGAATCTGCGCCGACTGCCCCGTCCGCATCGAGTGTCTCAACTACGCCCTTCGTCGCGACGAGCGATATGGGGTGTGGGGTGGCATGAGCGAACGGGAGCGCAGGCGCCTCAAGCGCATGGCCTCCTGAGCGAGGTGTGAGAGAGGAGGTGACCATGCCAGCTGCCAGGAAGAAGTCGACCGCCAAGAAGTCCGCCAAGAAGTCGACCGCCAAGAAGTCGGCGAAGAAGTCGACGAAGAAGTCCACGGCCAAGAGGAAGTCTTCGGCGAAGAAGAAGTCGACGAAGAAGTCCACGGCCAAGAGGAAGAGATAGCTCGTTGATAGAGCGGGCTGCTGAAGGGGGGTCCGTAGCCCCCCTTCAGCCCTTTCTCGGGTAGGGACGCAGCTCTGTGAATGCCGGCGCCGGCCACCGGGTCCGGCAGCGGTGGGGGGAATGCTATGCTCCACCACGCTTCCCCGACTGCTGTTGATCCAACTCATGGCTCAACTTGACACGCGCGCCCCCCGGGATCCTGCTCACGCCGGGAAGGTGAAGCCACCGAGCGTCCTGGTCGTCCTCGTTGTCAAGGACGGGGAGGCGTGGCTGCCCCAATGCCTGATGGGACTGGCCAGACAGACCCATCCTCGGATCGGGGTCCTCGCCGTCGACAACGGGTCGGATGACCGTTCGCCGGACCTGTTGGAGACGGCGCTGGGGCCGGGCCGGGTCATCCGCTTGTCCGCGAACGCCGGATTCGGCTCTGCCATCGCGGTGGCGCTGGGGTCCGAGAGGGCCCAGCAAGCGGACTATGCCCTGTTCCTCCACGACGACACGTTCCTCGAACCCGAAGCCGTGGCGGCGCTGGTCGAAGCGGCCGAGCGGATCGAAGGGGTGGGAGTGGTCGGGCCGAAGGTGTTGGACTGGGAGCAGCCCCAGGTCCTTCGGGAGATCGGCCTCGCCACCGATCGCTTCGCTTATTCCTACTCGCCGCTGGAGGACGGCGAGATCGATCAGGGTCAGTACGACCGCATCCGAGAGGTCATGTACGTCTCGTCCTGCGCGATGCTCGTCTCCCGGAAGACCTGGGCCAGGGTGGGACTTCCCGACGAGCGCCTGGCCTCGGGCCGGCAGGACCTCGACTTCTGTTGGAGGGCCCGGCTGGCCGGATTCCGCATCCTGATGACTCCAAGGGCAGTGGCCCGCCACCTGAGCGCCGGCTTCAAAGGAGAGCGGGCCGCTCCGCCCGGCGCGTCCGTTCGCCGTTACGACCAGGAGCGTGGGGCCCTGGCCAGCATCCTCAAGAACTACGGGCTGCTGACTCTCATCTGGGTCCTGCCCCTGTACCTGACCCAGGGGCTCGTGCGGCTCCTGGTGCTCGCCCTCTTCCGGCGGTTTCAGGACGCCTACCAGCTTCTGGCTGCCTGGGGATGGAACATCGCGCATCTGCCCGGGACCCTCCGGCGGCGAGTACGGGCCCAGGCGGTTCGGTCCCTGCCGGATCGGGCCGTCCGCAGGGCGATGGCCCCCACCACGATCAGGCTGCGACGGTGGGCGCAGTCGGCCGGCCAGGCGCTCTTGCCCAAGCGAGAAGGCGCCGGTGAGGCCGAGGCGCTCAGCGCGCCGACCCGGGGTTTCCGATTCGCCCGGGACCATCCCGCCGCCACCGCGTGGGCTCTGGGCGCCGTGGCCGCCGCCTTCGCCTACCGGCACCTCCCCGGCGTGTCGCCGGTTCAGGGTGGCGGCCTCGGGGCGTTCCCCTCGTCGCCTTCCGCCTTCTTCGCAGAGCTCGTGTCGGGGATCAGGCACACTGGTCTCGGGGGGACCACCGCAGCCAGCCCGGCCCTCGGGCTGCTCGGGGCGGGCAGTGTCCTGGCCCTGGGCAACCCGACTCTGCTCGAGAAGATCCTGCTGGTGGCGTTGCCGGCCGTGGCCGCCATCGGGTGCTATCGATCCGTGCGGGCGGCGACGGATGACCCGATTCCGTCTGTCATGGCCGGAGCCTGCTACGGGCTCTGTTCAGCAGTCTTGTGGGCCATCTCGCAGGGCAGGATTCCCGTCCTCGTGTTCCTGGCGGGCCTTCCCTGGACGGCCGGAAAGCTGGTGTTGCCGTTCGATCATCTGGGGGCGATCCGGGTCCGGCGGTGGATCGTGGGGGCGGCCCTCGGCTTGGCCATCCTCGGTTCGTTCTACCTCGGAGCGATCCTAGCGGCCGTAGTGGTGGTGGTGGCCGTGCTGATCGTTCCGCCCACCGGAGCCCGACGTGTGCGAGGGCTCGTGTTGGTGGGCGTCGCCCTGGCTCTGGCGGCGTTGCTGGCGTTTCCGCTCACGCTCGAGATTGCCCGGGGGTCGCTGAGGGGAATGCAGGACCTCGCCGGCGAAGCTTCGTTCGCCGCCCTCGCCCGGCTCTCGCTCGGCCCAGGGCCGGGGTCGTGGGTGACCGGCTTCTTCCTTCCCGGCGCCGCAGGCGTCGCTCTCTTGTTCGTCTCCGAACAGCATCACATCACGGCGCTTCGAGCCGGCGTGGCCTCCGTCCTATCCGTGTACCTGGCCTGGCTCGCGGCGGCGGGATATCTCCCCGCCGCCTTGTCGAACCCGGTGGCCTACGTAGGCGTGGCGGGCTTCAGCTACTCCGTGCTGGTTGGGTTGGGGCTGGCTTCGCTCCTGCACGGAGTGGGCCGGACGCAATTCGGCCTTCGCCAGCTCGGGACTGCTCTGATGGCCGCGCTCCTGGCCGTGGGACTGTTCGGCCAGCTCGTCCAGGCGGGAAGCGCCTCCTGGGATATCGGCGGCCCCGAGCGAGTCCCCGTCGCGTATCCCCTAGCCGGGGAGGCCGGAGGACCTCCCTACCGCGTGCTCTGGGTCGGGTCGCCGGAGGGGGACGCGTTCCCCCCGCCCGGCGGGCTCCCCACCGGGACGGTCGCGGCCGGGGCTGCCTCGGTTCGGTTCGCCGTGACCGATCCCGCCGGTGCCTCCGCTCTGGACATCGGCCGTCCCGACGTGGGCCCGGGCTACGCGCGCCTCCGCCAGTCCCTGGTGGAGGTTCTGGCCGGGGAGACCCGGCACGGCGGGGCTCTCCTGGCTGCCTTCGGCATCAGGTTCGTTCTGGCAGAGCCGGGTGACCTGCCGAACCCGGCGCTCCGACGGCTCACCCGGCAGGTGGATCTGGATCTGGTCTCGGCCAGAGGGCTGACCATCTTTCTAAACGCCAAGGCCGTGGCTCTGGCTTCGGATATCGGAGATCCGGCCTGGAGCCGCGCCGCGAGATCCTCGCGGCTCGAGGCCGTGGAAGCACTGCTCACGCCGAGGGAGAGGCCGCTGGTCGAGGGCCCGTCGGGGCAACGGTTCCTGGGGCCGGGGCGGTCCAGGCCGGCCCTCGTGCTGCTCCTGGACCAGTTCGATCCGCGATGGCGTTTGGAGCCAGTCGTGGCGAAGGGATCGGTCGAAGCGACCCGGGCCCTCGGATGGGCCACGGGATTCCGGACGGGTCCCCTGCCCGCCGGCTACCGGGTCCATTTCGGCGGCCAACGGGCCAGGACCATGGAAATCGTCATTCTGGTTCTGCTGTGGGGGGTGGCTCTGTGGGTGACCAGGAGGCCGGTCCGGCATGGCTGAGATGGAACCAGTGGAGGGTGAGGCCCACCGATTGCCGGGCATCCGGGTTCGAGCCGTCGCTCTGCTGGTCGCGGTGGCCTTCCTGACCGGGTCGGGCCTCGTCCTGGACCGCGCGGTTGGGCCCAGGGGCGCGGCTGCGGGCGCTCCCTCAGCCGGCCCGAGCGGCGCTCTGTTCTGCCCGCACGGGGGGCACAGCGGGTGGCAGGGATGGGTGGTGGTGACGAATCCAGGGCAGCGTCGAGTCCGGGTCCGCTTGACCCAGCTGGGCAAGGATGGGACGCGGTCGGTGAGCACGTTCGCCGTCGGCGCTCTCAGGCAGGTCTACCGCGAGGTCTCCGCGGACGACCCGGCCGACGCCACGCAGGTGGAGTACTTCGGCGGAGTGGTGGGCGCTGCTGCCATCGTGGCCACGGTTGCCCCCGGCGGACTGGCCGCCGAGCGATGCGAGCAGGCAGCCCATCGAAACTGGTTCGTCATGGATGTCCCCACCGGCGCCGGCCAGACCTCGTATCTGGTGGTCATGAATCCTTTCGACGAGCCCGCCGAGTTCGACGTGGTCCTGCGAACGGAGAAGCGAGTGGTGGCGGCGGGCCCCTTGAGCCCGTTCGTGCTGGCTCCACGACACTCGGTCGGCATCCCGGTCAACGATTTCCTCCTTCAGGGTCCAGGCGAGGAATCGCTCACGGCGCGGGTGATCCAGCGGATGGGCCGGGTGGTGGCCGGAGGCCTCGCGCTGTCGATTGGAGGGATCAGGATCGAGGCGGGCGTCCCCGGTGCCGGAACCCGGTGGCTGATCCCGGCCGGCGCCGATGTGGGAGCTCGGCACCTTGTGGTTCTGAACGATGGGGCCTCCAGGGCCGACCTCTCGGCCGTGGCCGAAGGGCCTAAGGTTCAACGGTTGGTGTCGGGTCCGGAGGGCTTCTCGGTCGGACCCGCCGAGGTGAAGACCTTCCAGACGGAACGGGTGAAAGATGCCGGGCTGCTCGTGGCCGCCTCGAACGGTCGCCCCATGATCGCGGGGCTGAGGCTCACCGGGCCTGGCGGAGACTCGGCCATGCTCAACGGATCCACGATCACGGCCGGACGTTGGCTGGTCATGCCGGCTCTTCCTATGTCGGGCGGCCGCTCGTTCCTTCTTTTACAGAATCCCGGCCGGGGGCGGGTGGAGGTGTCCTTCCGGCTCATCGGGAGCGACCGGCCTCCACCGGCATCGATCCGCCAGCGGACGATCCCGCCGGGAAGGACGATCAGGATCACGCTTCCGTCCCAGGGGGGGCGCCCTGTTTCCGCCCTGGTGAGTGCCCGGGGTGGAACGATCGTGGCCGCGGCCGTGTCCTATTCCCCGGATCGAACGGGATACGCTGCAACCCTCGGCTTGCCGATGACGTAGGGGGTCCAGGGGGTAGCAGCAACGAGCGAAGCGAGGCAGTTGCGGACCCCCTGGCTCGCGGAGCGGTCCGCCGCAGGCGGGCGGCTCCCGAGGAGACGAGGAGACGGAGAGGGGCATCCCCCGACTGGGGGATGCCCCTTAGTCCATGTGGAGAGGTCAAAAAATCGGGCCGGGGGACTATGCGCTCGGCGCGTGGTTACGCCGATGCATCCAGGTGCGATGGCTCTCGTTTCTCATAACTCGTGCCCCTCTTGCGGTTCGCAGGAGACGCTCCGGGTGACCATGACCCTCGCAGGCTCCGCCACGTGCTTCACCTCGTGCCCCGTGTGCGAGTGGAGAGGTTGGGAGCGCGAGGGACAGAACGTCCCCCTGGGCTCAGTTCTGGACCTGGTCGCGAACCGCTAACGGTCTCCCTCTCGGCCTGCCATCGGCGACCGAGTTCCAGGAGGGCGGGGACAGTCGGTCGGCTAGAATCGGCCGCGATGGCGGCCGACCTCGAGCGCATCTTCAAGGCCTACGACATCCGCGGCGTCTATCCAGAGCAGTTCGACGAAGGCGCCGCATACAGGATCGGGCGAGCCTTCGCATCCTGGGCCAAAGCCGAACGGATCGTCCTCGGCCGGGACTGCCGTCTGTCCTCCCCCCCGATGTCCGAGGCCTTCGCCTCTGGTGTGACGGGGGCCGGCGTGGGCATCGTGGACATAGGGCTGGCCACGACCGACATGGTCTACTTCGCTTCCGGAAGACTCTCGTTGCCCGGGGCGATGTTCACGGCGAGCCACAACCCCCCCGAGTACAACGGGTTGAAGCTGTGCCTCTCCGGCGCCCGGCCCGTAGGCGTCGAGAGCGGCCTCAAAGAGGTACGGGCCCTGGCGGAGCAGGAGTCGCCGCCCGGCGCGAGCGCCGCCCCCGCCCGTGGCCTCATCACTCCCCGTGAGATGCGCCAGGAGTACATCGAGCACCTGCTCTCCTTCGTGGACCTCGAGCGGTTCCTGCCGTTCACCGTCGTTGCCGACGCCGCCAATGGGATGGCGGGGCTGGTCGTGCCAGAACTCTTCGAGCGCCTGCCCGGCAAGCTGGTGCCCCTGTACATGGACCTGGACGGGACGTTCCCCAACCACCCGGCCGACCCCATCGACCCCAAGAACCAGGAGGACGTCAAACGGGCGGTCCTCCAGCATGGGGCCGACCTGGGCCTGGCCTTCGACGGCGACGCGGACCGTGTGTTCCTCGTCGACGAGCACGCCAGGGGAGTCGGTGGGTCCCTGGTCACCGCGCTGGTGGCGATCGGGATGCTCGAGCGAGAGCCGGGAGCCACTATCCTGCACAACCTCATCTGCTCCAGGGTCGTTCCGGAGGTGATCCGGGAGCACGGGGGCACGCCGGTGAAGACCCGGGTCGGCCATTCGTTCATCAAGAAGGTCATGGCCGAGACCGGCGCAGTGTTCGGTGGAGAGCACTCTGGCCACTACTACTTCCGCGCCCACTACAACGCGGACTCTGGGCTGGTGGCCTCGATGGTCGTCATGGATCAGATGTCGAAGGCGGGGAAGCCGTTGTCGGAGCTGCTCGATCCGCTACGGCGCTATGCGGACTCCGGCGAGATCAACTCGCCGGTGGAGGACAAGGAGGCGGTCATCCAGCGGATCGCGGAGGCGTACCGCGATGCGCGGCAGGATCGCATGGACGGGCTCACCGTGGAATACGACGACTGGTGGTTCAACGTGCGGCCCTCGAACACGGAGCCGTTGCTGCGGCTGAACGTGGAAGCCGCCACGGAGGAGCTGTTGAAGGAGAAGACGGCCGAAGTCCTCGCTCTCATCAACCACACGAACTGACGCGATACAAAGGGGGAACCATGCCGGTGGACAAGGAACTACTGGAGATCCTGGTGTGCCCGAGCTGTCGGGGCGAGATTCGTTACCAGGAGAACCCCGAGTACATCATCTGCACGAAGTGTGGGCTGCGCTATCCGGTCCGGGATGACATCCCGGTGATGTTGATCGACGAGGCCGAGAAGCCAGACGGCTCCGGATGAGGAAGGGGCAGGGCACACTCGACGACCCGGCCACAGTCCGGGAGGCCGATCCCGGGGGAATGCTCGCGCTGGTGGCGGACCTGGGGACGCAGCTCGGCGAGGGATTCGCGCTCGGCCGGCGAGCCCCTGATCTGCCCACCGCCGGAGACATCGGCTCGGTAGCCGTGTGCGGGATGGGAGGATCGGGGATCGTCGGAGACTTCCTGAGAGCCTGCTTCGCCGATCGACTGCCCGTTCCCCTGATGACCGTCAAGGGCTACGGGCTGCCGGGGTTCTGTGGGAAGGACACGCTGGTCATCGCGATCTCGTACTCGGGGGAGACCGAGGAGACGCTGGCCGCGTACTCGCAGGCAGTCGCGGTGGGCTGCCGGGTGATCGCGCTGAGCTCCGGCGGGCAGCTGGCCGCGCTGGCCCGATCGGACGGGGCCCCGCACGTCTCCATCCCGGGCCATGTTCCGGCACCGCGTGCCGCGCTCGGGTTTCTGGTCGGGGCCGCCGTGGGAGCTCTCGAAGCCGTCGGGCTGCTTCCCGACGCCGGTGCCGAGCTCGACGGAGCCTCGGATGTCCTCGGGCCGCTCTCTGCGGAGCTCGCCCCGGACCGGCCGGTGGACGGAAACCGGGCGAAATGGCTCGCCGAGTGGCTGCAGGGTCGGACCCCTGTCGTGTGGGGCTCGGAGGGCCTCGCCGAGGCGGCCGCGCTTCGATGGAAGACGCAGTTGAACGAGAATGCGAAGGTGCCCGCCTTCCACGCCGTTCTCCCCGAGCTCGATCACAACGAGGTGGAAGGTTGGTCCGATCGGACGGGCCGGCCGTTCGGCCTCGTCGTGCTCCGGCATCCGGGCGAGCATCCTCGGATCGCCAGGCGAGTGGAAGCCACAATGGAAGCCATTGCCGGCTCGGGCCTGGAGTGCAGAGAGGTCGCCGTCCAAGGATCGACCCCGCTGGGCATCCTTTGTTCCTTCGTCATGCTGGCGGACTTCACCAGTACGTATCTGGCGATCCTCCGCGGTGTGGATCCGATGCCCGCGCCTGTCTTGACCCGGCTGAAGGAACGGCTCCGATGATGAGGTCGCAGGAGAGCTCGAGTCGGCGGTCCCGGGCATGAGCATTGGGCCCAGGGGTGGCTCGGGCGGGCTTCCGGGACCTGGAGACACCTTCGCCGAAGAGGGAGTGGCGCTCATCCGGGAACGCTCCTCGGTGTCGCCGGAGGTGGCGATCGTTCTGGGGTCGGGACTGGGCGACGCCGTGGCGGGTGACGTAGTACCCGAGCACGAGTTCTCCTACCGGGCGCTGCCCGGATTCCCGCCGTCCTCCGTCCCCGGGCACGCTGGCCGGCTGATCATGGGCCGCCTGTACGACGTCCCCGCGGCCGTGTTCCTTGGGCGAGCACATTTCTATGAAGAGCACGGCATGGCCGCGGCCACGCTGATCCCTCGGCTGGCCGCGGAGCTGGGCGCCACCACGTTGGTGCTGACCAATGCCGCCGGTGGGCTGGCGCCCGAGCTCAAGCGCGGCCGGCTCATGTTGATCGAAGACCATCTGAACTTCCTCGGCGTCAACCCGCTGATCGGGTGGCGGTTCCCCGACGGGGAGCCAGCGTTCGTCGGGCTGGCCGGGGCGTACGATCGGCACCTCCTGGCCCTGGCCGAGCGGGCGGCGAGCGAGGAGGGGATCGACTTGGCCAAGGGGGTATACGCGGCGTTGCCCGGGCCCTCGTACGAGACGCCGGCCGAGACGAGGTTCCTGGCCAGGGCGGGGGCGCACGCGGTCGGCATGTCCACGGTCCCGGAGGCAGTCGCGGCCGTGGCGCTCGGCCTGCGGGTGCTGGCGATCTCGTGCATCACCAACATGGCCGGCGCCGAGGACACCCACGAGAGCGTGCTGGCCGCGGCGAAGGAAGCGACCCTGCGCCTGCGAGCATTGATCGCACGGATCGTCCCCCAGCTCGGCGCCGGGCTGGACGAGGGCTCATGATGGAGGCACTCCTTGGTGGCCTACCGCTACGCTACTTGAGGCCATCAGGTGCACGGCATCACCACGCAAGGCCACGACAGGAGGAGCGATGGACTGCGACGTGAAGGAGCTGGCCCTGGCGGAGAAGGGGCGGATGAGGATCGAGTGGGCCAACCAGGAGATGGGCGTGCTGGCCCAGATCAGGGAGCGGTTCGAGAAGGAGAAGCCACTGGCGGGCACCAGGATCGGGGCGTGCCTGCACGTGACCACGGAGACGGCGAATCTGATCCGGACGCTCGTGGCCGGAGGTGCGGAGGTCGCGGTGTGCGCCTCGAATCCCCTGTCCACCCAGGACGATGCGGCGGCCGCCCTGTGCGAGGACGACGTTCGGGTCTACGCGATCAAGGGTGAGGATCACGACACGTACTACCGGCACATCAACGAAGTCCTGGACTTCCACCCGCACATCACCATGGACGACGGCTGCGACCTGGTGACCACCCTCCACAAGGAGCGTCCCGGCCAGCTGAAGGAACTGATGGGCGGGACCGAAGAGACCACGACCGGAGTGATCCGGCTGAAGGCCATGGCGGCGGAGGGAGTCCTGGCCTACCCCATCGTCGCGGTGAACGACGCCGACACGAAGCACATGTTCGACAACCGGTTCGGGACCGGCCAGTCCACGATCGACGGGATCATCAGGGCCACCAACCGGCTCCTGGCCGGCCGGGCCGTCGTGGTATGCGGGTACGGGATGTGCGGCAAGGGCGTGGCCTCTCGTGCCCACGGCCTGGGCGCGCGGGTGATCGTCACCGAGGTGGTGCCGCTGCCGGCGCTCGAGGCGGTGATGGAAGGCTTCGAGGTCATGCCGATCCGCGAGGCCGCCAGGATCGGCGACGTCTTCGTGACCGTGACGGGAGATACGAGCGTCCTGCGCGCAGAGCACTTCCGCGTGATGAAGGACGGGGCGATCCTGGCCAACTCGGGTCACTTCGACGTGGAGATCGACAAGGAGGCTCTGGCCGGTCTGGCCACTGAGGTCCGGCGGATCCGGGAGTTCGTGGACGAATATCGGATGGCCGATGGCCGGCGTCTGAACCTGCTCGGCGAGGGACGGCTGATCAACCTGGCGGCGGCCGAGGGGCATCCGGCGGCGGTGATGGACATGTCGTTTGCCAACCAGGCCCTGTCGGTCGAGTGGATCGTCCAGAACAGCGGGAAGCTGGAGACCAGGGTCCACGGCGTGCCGAGAGAGATCGATCAAGCGGTGGCCGGACTCAAGCTCGCCGCCATGGGCGTGGACATCGATCAGCTCACCGAGGAGCAGAAGGACTACATCGGCTCTTGGGAGCAGGGAACGTAGACCGAATTGTGACGGCGCGGAGGAGCACGAAGCGAACCGACGCCGAGCCAGCGACTGATCCCTTTCGCTCGGCCGGCCGGGCCCTCTTCTCGCTCGGGCTGGTCAGGGGGACGGAAGGAAACCTCTCGACGTTCGACGGGACGACGATCGTGATCACGCGTGCGGGAGCTCCTCTGGATGGGCTGGATATGCAGCACCTCGTGGCCGGACCGCTGGAGGCCGCCCTGGACGGGGCGTCCAGCGATCTTGCCGTGCACCGTCGCCTGTATCGGGAACGAGGCCGGGGGGCCGTGGTCCATGCCCACCCGCCGGGCACGGTTCCGGGAGGAGAGGTGATCTCGGGCGAGCATGGCGTCTACGTGTTCGCCACCTCGCTGATGCGCGCGGTCGAACTGACCGTGCGCCAGGCCCGCGACAAGGGAGCGGCTGGAGGGTGAGAGAGTTCGCAGGCAAGGTCCCCGTGACGCCGGTGGAGTGGGCCGGCGGGATCGTGCGGATCCTGGACCAGCGGAGGCTTCCTCGGGCGGAGCGATATCTCAGGGCTCGCATGCCCGAGGACGTGGCCGAGGCGATCAGGACGATGGCGGTTCGAGGTGCCCCGCTCCTCGGGATCGCCGCAGCCTACGGGATGGCCCTCGCCGCTCGTCATTCGAAGGCGCGAGGACCGAGCGGTGTCCTCCGCGATCTGGCCCGAGCCGGAAAGCTGCTGAACGCGAGCCGGCCGACTGCTGCGAACATCTCATGGGCGGTGGACAGGATCACACAGGTGGCCGATCGAGCAGCCCGATCCGATGTCGCGAAAGGCCGGGAGGGAGCGAGCATCGTGCGTCGTGTGGTGATGGAAGAGGCCACCAGGATTGCCCTCGAGGACGAAGCCTCGTGCGAGGAGATCGGACGCCTCGGTGGCGAGCTGCTTCCAGAGAAGGCGAACGTCCTCACCCACTGCAACACGGGCGCGCTGGCCACAGGAGGGTGGGGAACCGCCCAGGGGGTCATTGCGGCGGCCCACCACATGGGCAAGCACATCCACGTCTGGGTTGATGAGACGAGGCCCGTCCTCCAGGGGGCCCGGCTCACCGCGTGGGAGCTGCAGCGCTTCGAGGTGCCGATGACGCTGGTGCCGGACGCAGCGGCGGGGTCGCTCATGGCCAGCGGACTGGTGGATGCCGTCGTGGTCGGGGCTGACCGGATCGCCGAGAACGGGGACGTGGTCAACAAGGTGGGCACGTACCCGCTGGCGGTGCTGGCCGCCCATCATCGGATCCCGTTCTATGTCGCGGCCCCCTTCTCCAGCGTCGACCTCGACACGCCGACCGGCGAAGCCGTCGTCATCGAGGAGCGCGACCCGCGTGAGGTCACAGAGCCCCTCGGGGTCCCGTTCGCCCCCGAGCGCACACCGGCGCTCAACCTCGCGTTCGACGTCACTCCCGCCGCGCTCATCACCGCCATCGTCACCGACCGGGGGGTTATCCGGCCTCCGTACCCGTCCTCTTTGAAGCGTCTGGCCCGCCGGGGCGCTGGGCCGGGGGAGGGCTCGGGGATCGCAACGGAGGTTCCGGCGTGAAGAGCGCAGACCGGGACGCCACCGGCTTGGGCGAGTTGCCGGTGCGCGTCCAGATTCGGTTCGAACGGTTCCCCGCCTCGATCAAGGGCGCCTTCGTGCTCAAGGGAGGAGACGGGGATCCCCACGCGGTCAAGTTCGACTGGGCCAGGGTGGCCCGGATCCCGGCCGGCCCGGCAATGCCCATCGTCCTCGAAGACCGGCTCCTGGACGTGGCCCCCAACCGAGACCTCTTCGTCCCGTTCGAAGTCGCCGTGTCGGAGATGGAAGCGTCCTGGTACATGGTCGAGTCGTCCCTGCGGGTCGACGGGGGCAGGTCGTATCCCTACTCAGGTCGTCCGTTCACTATCCCCTGGCCGCGGAGCGACGTGCGCAAGGGAACCATCCATGTCGCGAAGCTTTTTCGGGCAGGCGATCTGTCCTTTCATGTGGAGCGCGTGGAGCTCGGGTGGGACTCCGCTGCGGTGTTGTGGCAGCCGAAGGGGTCCGGCGACGCGGCGGCCGTGGAGGGGCCCGACGGCGGGGCCTGGGCCGTATTGATGGCCGACGGGGCCGAGCTCGAGAGGCTTCCAGACGAAGCGGGGTCTAGGCTGTCGGAGCCACGAGGCCCTGGCGAGCGACGCACGGTCACGTACCCTTTGATGCGCTCCGTCCATTCGCTCCAGGTGGTGATGAAGATTCCGTCCGGCGAGGCCGGCGATCCGTTGTCGTTGCAGATTCCCTGACCGCCTCCGCCGCAGCGACACGTCGGTCAACCGGGGCGAGTTGTCGGTGGCGGCCGCTAGCCTTCGGGCATGCTGGACCGGCTGCTGGATGTCCTTTTCCCCAAACGATGCGTCGGGTGCGGCCACCGCTCCTGGCCCTTCTGCCCGGGCTGCGCGGCCCGCGTTGCCCTGCTGGCCCCTCCCGGTTGCCGGCGATGCGGACGGCCGCTCGAGGACTGGATCGGGATGTGCGGCGATTGCCCCCCTTCGGTCATCGGCTGGTCTCGCTCGGCGTTCCTCTACGAGGGGCCGGTCCGGTCTGCGCTCTTGCGCCTCAAGTTCTCGGGTCTTTCGCACGTGGCCCAGGCGTTCGCACCTTCGATGGTGGAAGCCCTGGCCCGCGCGCCGCCGGTCGGCGGAGCCGGTGGGCAGGATGAGCCATCGGTCGTGACGTGGGTGCCGCTTGGAGCGCGACGCAGGCGGGAGCGCGGGTACGACCAGGCCGAAGTGCTGGCTCTCGCGGTCGGGGCGCTGGCCGGGTGGCCGGTGCGAGCGCTCCTCCGCCGGGCTGTTGAGACGGCACCCCAGGCCCGCAGGGCCGGGCCGGAACGACGCCGGGCTCTGCAAGGCGCCTTCGCCGCAGCCGGGCCGGTGCAATCCGTCCGAGTCGTGCTCGTGGACGACGTGCTCACGAGTGGAGCAACGGCGGCCGAGTGCGCCACCGTGCTGCGCAGGGCGGGCGCAGCCGAAGTCGGCGTCCTCACGGCCGCGAGGTCTCTGGGAGGGGGCGTCCCGGGCCGTTGTTATAATCCGGCTAGGTTCCCGCCTGGGTCTGTGGTTGCCCGGGGGAGGTCCTCCCGGTAGTCGATGCTAGTCGCAGGCGAAACGACCCACGTAAGGCGACCGTTGGTCGCTGAGCATGGTGCGGCTTAGATGTAAGTCCTGCCCCGCGCGGCCTTGCCGCTCGGGAGAAGGCGCTAAACCGCCTCTTCGGCGGCGAACCCCTCCGCAGGCGAGTGTGGGGCCAAAGACCAGGTCAGCCAGGTGGGAGCCGTTTCGCACCTCCGCCCGAAGCCGAACGTAGACCCCCGGAAAGGGAGGGATGACGAGTGGATCTCGTCCTCAAGGGCCGAGGAGTCCGCATAACGGATCAGATCCGAAAGACGGCCGAGCACAAGACGGCCAAGATCGCGCGGCTCGAACCCAGGGTCAGACGGCTGGAGATCGAGGTCACCCAGGAGCACAACCCTCGGATCAACGGCAGCCATCGGGTCGAGGTGGCGTGCGATACCGCCAGGCACGTCTTTCGAGCGGCGGGCTCCGGCCAGGACGTCGACACAGCACTCGACCAGGTGATCCAGCGACTGGAGCGCCAGATAACCAGGTACCGAGGGAAGCTCCGGGATCGCCGACAGGCTGGACCGATGGTCTAGAATCTCCCAAGACTAGTTCTCATGGGGCACGCAATCCGGATCATGCCGTCCCCACTAGGACCCGGGGGGTCCGTGGCCAAGGAATCGGCTACCAAAGCCGACGTCGAGAGGCTCAAGGTCTTGATCGTCGACGACCATGCCCTCTTCCGGCGGGGCCTCCAGATGGTCCTCAAGCAGGAGAAGGACATCGAGGTGGTCGGCGAGGCCGGGGACGGGAACGAGGCGGTCCAGAAGGCCCAGGAGACCATGCCGGACGTGATCCTGATGGACGTTCGGATGCCCCATCGCTCCGGGATCGAGGCAACCCAGCAGATCAAGGAGCTCCTGCCCCACGTGAAGATCCTGATGCTCACGATCTCCGACGAGGAGGCCGATCTGTACGACGCCATCAAGGCAGGCGCCGCCGGCTACCTCCTCAAGGAGATCTCGATCGACGAGGTGGCCGGCGCGGTCAGGTCGGTGTGGGCGGGCCAGTCCAGGATCTCTCCCTCGATGGCGGCCAAGCTGCTCGCCGAGTTCGCTGCCATGTCCAGGCGGGCCGATGAGCGCCAACAGCTCCCTGCCCCCCGGCTCACCGAGCGGGAGATGGAAGTGCTCAAGCTGGTGGCCCAGGGCCTGAACAATCGGGACATCGCCAAGCAGTTGTTCATCTCCGAGAACACGGTGAAAAACCACATCCGCAACATCTTGGAGAAGCTGCACCTCCATTCCCGGATGGAGGCGGTGGTGTACGCCGTCCGCGAGAAGCTCCTCGAGATCAAGTAAGCCCCGCCGGGGGGTTCGGGAGCTCAAGGTAGCGAGGCGAAGCCGAGCGGTAGCCCCCCGCCCGGGGGTTCGGGGGGCTCAAGTAGCGAGGCGAAGCCGAGCGGTAGCCCCCCGACATGGACCCTTCGGGAAGGTTCGACGGTGCTCAGGCGTTTCTCTCAGAGGCCGACCCTATAATCGGGAGTCGGTCCCCTGAACAACCCCTTAGGAGTTTTCATTGGTTGGTCTGGAGAAGCTCGGACAATTAGGCGAAGGGCGCAGGCGGAAGCGCCTGGAGGAATACGTTCGGCTGATCAACTCCTTCGAGCATGAGATCGAGGAGCTGTCCGACGCCGAGATCATCGGGAAGACCGACGAGTTCAAGCGGCGGCTGGGCGAGGGCGAGCAGCCTGACGACCTGATCCCCGAGGCCTTCGCCCTGGTCCGGGAGGCGGCCAAGCGAACGATCGGGCAGCGTCATTTCGACGTCCAGCTCATGGGCGGTGTCGTCCTCCACGAGGGCAGGATCGCCGAGATGAAGACCGGTGAAGGAAAGACGCTGGTCTCGACCCTGCCCACATACCTGAACGCCCTGGGGGGAAACGGGGTCCACCTGGTCACGGTCAACGACTATCTGGCCAAGCGCGACTCGGAGTGGATGGGGCCGATCTACCGGGCGCTGGGGATCTCTGTCGGCCTGATCCAGGCCCAGATGTCTCCGGAGCAGCGTCGCCCGGCCTACGCCGCCGACATCACGTACGGCACCAACAGTGAGTTCGGGTTCGACTACCTCAGGGACAACATGGCCATGCAGACCGCGGATATGGTCCAGCGGGGGCATCACTTCGCCATCGTGGACGAGGTGGACTCCATCCTCATCGATGAGGCCAGGACCCCCCTGATCATCAGCGGCATGGTGGCCGACTCGGCGAAGTGGTATCAGACCTTCGCCCGGATGGGACCGCGTCTCCGGCGTGACGTCGACTACGAGGTCGATGAGCAGAAGCGCACCGTCTCGGTCCTGGAACCCGGGGTGGAGAAGGTCGAGAAGGAACTCGGGATCGAGAACCTCTTCGATCACGTGAACACCCCGCTCGTCCACTACCTGTACAACGCGATCCGGGCCAAGGAGCTGTACAAGCGGGACGTCGACTACATCGTGACCCAGGGCGAGGTGAAGATCGTCGACGAGTTCACCGGGCGGGTCCTGGAAGGGCGTCGGTACTCGGAGGGTCTGCACCAAGCCATCGAGGCGAAGGAGAGCGTCAGGGTCAAGGAAGAGAACCAGACCCTGGCCACCATCACCATCCAGAACTACTTTCGGATGTACGAGAAGCTGGCCGGCATGACCGGCACCGCCAGGACCCAGGCCCGTGAGTTCGAGGAGGTCTACAAGCTCTCCGTCAACGACGTCCCCACGAACCGGCCCATGATCCGGACCGACCAGCAGGACCTGATCTACAAGAACGAGGACGCCAAGTGGCGGGCCGTGACCGAGGACATCGTGGAGCGCAACGAGCAGGGGCAGCCGATCCTTGTGGGCACGGTCTCCATCGAGAAGTCCGAGCGGCTGTCGGGGTACTTGAACCGACGAGGGATTCCCCACCACGTCCTGAACGCCAAGCAGCACGAGAAGGAGGCGATGATCGTGGCCCAGGCCGGGCGCCGGGGCGCGGTCACCGTGGCCACGAACATGGCCGGCCGAGGCGTGGACATCCTGCTCGGCGGCAACCCCGAGTACCTGGCCCGCCAGGAGATGGCCGCCCGCGGCTTCGACAACGATCGCTACCTGCTGTTCGAGATGGATCCTGAGGAGCGCGAGGACTACGAGGCCGAGTACCGGCCGATCTACGAGAAGTTCAAGAAGCAGACCGACGCCGAGCACGACGAGGTGGTCGAGCTGGGTGGCCTGTACGTCCTGGGCACCGAGCGACACGAGTCGCGGCGGATCGACAACCAGCTCCGAGGCCGGTCCGGCCGCCAGGGGGACCCCGGTGAGTCACGCTTCTACCTGTCGTTGGGGGACGACCTGATGCGTCTGTTCGCCTCCGACCGGATCGGAAAGATCATGGATCGATTCAACTGGCCGGAGGACGAGCCCATCCAGGCCAAGTTGGTGACTCGGGCCATCGAGACCGCGCAGAAGAACGTCGAGGAGCAGAACTTCGAGATCCGCAAGAACGTTCTGAAGTACGACGAGGTCATGAACACCCAGCGCAAGGTGATCTACGGGGAACGCCGGAAGATCCTGGAGGGACGAGACCTCAAGGAAGAGGCGCTGGAGTACGTGTCCGAGGTGATCGAACAGACGGTCGGACAGTACGTCTCGAAGGACGTCTACCCCGAGGAGTGGGACCTGGAGGGCCTGGTGGCCGCGCTGTCGTCGGTGTACCCGACCCGGCTGACCAAGGCCGCGCTGGAGGAGATCGACAGCGCCGAGGAGGTGCTGGAGCTCGCTCTTCAGGACGCCTACGAGGCGTACGAACAGAAGGAGCGCGACCTCGGAACCGACGAGAGCGCGGCCGACCCGATCCTCCGGGAGCTGGAGCGGATGGTCCTGCTCTCGATCATCGACAACAAGTGGCGCGAGCACCTGTACGAGATGGACTACCTGCAGGAGGGCATCGGGCTCCGCGCCTACGGCCAGCGCGATCCCCTGGTGGAATATCAGCGCGAGGCCTTCGACATGTTCCAGGAGATGAAGGCGGCCATCCAGGAGGAGTTCGTTCGCTACATCTACCGCGTCGAGCTGGTGCGTCAGGATGAGCCGGCCCGACCCCGGCCGCAACGGGTCCAGCTCTCTCACGGTGACGAGGGCGCGGCGGGCCCCGCAGTTGGCAGCGCCCAGTCCGTCGGGGACAAGATTCCTCGCAACGCCCCCTGCCCGTGCGGTTCGGGCAAGAAGTACAAGAAGTGCCACGGGATGACGGCCTGAGTCCGCATGAGCGAGTACGGCGACCGCATCGAGGATCTCGCCCGAAGGGTGGCCAGCGCAAAGGAGTACCTTTGACGTCGAGCGCAAGCGCGCCCGCGCCGGCATGTTGCAAGAGAAGCTCCTCGAACCCGGTGTGTGGGACGATCCGTCCCAGGGCCAGCGCCTGACCACCGAGCTCTCCCGGCTGAACGACGACATCGAGCGCTACGACAAGCTCTTCAAGGAGCTCGACGACGTCCGGATCATGGACGAGTTGCTCTCCTCCGAGGAAGATTCCGAGATGGCCCGCGAGCTGCGTTCCAGGCTCGAGGCCATGCAGGCCCAGCTCGACCGGGTCGAGCTGGCCAACCTGCTCTCCGGTACCTACGACGCCAACGACGCCGTGGCCAGCCTCCACGCCGGCGCCGGGGGTATCGATTCCCAGGACTGGGCCGAGATGCTGCTCCGCATGTACCTGCGCTGGGCCGAGCGCGAGGGCTTCGACGCCGAGCTGGACGAGGTCCTCCCGGGCGAGGAGGCCGGGCTCAAGAGCGCGACGTTCACGGTGAAGGGAACCAACGCCTACGGCCTGCTGTCGGCGGAACGAGGGGTCCACCGGCTGGTCCGGCTCTCGCCGTACGACCAGGCTCACCGACGGCACACCTCGTTCGCTTCCCTGGATGTCATCCCACTCCTTCCCGAGGACGACGAGGAGGACTTCGAGATCGATCCCAAGGATCTGCGGGTGGAGACGTTTCGTTCCTCCAGCGCAGGCGGCCAGCACGTGAATGTGACCGACTCGGCTGTGCGCATCACTCACATCCCTACGGGGATCCAAGCCGCGTGCCAGAACGAGCGGTCACAGATCCAGAACCGGGCCGTGGCCATGCGGATCCTGAAAGCTCGCCTGGCCGACCGGATGCGGCGGGAGCGGCTGGAGCAGATCGAGAAGCTCCGCGGCCACCAGATGGATATCGAGTTCGGCTCGCAGATCCGTTCGTATGTCCTGCACCCGTACCGGCTGGTGAAGGACCACCGGACCGGCGTCGAGGTTGGCAACGTCGACGCGGTGCTCGACGGCGAGATCGAGCAACTGATCGAGGCCGAGCTCCACCGCCGCGCCACTCAAGGAAACGGGCAGGCGGGTTAGGAGCCCGCCACGCGCAGGGCGGGACGGGCCGGGGCCATGGCGGCGGCAGGCTTCTCGGCGTGGAAGATCATCTCGGAGCCGCCCACGTACTGAACGTCGAGCACCGTGAGGCCGAGCCGCTCGATCTCCTGGCGCAGCTCTCTTCGCGTGTAGGGGTTGATGTGCTCCGTGGCGTAGCCCTGGGGAAAGATCTTCTTGTACAACCCCTCCAGAGCGCGCCAGATCCACCGGCCGTAGTCCGGAGTCCCCAGGACCAGGGTTCCTCCCGGCGCCAGCACCCGGACCATGTCTCCCAGATCGATCGAGTTCCTGGGGATGTGCTCGATGACCTCGGAGCAGATCACGGCGTCGAAGGCGTGGTCGGCGAAGGGGAGCTCCATGAGCGAGGCCTGAACGAGCTGCCTGCCCGGGGCCCGAAGCCACCGAAGCTTTCGGATCTGCATGTCCAGTCCTACCGACTGGGGCAGGCTCTGGACGATGCGGCTCGAGCCGCATCCAATGTCCAGGATGCGGGTCGATCCGTCCACCATGCTGCGGATCACCCGGAACCGCGCCCGTTGCCAGTAGCGCTGCAACGGGATCCATGAGTCGAAGGCCCGGTGGTCGTAGTCGGCCGACTTCACCGAGTTCCGCAACGCGATCAGCCGCCGCAGGGTCTTCAGGTACCCGGCCCCGAGCTCGGCGAGTCGCCCGCTGGTCCATGTCCTCGATTGCCGGTAGAACAGAGGGACCTCGCGGATCTTCCACCCCTGGCTGTACGCCTTCACCAAGATCTCTTGCAGCGAGTCCAGTCCGTCGGCGCTCACGATGCCGACGTCGTCGAGGACGGCGCGGCTGTACATACGAAAGGCGCTGGACAGATCGCTGTGGGGCAGCGCCAGCGCGGTGCGGTAGAGACGATTCAGGGCGCGGGAGAGGATCCGTCGGGACAGGGGCATGGCCGCGTAGGCGCCCGGCACGTATCGCGACGCGATCAGCACGTCCGCTTCCCTCCGGCGCAGCCAGAGCGTCCGGATGAACTCCGGGTGGTGGGAGAAGTCCGCGTCCATGGTGATCACCCACCGGCCGCCCGCTGCAGCAAGGCCTGCGTTCAGAGCGTTTCCGTAGCCGGGCTGCTCGAACCGGACGACCCGAGCACCAGACCGCTCCGCCAGGGAGTCGACGGGATCGCCCGGGGCCAGCACGACGATGACCTCCGTGCGGCCAGGGACGGTCGACTCCAGGACGGAGGAGAGGGCGGGCAGCAGTTTCCCCAGGCTGTGCTCCCCATTCCAAACCGGGACGATGACGGAGAGCTCTGGATCGGTGACATTCGATTCCGGCACGGAAGCTCCTTCAGCGGCCGATCTTACAGAACTCCACTTGTTCCCATTTTTGGCCCGGTCGAACTCGGCGTGCCCGGATTCCGTGCGGCGAAGCTTCGTTCCCTTGCTCAAAGGGCTTTGCTAACATGCCGAGACCGAAAGAGGCGTCCGTCTCCTTCAACCTGCGGAGATTTCACCTCATGATAAAGCTCGTCAACGTCACCAAGACTTACAAGGACACGGTCGTGGCCCTGGAGGACGTCTCGATCGACGTCGGCAAGGGCGAGTTCGTGTTCATCGTGGGACCCTCGGGGTCGGGGAAGTCCACGCTGATCCGGCTGCTCCTGAAGGAAGAGGAACCTACGAAGGGCGAGATCTACGTGGCGGGCAAGCACATCGGCAGGCTCACGCCCTGGAAGATCCCATACCTTCGGCGGAACCTGGGGACCGTCTTCCAGGACTTCAAACTGCTGCCAGACAAGACGGTGTTCGACAACGTGGCCTTCGCTCTGGACGTGATCGGAAAGCCGCGCCACGTGATCGAGCAGCGGGTCCCGGAGATCCTCAGTCTGGTGGGGCTGGGCGACAAGCTGAACAACTATCCGGACGAGCTCTCCGGAGGCGAACAGCAGCGGGTGTCGATCGCCCGCTCCTTTATCAACCGGCCGCTGATCCTCCTCGCCGACGAGCCCACCGGGAACCTGGATCCGGCGACCTCCGTGGACATCATGAAGCTGCTGGACCGGATCAACCGGACCGGTACCACGGTCATCATGGCCACCCACGACAACGCCATCGTGGACGCGATGCGCCGGCGGGTGATCGAGCTGGATGGGGGCCGGGTTGTGCGGGACCAGGCCCGAGGGGTGTACGGCTATGGCGCTTAGGGTCGACTACTACTTCAAGGAGACCCTCCAGGGCCTGAAGCGGAATGGCCTGGTGGCCTTCGCCGCGGTGTCGACTGCCTTCATCGCCCTGTTCCTGGTTGGCGGGGCCCTGCTGGTCCAACGGGAGGTCGGCCTGCTCATCGCGCGAACGGAGGCCAACGTCGAGGTCTCGGTGTTCCTCCGGGACGACGTCAGCCCCTCGCAGCAGGAGAACTTGGGGAACGTCCTCAACCAGATGCCAGAGGTGGCGAGCGTCCACTACGAGTCGAAGGATGAGGCCTACCGGC
This sequence comes from Actinomycetota bacterium, assembly GCA_036505215.1. Classification (GTDB taxonomy): domain Bacteria; phylum Actinomycetota; class UBA4738; order UBA4738; family UBA4738; genus DASXTW01. The sequence continues at coordinate 37,431 of DASXTW010000087.1, read as the reverse complement.
GCTTCCAGGAGATCTTCAAGAACCAGAAGGCCCTGGTGGAGAACGTATCCTCGGACTCGCTGCCGGCCTCGTTCCGCGTGAAGCTGAAGGACCCACAGAAGTTCGACGTGGTGGCGGCTCGGCTCACCGGTCAGTCCGGGATCGACAAGATCGTCGACCAGCGGAACATCCTGAAGCGGCTGTTCGCGGTGACCCGGGTGTTCCGGGTCGGCGTCCTGGCCGTGGCCATCGTCATGCTGATCTCCTCGGCGGCGCTGATCGGCAACACGGTCCGACTCGCCGTGTTCAACCGGCGAAAGGAGATCGGGATCATGCGGCTGGTCGGCGCGACCAACTGGCACATCCGGCTGCCGTTCCTGATCGAGGGGATCATCGAAGGCCTTCTCGGCGCCGGCGCGGCCATCCTCGGGCTGTTCATCATGAAGGTCGCCTTCATCGACCCGCTCCGAGGAAAGGTCGGGTTCCTCCCGCTGGTCGGCACGCCGGACGTGATCTTCACCGTGCCATGGCTCCTCGGTCTGGGGGTGGTCGTGGCCGCCATCGCCAGCCTGTTCGCCATGCGGCAGTTCCTCGAGGTCTAGTGCCCCAGGGAGACCGCACGGTAGCGACCAACCGGCGGGCTCGGCACGATTACGCGATCGAGGAGTCGTTCGAGGCCGGCATGGTGCTCACGGGCCCCGAGGTCAAGTCACTCCGCGCGGGGCGGGCCAGCCTGTCCGATGCATACGCCCGTGTGGAGGGGGAGGAGGTATGGGTCGAGAACATGCACATCCCTCCCTACGAGATGGCCGACACTCGCCGGTACGACCCCAAGCGGCCCCGAAAGCTCCTGCTGCACCGAGACGAGATCAAGCGCCTGATAGGAAAGACTGCCGAGCGGGGGCTCACCCTCGTTCCGCTCAAGATCTACTTCACCCGCGGCCTGGCCAAGATGGAGCTGGGGCTGGGAAGGGGGAAGAGGAGATTCGAGAAACGGGACGCCATCGCGGAGCGGGAGCACCGCAGGGAGATGGAACGCGCTTTCGCCGATCGGCGGCGGCGGACTCCTCGATAGCGCCGCTCAGAGGCAACCTTTTGACCCCGCCGAAGGTCCTAGAACACAAGACAAGCGGGAAAACCCTTAGGTGTCGCCCGGTCTCACCGATAACGCAAAGAGGAGGCGTTTCGATGCGACGGGTCAGGATCGAGCAGAAGGCAAGGCGGGAGAAGGACGACCGCACCCCTGTCCTTCCGGTCGACCCCCGGGACCCGGATATCCTCCGGGCCAAGCGCTCCGCTTCCATCGGCCTTCGCGACAAGCGGCTCTAACTCCGAGCTGTATCGGCGCCCTGCTGGCCCCTTGGACCCCCTCGTATACTCGTAGGTGCTGAGAACTGAATATTGGGGGTGAACAGGCTTCGACCTGGGTGGTTACTGCCTGGGGGAAGCGGGCCGAGGTCCCCGGATGCCTCGTTAAAAGCCGGGACAACAACAAGTGCCAACTCTCAGATGGCGCTCGCTGCCTAACAAACCTTAGGTAGCCGTCCGCCGCGGGACGCCTGCGCCCGCGGGTCGGGCGTCGTGAGCAGGCTCACGGTGGTAGTTCGGCCTGGTGGCCGCCGCCGGACATCTCAGCCGGGCTGGCCGAGAGCCCCTCCGCCGCCGGAGGGCTCGAGGTGAGATCTGGCCGGCGGCTACGCCCGTAGAAGCCCCAGCCGGTCGCCCGGGGACGCGGGTTCGATTCCCGCCACCTCCACTCCAGACCCACCACGGGCTTGCTCCTCATTCGGCTGGTTGGATTGCGCTCGGTCCCTTTAAGTCTTGACCTGTTCCGAACGTGGCGAAGACTGGGCCCCGTGGGGCGACGGGCCTAATGGAACCGAAGACGAGGTACGCAAAGAGTGGCGATGTCCACATCGCGTACCAGATGCTGGGGAACGGCGATCGCGACCTCATCCTCGTCCCAGGATTCATCTCCCACGTCGAGCACTTCTGGGAGGATCCCGGCGTCGCCCGCTTTCTCCGACGGATGGCCTCCTTTTCACGCCTGATCTTCTTCGACAAGCGTGGGACCGGACTCTCCGACCGGGTTCCCGACACCGAGCTCCCCACCCCTGGAGCAGCGCATGGACGATGTCCGGGCCGTGATGGATGACGTCGGCTCGGACCGCGCGGCGCTGTTCGCTCCCTCAGATGCTGGAGGGATGGCCACGTTGTTCGCCGCCACGCATCCCGAGCGCACGACCGCGCTCATTCTGTACGGTTGCTTCGCGGCTTCCGCGAAGGATCCCGAGTATCCCTGGGGACAGACGCCGGCGGAGCTGGACCGGAGCCTCGAACGGTGGAAAAAGTCCTGGGGCGACGGGGCCATGTACCTGGAGCTGTTCGCTCCGAGCATGGTGGGGGACAAGCGCTACGAGGAGTGGTTCGCGAAGTTGGAACGCCTGTCGGTGAGCCCTGGCGCAGCCATCACGCTAGCCCGGATGAACGCGCAGATCGATATTAGGAACGTCCTCGCCGCCATCCGCGTGCCCACTCTCGTGCTGCATCGAACAGGGGACCGCGTGGTGTACGTCGAGGAGGGGCGGTTCCTGGCCGAACGGATTCCGGGCGCGAAGTACGTGGAAATCCCCGGTACCGACCATTGGCCCTGGAACGGCGACTCGGAGTCGATACTCCAGGAGGTCAACGAGTTCCTGACGGGAACCAGGGAGATTTCGGAACCGGAGCGGGTGCTCACGACGGTGATGTTCACCGACATCGTGGACTCGACGAAGCTCGCGGCAGACCTGGGCGATCGACGCTGGACTGAGCTCCTCGAGGACCATCAGCAGCTCGTCCGCCAGGAGCTGACGCGGTTTCGGGGCCGTGAGATCGATACCGCTGGGGACGGGTTCCTCGCAACGTTTGACGGGCCCGCCCGCGCCATCCGGTGCGCGTCGGCCATCCGGGATGCCATGAAGGGTCTCGGCATCGAGATCAGGGCCGGGCTCCACACGGGCGAGTGTGAAGTGGTCGGGGAGAAGTTGCGGGGAGTTGCGGTTCACATCGGCGCCCGAGTTGCAGCGCTCGCTGGGCCGGGAGAGGTCCTCCTCTCGAGGACCGTGAGAGATCTCGTCGCGGGCTCGGGACTGGCGTTCGAGGACCGGGGTACTCACGTGCTGAAGGGCGTGCCCGGCGAGTGGCAGCTCTTCGCAGTGCAGAACGGTGAGTGACTACTGTTCCCTGCTCACCCCCTCGAGGAGCCAAAGCAGAATGGGGGCGAGCCGGGATCGGTTCGAATAGCATCCCCTTAGGTCCAAGAACGCTCAGGGGCGTCTCTGAGCGTTGTTGGAGGTGCAGTGAGTAGCCCCCGCCTTAACGCTGCCGGATCTCCCGAACCCAGAACCCCGCGGTCTTGACCGCTCAGAAGCCGGCGACTGCCAGCGCAGGTTCGCGTTCAGGATCTTGCCGGGTGGCCCCGGCCCGGCACGGTACCCGGTCCCGTCTGGCCGGAACCACAGGACCGTGCCGTCTCGGTCGCGACTCACCCTCACCCGTATTCGTGAACCAGCTTGTGGTGGAACGTGCACACGAGCACGAGGTTGTCCAGGTCGGTGGGCCCCCCTGCTCCCACCACACGACGTGATGGGCCTGGGTGAACTGTCTGCCCCCGCATCCGGGGAGGGTGCACTCCCGATCCCGGTACTTGAGCTGGCGCATCATCCACTCCGGGGGCTCTCGGCTGAACTCGTCCCAGGCGCACCACCTGGCCGGCCCGGTCCTCCAGCACCACCTGGGTCCGGCCGTTGCAGGCCAGGCGCTTCGCCACCTCGGGGTGGATGGCCGGGCCTCCTTCGACCTCGCAGCTGTGCAGCTCGCCTCCCGGCCCGTCCAGGCGGGCGTGGATGACCACGGTGGCCCGGTCCGGGTGGGCATGGTGGGCGATCCGGGACGAGCACAATGCCACCAGGGCATCGGCCCGACGGGCATCGATGGACCACTCACCATCCTCGCCGGGCATCACCGGGAGCCGATCGGCCAGCCGCTCCAGGGCCGTGGCCACCACCGCCCCTTGGGCCGCGGGGAGCTCCGCGGACAGGCCGAACCGGGAGTTTTCGGCGAAGTACCACCAGGACAGTGACTCTTGCTGTCACTCGACTGTCGCTAGGGCTTCACAAACCGACCGGACGTCATTGGACGATCCCCCGTGGCTCCTCTGTTGACGCTGCGGCTGTCCCGCCCGTAGTCTTCTTGCTGCCGAAGACAGCAGGGGCGAGCGCGCGTAATCCTCTTCGCGAGGTACCTGCCGAGGCGAGAGAACGTCACGCGTTCGCCTCCGCCTTGGGTTCGGCGGGGGCGCCTTTCATTTCCCCAAGGATGAGTAGAGACAGAGCGAGGTGACATGCCGAGGGCCGAGAAGGAAGCGAAGGTCAAGGAGCTGACCGAGCGCTTCAAGAATTCGCAGGGGGCGATGTTCGCCGACTTCCGAGGCCTCACGGTGAAGGACGCAACCGAGCTCCGGCGGTCTCTCCGTGACCACGACGCCACGTTCGCCGTGGTGAAGAACACACTGACCAAGCTCGCGGCCAAGGATGCCGGGCTGGAGGACGTGCTCGCCCTGCTGGAGGGACCTACGGCCATCGCGTTCATCACCGGGGACGCCGTGTCGGGAGCCAAAGCCGTCCTGGACGCGACGAAGCGGTTCCCCACCCTGGAGGTCAAAGGCGCCATCATCGATCGCAGAGTGCTGGGAGCCGAGGACGCCCGGGCGCTGGCAACGATCGATACGCGGGAGGTCTCCCTGGGCAAGATCGCCGGGATGCTGCAGGCTCCGCTGGCCCGGATGGCGTACCTGCTTCAGGCGCCGCTTCAGCGCCTGGCCTATGCCCTCGCGGAGCGAGGGCGACAGGCAACCGAGATGACCTGAGAGAGAGAAGGAACAGGAGGAACGAAGATGGCAAAGCTATCCGTTGACGAGATCCTCGACGCGATCAAGGAACTGTCCGTGATCGAGGCGGCCGATCTCTCCAAGAAGATCGAGGAGGAGTTCGGCATCCAGGCGGCCGCGCCGATGGCCGTGGCCGGGGTTGCTCCGGGTGCCGGCGCCGCCGGCGCCGAGGAGGAGGTCGAGGAGCAGACCGAGTTCGACGTGATCCTTCAGTCGGCCGGGGACAAGAAGATCCAGGTCATCAAGGAAGTGCGGGCCCTGACCAACCTGGGGCTGAAGGAGGCCAAGGACCTGGTGGACGGCGCGCCCAAGCCGGTGCTCGAACGGGTGCCCAAGGAGCAGGCTGAGGCGGCCAAGGAGAAGCTCGAGGCCGCAGGAGCGGGCGTCGAGGTCAAGTAACCGGGTTAGAGAAGCACCAGGTTGGGGGCCTTGAGCATCTTCCGGGTCACCCCTCGAGCGTCGAAGACGAGCGGGGCCGAGAGGACGACGGCAGCGTAGTCCACGGTCTCGTGGGCGGTCAGGATGGCCACGCAGTCCTGCTGCTCGAGGATCTCCGGATCCAGCGGCTGCGAGGTGAGCTCCTCACCCAGGATGCGGGCGGTCGGGACGTACGGGTCGTGGTAGGTGCAGCTGGCCCCAGATCGGGCCAGGCGTTCCATCACCATCAGTGAGGGCGACTCCCGGATGTCGTTGACGTCGGCCTTGTACGCCAGGCCGATCCCCATGATCCGCGATTCACGGATGGGCTTGCCCACGTCGTTGAGCGCCTGGCCGATGCGAGAGGCCACATAGGCGGGCATCCGGTTGTTGACCTCCTTTGCATGCTCCACGAAGCCGATACCGAATCCCAGGCGCTGGCCGACGCGCCAGGAGAGGTAGCTCGGGTCTATGGCGATGCAGTGTCCTCCCACGCCGGGTCCTGGCCAGAACGGCTGATACCCGAAGGGCTTGGTCGCGGCGGCTTCGATCGCCGACCAGATGTCCACACCAAGGTCACCTGCCAGCGTGGCCAATTCATTGACCAGCGCGATGTTCACCTGGCGATAGGTGTTCTCGATCAGCTTGGCCATCTCGGCCTCTCGGGGAGTGGGGGTCGTCACAACCTTCGACACGAGCTGCTTGTAGAAGAGCTCCACCATCTCGGTGTCGGCTCTTTCGATCCCCGAGACGATCTTCGGCGTGTCCCGAAACCGGTGGTATCGGCCGGGGTCGATCCGCTCGGGGGAGTACGCGAGGAAGAAGTCCCTCCCGGCCACCAGGCCCGAGGCCTCGAGAATCGGACGAACGACCTCTTCGGTGGTGCCCGGGTACGTCGTGGATTCGAGGATCACCAGATGCCCGGGCCGAAGGACGCCAGCCACGTCGGCCGCAGCCTGCCTGACGCCCGACAGGTCCGGGACGCCGTCGGAGAGCGGTGTCGGGACGGCGATGATGATCACGTCGGCGCTGCGTAGAGCGGCAGCTTCCGTAGTGAAGTGCGCGCGGGTGAGCGCACTCAGTTCCTGGTCAGAGACGTCGACGACGTAGGAGCGTCCTTCGGCCAGCGCCGCGACTCTGCGCCGGTCGATGTCGACGCCGATCACCGGGAAGCCTTCGGACGAGACCGCCACGAGGAGCGGAAGTCCCACATACCCCAGCCCGACCAGTGCCACCGTGGCCCTGCGTTCCTCGATCCGCTGGCGCAGGCCGGTCGAGACGTCCGGAGTGACGCGGGCCGTCAGCTCGGTGCTCACAGTCCCTCTCGCCCCTCCGGCGAGACCAGCTCGGCGGGCGGCACGGCGAGACCTTCCGGCTCAGTCCCGCTCCCGTTGCCTGACCTGACGTCCGAGGACGGGTAGCGCGACTGGCGGCGCCGATCTCCGAACTTCGCGCGTTTCCCGCCCATCGAACCGCGTTCGGCTGCTCGGTCCTCCTTGTAGTAGCTGTAGTAGTAGGGGTACGCGGTGCTCTGGCTCGGATCGAAGTTGTTGTACACGGCGCCGATGATGTGCGCCCCCGCCTGCTCGAGCTGATCCCGGGCCTGGATGAGGGCCGATCTGCTGCTTCGCTCGGCGTTCAGCACGAACACCGCGCCGTCCACGTGTGGCGCCAGGATCGAGGCATCGGCCACCGCAAGCACCGGCGGAGTGTCGATGATGACGAAGTCGGAGACCTCCCGAACCGACCGCACGAATTCCTCCGCCCGCCTGCCACCGAGCAAGGCTGCGGGGTCGTGAGGGATCGGCCCGCCCCCGATCACCCGGAGGTTCGGGATCCCCGGGTCCTTCGTCGCCCTGGCCAGCCGGATCGAATCGGACAACAGGTTCGACAGACCAACGTCGTTGGGGAGTCCGAAGAAATCGTGGAGTCGTGGCCTACGCAGGTCCGCCGAGACCACGATCACCCGCTTCCCCGCGCGCGCCAGCGCCACCGCGAGATTCGACGACGTCGTCGACTTCCCATCGCCGCCGAGCGAGCTGGTGACCATGAGCACCTTGAGGGGCTGTTGCGACGCCGCGTACAAGATGTTCGTGCCCAGGGTCCGGTAGGCCTCGCTGACCGGGCTCTTCGGGTTGGACCGCATGACGAGCTGCGGGGCGTCATTCCGCCGCCACGTTCCGATCCTGGGCACGACGGCGATCACGGGCGCGCCCAGCCGTCGCTCGATCTCCTGCCGGGTCTTGACCCGATCGTCCAGACGCTCCCTGAGGAAGGCCAGCCCGATGCCCAGGGCGAGGCCGGCGAGAAGCGCGAGCGCGGCGTCGCGACGCTTGTTCGGGCTGACCGGCGAGCGCGGCTGATCTGCACGCTGCACGATCTGGGCCCCTCCCTGGGCGACGGACGCGTTCGATTGCACGTCGAGCAGGCGCTCTTGCAGGACCCCCAGCGACGCCACCAGCGCGTCACGCTGTGCCTGAAGCGTTGCCCGGGAGGATGGATCTTTCGTCTCCTGGATCTTCTGGTTCAACGACGAGAGGCTTTCCTGTATCCCGTCGATCCGCCTCTGGACGGCCACCGCCGCGGCCTGGAACTGATCGAGGGTCTGCTCACTCCGGAACTCCACGTACGCGGTGGCGAAGGCATTGGCCAGTCGGGCCGCCGTGGCAGGGTCGGGGTCCACGTACTTGACTTCCATCACCTCGGTGTCCGTCAGCACTTGGACGCGAGCGTGCCTGAGCAGCGCCGACACCGAAAGAGACACCTTGGCGTTCTCCTGGACCTTTCGGGCCACCGCCTCGGACAGGACGAGCTCCCGTTCGGTGTCCAGGTTCGGCTGCTGGGCGATGGCCAGGGACGTCGCCGGGTTCTGAACCGGCTTCACCAACACCTTCGTCACCCCTTGGTACATGGGGGTCTGACGGAAGGTGAGGAACGCCGTTGCGATGAACACGAGGCCGGTAACGATGGCGATCTCGTACTTGCGGGCCATCAGCACCCGCACGTAGTCGCGGAGGTCGGACGTGTGCTGGTCGGGACCAGTCATGTCAGTTCCCTCCCCCAGATCCGATCAGTACCGCCCGCTCCAGCTCGTACTGCACAACGTCACGGATGATCTCTTCCAGAGACTTGGTGGGGATCCATCCCGTGACCCGCGTGATCTTGCCGATGTCGGGCAAGCGACGCTCCATGTCCTCGAAACCGGGCTCGTACGCCTCGCCGTACGGCACCATCCGAACGCCCGAAGAGGAGCCGGTCAGATGGATGACCAGATCGGCCAGCCCCAAGATGCTGATCTCGTTGTGCGATCCAATGTTGAAGACGTCGCCCACGCCCCAGGGGGAATCGAGCAGCCGAAGCAGGGCGTCAACTGTGTCCACGACGTGGCAGAAACACCGGCTCTGGGTCCCGTCGCCGAAGACCGTCAGGTCCTCGCCGGTCAGCGCCTGTCGGACGAAGCGAGGTATGACCATCCCGTACGCCCCGGTCTGCCGCGGACCCGAGCAGTTGAAGAGCCGGACCACGATGGTGGGCAGCCCTCGTTCCCGCCAGTACTCGTACGCCAGGATCTCGTCCACCGCCTTGGATGTGGAGTAGGCCCACCTGGCCTTGAAGGGGGAACCGAGGATTCGATCCGAATCCTCGTGCAAGGGCCCGGCCGCGTTCTTCCCGTAGATCTCCGAAGTGGAGGCGACCAGGACCTTTCGACCGTGCCGGGACGCCGCGTCCAGCAGGATCTCGGTGCCCCGGACGTTGTTGAGCAGGGTCTCCAGCGGCCGGCTGACGATGAGCTGCACGCCCACGGAGGCCGCCAGATGCACCACGACGTCCACTTCATGGACCAGGCGTTCGACCAGGGGATAGTCGAGGACCGTGCCCGAGCGGAACTCCACCGCCCCCGAGTGTTGCCCCCCGATGAGGTGCTGGATGTTGTCGAGCCTCCCGGTCGACAAGTTGTCGAACAGGAGGACCGAGTCTCCTCGTGTGACCAGGGCATCGGCCAGGTGGGAGCCGATGAAGCCCGCTCCCCCGGTGACCAGATATCTCACGGCGCCTGCTCCACTCTGGGTTCGGTGCCGGCCAGGACTCGGGAGCCGCGGGGCCAGCGAACAAGGAGAGGACGTCCGGCCGGCCCACTCTCCCCGGTGACCGTGTCGACCCTGTCGAAGAGCCATACGCCCGTCGCCCCCGACACCATGACCACGCCGGCGACGACGGCTGCCACTCCCATTCCGAGCCGGGAGACCAGGACGGCCAAGCCAGAGCAGAGGGCTCCCGCGGTCCAGAAGGCCACGGCGGCAAGGCTCCGGCTGAGGCCAAGGGCCACCAGGCGATGGGCCACGCCATCGGTGCCGCCGACGGTGATGCGTCGCCCCCCGCGGGTCCGGGAGACGACGACCAGGAACGTGTTGAACACCGGTACCCCCATCAGAAGCACCGGCACGGTGACCCGGGTGACGGCCGAGCCAACCTGAATGTCCAGCGCAAGGGCCAGCGAGGCCAGCATGAACCCGAGGAACAGGGTCCCCGCGTCGCCCAGGAACACCGTGGCTCTGCGGAAATTGAATGGGACGAAGCCCAGGCTCGCGCCGGCGACCGCTGCTGCCATCACGGCCACGCGGGTCTGGCCGCTGGTCATGGCGATGGCGAAGACCCCCGTCGCTGAGATGGCCGCCAGACCGACGGCGACACCGTCCATGTTGTCGATGACGTTCACCGCATGGGTCACCACCACGATCCAGGCCATGGTGAGGACCAGGTCCACGACGGCGTTGCCGGAAAGGCCCACCCGCACACCCGCCGTCCATACGGCCGCCCCACCCACGAGGGTCGGCAGCAGCTTCGGCCCCACTCCGAGCGACCGCCAGTCATCCCACGCCCCGACCAGCGCGCAGACCAGGCCCCCCAACAGGATCACCGTGGCCCGATCCGCCGGACTGTGTCCTCGAGTCCCAAAGGTGCCCACCACGAGGACGGCCAGCGCGATGACCAGGCCCCCGAGGTAGGCGGTGGGCGTGTGATGCCACTTGTAGCTCTGACCGCCCGGCCTGTCGACGAGTCCGAAACGATGGGCGATCCTCCGGGCACCTGGGGTGAGCGCGGCGGTTATGCCGGCTGACCCACCGAACCACATCAGGTAAACGAATGGGCGCGGGGTCACGTTGGTCCGATCTACTCGGATATGTCGAGCGTTTCCTCTCGTTTATCGGACCGCGCGGGCTAAAGCTTATGGCTTACGTACGCGACTTTGGTGGAACTTCGCCGGAAAACGCGCACGTCCATCGAGTACGACTTCCTCCAGCATGGCCCGGTAGGCGGACGTTGCGGCCTCCCGGTGATACGTCCTCTCGAACGCAGCCCGGCCCCGGCGGCCCATCCGGCGATCGGGATGGTCTCGGAGCGTGCGGATGGCTCGGGCCAGCTCCTCGACGTCACCCGGATCGACCCGTATCCCGCACCTGTGCTCCTCGAGGAGGCGGGCGGGTTCGGACCCGCGCTCGACGGCAGCCACGAACGGCTTGCCTGCCGCCATGATCCCGTAGATCTTGCTGGGAACGACGCAGCCGCGCAGACCCGGGGCCAGCGACACCACGTGCACGTCCGCGGCAGCGATCAGGTGCTGGGCCTCCTCCTTGGGGACGTGAGGCAGGAATGCCACGTTCGGCAGGCCTCTGGCGCGGACCTGGTCCTCCAGGCGGCTCCGGGCGGCCCCGTCCCCGAGGAACGTGATCAGGACATCGGGCCGATCCTGCAGCCGGCCGGCGGCCTCGATCAGAACGCCGAGGTTCTGGGCCAGACCGACGTTTCCCGCGTGCAGGACCACGAAGCGGCCTTCCCACCCCATGGCTACTCGCGCCCGGCGGGCACGCTCGGTGTCGATGGGGATCGTTTCGGCCCAGTTCGGAATGAGCACGATCTTGGCCGGCTCCACGCCCTCGTCCTCGAGCTTTTCGACCATGTCCCTGCCGATGGCCACGACCCGCTCCGTCCTCGACCGGATCGCCTCATTCAGGCGGCGCCACAACCGGACCAGGAGCGGGTGATCGACCCGGCCCAGGGCGATGCCCACGTCGGGATAGATGTCCATGTACACCTGGACGAAGGGAGCCCGATGGCGCCGGGCAGCGATCAACCCGATGGCGCCGATCACCGGAGGATCGGTCAGGGCCACCACCACGTCCGGCCGGGGGACCCGCAGAGCCGAGAGCAGCGCCGAGGCGAGGTACGAGCCATAGTTCACGAGGCGCCCGCCCATCCCCGCTCGGCCGAACGACGTCGACCAGGCACGACGTATGTGAACTCCTCGCGGTTGGTACGTGCTGGCCTCGGGGTTGTAGCTGGGACGCCCGGCGAGCACCCATACCTCGTGACTCTTGGCGAGGTCCTCGCACAGCTCACCTAGGAGATAGGCCGTATTGGTCGCGTCGGGTGGGAAGTACTGGTTGACGAACAGGATCCGCATCCTGCGCCACTATATCGACGCACCTCCCGGATCCGGACGAACCCGGTCCTAGAATCCGCTAAAGCGCGCGGCCGAACGGTCGATTCCCCAGCCTGAAGACCGTAAGGAGGAGGGTGACCGGTGAGGATCTTGGTAACCGGGTCGCGCGGTGCGGTGGGAACGCATCTCGTCGAGGAGCTGGAAGCGCGCGGCCACGAGGTATGGCGGATGGATCGCGGCCATTTCCACGAGGGAACGTTCCTTCGGGGAGACGTCGGGGAGTACCGCCAGTTCGAGGGCGTCATCGAACGGTGCCGGCCCGAGCTCGTCTACCACCTGGCCGCGGAGTTCGGCCGGCGAAACGGCGAGGACTTCTACGAGACCATGTGGAAGGCCAACGCCGTCGGTACCAAGAACCTCCTGACCCTGCAACGGCGACATGGATTCCGCTCCGTCCTGTTCAGCTCTTCCGAGGTGTACGGCGACTACGACGGAGTGATGGCCGAGGACGTGCTGGATCGCGTCCCGATGCGCCAGCTCAACGACTACGCCATGTCCAAGTGGGTGAACGAGATGCAGGCGCTCAACGCGGCCGAGGAATGGAACGCCCAGATCGTTCGGGTCCGGCTGTTCAACACCTACGGTCCCGGTGAGTACTTCAGCGAGTATCGCAGTGCGATCTGCAAGTTCATCTACAGGGCCATGTTCCGCCAACCGCTGGACATCTACCTGGACCACCGACGGACCTCCACGTACGTGAGCGACACGTGCCGGACGCTGGCCAACATCGCGGACCGCTTCGTGCCGGGTCGGGTCTACAACGTGGGGGGCGAGGAGCTCCACGACATGAAGTCGGTGAACGACATGATCCTGGAGTACCTCGCACTGGACGACTCCCACGTGAGCTACCTGGAGTCCGAGCCCATGACCACCAGGGACAAGGTGGTCGACTGCTCGAGGGCCCGGGCCGAGCTTGACCACGACCCAACCGTGCCACTCGAGGTGGGAATCCCGAAGACCGTGGACTGGATGCGCTCCGTCTATCAGCGGTGACCGCGGCCGGCTATCAGCGGTGACCGCGGCCGGCCCTGGGCACCGGTGCCAATGGGGGCCAATCGCACTAGGCCATTTAGTCCATCTCTCCTAGGGCTAACAACCAATTGCTCCCCTGATCGGGCGACCCCTAGTCTCCGGACGTGAAGGAGAGTCCGGAACGCTCGTCGTTCGATCGCCGCCAGTTCCTCGGTGGGTCCGCCGTGGCCGCCGCGGGCATGGCCATCGGGAGGTCACTCCTCGCATGGGATGAGGCGGACGCGTCAGAACCGGACCAGTTCGCCGTCCTGGACGCGCCCAATACCTTCACCGGGGACAACTTCTTCGGGAGCGGACGGCCGTGGGCGGACGTTCGGGCTTTCGGGGCCGCTGGGGATGGGACCGCCGACGACACGGCTGCCGTGCAGTCGGCCATCGACTCGGTCGGAACCAGGGGTGGGCTGGTCCTGTTCCCTCAGGGCGTGTATCGGGTCACCGCACCCTTGGTCCTCCCCCACGATTACTTGACGCTCCGAGGGATCGGCCGAGGCAGCGAGGTCTTCGCCGGACCCGGCTGGACCGGCGAGGCGATGATCGTCTCCCCGGGCCGCAAGGGCATCCGCATCGAGGACCTGTGGCTGGACGGCCAGGACGGGCGGGCGGGCCTGGCGATCGACATGGCCCCACCGCCAGGGGTCGAAGCCCACAACTGGATCCAGGGCAATCACATCTCGGGGTTTCTCGCCGGCGTCAGGATCGGCCCCGGCGGATTCGGCTGCCACATCGTGAGAAACAGCATTTCCACCAGCGGAAGGCTTACGGGGACCACCCGCGGGATCGACCTCCAGGGACCCGACAACATCGTGGCCTTCAACAGGATCAACAACTTCCAGGAGACGGGGATCTATCTCGCGGGCGGCCAGCAGGTGATTGGGAACCACGTCTACGCGTACGCGGGGTCGGTCGCTGGGCCCCCCTACCCGACGGCCCTTCGCATCGGGGGCGGGGGACTGCACCTGATCGAGGCCAACTACTTCGACAATGTCAGCCAGAACGCCGTGATCGTCATCCAGCCGACCGTCCCCGGGTATCCGATCCGCAGGGTCCTCATGAAGGGCAATACGGTCATCGTTGCGTCCCCCATGCGTAACCGGCTGGACACGGGCAGCGCCAGCTATCCGGTCGTGCGGATCGACGATGGCGTGGCCACAGTGTCGGATGTGCACATCGAAGGAACCATGGGGGTGGCCACGACCGCCACTCCCTTCTCGTTCATCCTTCAGCAAACGCCCACGGTGATCGGGACCGCTGTGACGAACAACCTCATCAACGAATGCAGAGGATGGTGGAATCATCCCCCGAGACAGTACTCGGGGAACACCATCTCGATAGCCGGTAGGTACCGACGAGGCTTGACAGAGGCGCGGTCAGGCCTGGTGCTGAAAAGGAAGGCGGGCTCCATCTCCGACGCGGATTTCGACCAGCCACCCGTCGACGGGACCATCGCCGTCGACACGAAGAACAACAAGCTCTACGTCCGAATCGGGAGTAAATGGAAGACCGTTTCGCTCGTTTGACCCTCAGCTGAATCGCGGCCCAAGGACATCGACGATCCGCTCCGCTGCGCATCCGTCCCACAGAGCCGGCCGCCGCGGCTCGAGGCGCTGCCCATTCGCCAATCGACGCACGGCTTCCTCGATCCGCTCGCGGTCCAAGCCGACCACCTGGTTCGTTCCCTCGGTGACGGTGATGGGACGTTCGGTGCGGTCGCGCAGAGTCAGACAGGGAACGCCGAGCACCGTCGTCTCTTCTTGGATGCCCCCGGAATCGGTGAGCACCCCGGCGGCGCGGGACATCAGGCACAGGAAGTCGAGGTAACCCAAGGGGTCCAGCAGCTGGACGCCGTCCGACGCGACTCGCTCGGACAGGCCCGCCTGGGCCAGTCGCTTGCGCGTGCGGGGATGGGTGACGAGCAGGACTGGCAGCGACGCCGCCGCCATGCTCAGCGCGTCGACGACCAGCCGCAAGGACGCGTCGCCGTCCACGTTGGAGGGCCTGTGGAGCGTGGCAACCAGGTACTCGCCTGGCTTCACGCCGAGGCGATCGAGCACGTCCGAGTCCTGGGCCCTGCGGAAGAGCGACTCGAGGCTGTCGATCATCACGTTGCCAACCAGGTGGATCTTTTCGCGAGCGATACCCTCGGCCGCCAGGTTGGCCACGGCATCGGGGGAGGGAGCGAACAGGAGCTCGGACATCGCGTCCGTCAGCAGACGGTTGATCTCCTCGGGCATCGTCCGGTCGAAGCTCCGCAGCCCCGCCTCCACGTGCGCCACCGGGACCTGCACCTTGACCGCTGCCAGGGCAGCGCCCAACGTGGAGTTGACGTCACCGACGACCACGACAACATCCGGCCGACGCTCCAGCAGCACCGGCTCCAGACGGAGCATGACCTGCGCGGTCTGCTCGGCATGTGATCCTGATCCCACCCCGAGCTCGACGTCCGGGGTGGGCAGCCCGAGGTCTCGCATGAACACCTGCGACATCTCCCAGTCGTAGTGCTGGCCGGTGTGGACGAACAGGGGCGCGAATCCCCCCGCATTCAGCATCGCTCTGTGGATCGGGGCGACCTTCATGTAGTTGGGTCTGGCCCCGGCGACCTCGAGGACGGTGATCATGCGGGTCCCGCCGCGAGCCGCTCGAGGGAGGCCAGGATCTGCTCGGTGGCCTCCGTATGCCGCATCGCCCCGAGCCGCGCCGCACCAGCCTCGCCCACCCGGTGCCGGAGCTTCCCGTCGTGCAGGAGGTGCTTCATGTGAGCGGCCAGTTGCGTGTGAGGGCGGGCGAGGTCGAAGTACAGAGCCGCATCCCCGCAACTTTCTCGGAAGGTCACGAGGTCGCTTGCGATGACCGGCGCCCCCATGGCCATGGCTTCCACCGGGACGCGGCTCTTGTTCTCGAACCTGGAGGGCACGATGCAGGCGACACAGGATCTGAACAGTCCGAGCACGACCTGATGATCGAGCGGGCCGAGGAACCGAACCTGGTCGCTCACGCCCAGCCGCTCGGCCTGGTCCCGAAGCCGTGCTGCGTAGCGACCGTCGAGGGCGCTCCCGCAGATCAGGAGGGAGGGGCGATCGCCCTCGAGCGCCGCGAGAGCGTCGATGGCCAGCTCGATGCCCTTATACCGAAGCAGGTCGGAGACGATGACGAAGAAGGGCCCAGCTGAGGTTCCCGAGGCAGGCAGACCCGCCGTGCTCGGAGGGGCCATGGAAATGACCTCGGCCCTGCCGTCGAGGATCCCAGGGTCGATGAGGTCGAAGGCTTGAGTGGAGAGGAGGAAGACGCGGTCGGCATGCTCGAGGGACCGGTCGGTCAGCCACTTGAGCGCTTCCAGTCGAAGGCGCTCCTTTCCCCGGTACATGCGCCGGACCTCGCCCGCGTACGGGGCAAGGTTGGAGACGATCAGGGCGAGCTTGGGCCTGGGCTCCGGCCATCGAACGGGAAGAACGTTGAACGGCGAGAACACCACGTCAGGAGCCCAGGACGCGGCGATGCGGGGAAGGCGCACGTGCTCCCACAGCAGTCGAGCCGGCACCCGATCAAACGCAGCGGGCGGAGACAGGATCTCCGCGGACGGCGCCCGGTCGGCGACCACACCCGCCAGCTCCTTCCGGACCGCGAACAGATAGCGATGGCGTGGGCCCACCCTGGCCAGCGACGACGCCAGCTCGCGAAGTCGGACCGTGCCCCCGCCCGACCGGGCTGCCACCGCGTTCACCAGAATCCTCAGCGGCTTCGTTGTTCGCCCTCCTCCTGGCGTCTATACACGTGCCATCATGAGTAGCAGACCCCTCCGCCCCAAGCCAGCATCTCGACGGCTCGATGTGGGCATCCCGTTGGCCGTGCTCCTCTCCCTCGCCCTGGGCTGGTCGATCGCCCGCGTCGACAGGTCCGGTACGCCTGGGCAGGCAGCGCTCCCGTTCCTACTGATCATCGGCACGACGGCGGCAATCTTCTGGCTGGAGCGCGTCGAGTGGAAGCTGGGCTTTTTCAGCCCGCTGACCATCGGCTTGTCGGCGTACGCCCTGATGTTCGCCGTGGTTCCCCTGGCCGACATGGCCAATGGGCATCCCCTTAGCCACCACGACGCATGGTGGAGTGCGTCCTGGTTCGCGTGGTTCGGCCTCCTGGCCTTTTACGCGGGGTACCGGCTCGCTTTCGTTCTTCGCTCGACTGAGGCGTCCGAGGCCCGCTCCGACTGGCTCCCCGGCAGGGAGCGGATCCTGGCCACGACGTTCCTCGGGGTGGCCATCCTCAGCTTCGTCATCCTGCTGCACCAGCTCGGGGGGATCTCCGCCTACGTTTCGGTCTTCCGCCGGCGAACGCTGCTTCTCCAGCGCTCCGTCCCGCTCCTGCTCGGAATCGGGCTGGCCACGCCCGCCCTGCTGCTACGTGTGGGGGGATGGCTCCATCAGCCTTCGAAATATCGGATGGCGCTTCGCCTCGGAGCGTGGCTGCCTCCTTCGCTGTTCCTGTCCGGGTTTCTGGGGGCCCGCTTCCGGATCGCCGGGATCGCGGTGGCGCTTCTCGGGGTGTATCACCTCGGCCACCGTCGCATCAGGCTGGTCGTCATCGGCCTTCTGGCCCTGACCCTGGCCTGGCTCTTCGTGATAGCCGGGGTCGAGAGGAACTACGTGGGTGCCCGGCGAGCAGCGCCAACGATCAATCGATCGAACTTCTACGAGAAATATCTCGTGACCCACGACCTCGGGGAGTTCAGGGAGTTCGTCATCACGCTGGAGGGAGTACCGGGCGAGCTGAATTTCCAGCATGGCCGAACGTTCCTCTCGATCATCCCCGGCGCCCCGGTTCCTACAGGGGGCCAGCTCTACTCCTCCGTGTTCTTCGGGGCGCAGTATTCGGCCGGGACCAGCGTCTCCCCCTCCCTCCTCGGCGAGCTCTACATGAACTTCGGCCTGCCGGGGATCGCGTGGGGCATGGTGCTGTTCGGCCTGCTGATCGGGCTGCTCGAAGCGTATTACCGGCGAAACCGGGATCGGATTGGTGCGATCCTCGTCTACTCCTTCTCCCTGCTCCCTATCGCCCTCGTGCTTCGGGGGGATTTCACCTCGATGACTGGCTACTACCTGGCCGGACTCATTCCTCTGGTCGTCGCCCTTCGGTTCGTGGAGCGACCAGTTCCCCAAGAAGATGGGCACATCTCCGACTATCGACTCAGCCGGGGGTCGGAACGCTTGCTTCGCTAGTCGATGATGCCATGTCCCTCCCGTCTCTGGAGGATTCCTGCCCCACGGCGATCAACCCGTGGGCGATAAAGGGGGCCACTGTCCGGCTGAGGACGCCCTGAATCCCAAGGACGAGGCGTGCGAGCAACTTGCCCAGGCGACCCCTCCCGGAGGCCGACCCCGGAGCCAAGGGGTACGGGTAGGTGAGGAACGATGTGGTCTCCCACCCATGGCGTTTCAGCAGGTTCGTCAGGGTGTACCACGAGTAAAGGGCGACATGGTCCGGGTTGATGAGCTCAAGGCCGCGGAAAGCCGACAGAGAGTTCAGCATGGAGTAGGCGTTCGGGGTGGTGATCACCAGGCTACCGCCGGGGACCGCGAGCTCATGCATGGCATCGAGAAAGCGACCCGGCGCATCGATGTGCTCGATGACTTCCCCAGCCAGCACCACCTCGGCTGGGTCGAGGCATAGCGCCCGCACGGCCTCCTGATCCTGGCAATCGACGACGTACGCTTCATATCCTTCTCTTCGGGCTTGATCGACCCCTTCCTCATTCACGTCGAGACCTATCAGCGTCGCCGCCTTCTTCGCCAGCCGTTCATGGAGCCACAGGGCGTGGGGCTCCATCAACTCGCGACATCCCTCCGTCCCCCAGAACCCGACGTGTACGACGCGCCTCCCAGAGGCCACCCACTCGAGGAACGCCACCCGATCCACTGTTTCCGCGCGGGGAAGAGCGTGCCGCATGGACTGCCCACTGTGAGTCAATCGAGGATCCTTTCTTGCCTTCCCGATCGCCACCCGAGGTTCCGAATCGTCTCCACCGCAATTCGAAGGTCTTCCCTGGAGACCCTCAGGAGCATACGCACAGGCATGCCTGTGTCGCGAGTAAACAGAAGGTAGGCGGTCAGGAGCATGACTGCATAGGAGACCGAGGAGGCGATGCTGGCGCCGGCCGCTCCCCAGGTGGGCGTGAGCGCGAAGTTGAGGACCGCGCTCGTCACCATGGAGACCCCTGCGATGAGGGCGGCCTTCCCTGGACGCCCTCGCTGGACGATGAAGTACTCCGCGATGATCGTGGCCGGAGCAAAGCAGATCATGCCGGGTAGGAGCAGCAGGACGCTGCCCACCGCGCCCCGATACCGGGACCCGAAGGCCAGGGGCAGGCCCACCGGCGTGAGCATGGCGACGGCCGCCGCGGCGATCCCCAGGATGATCAGGGACCACCGGCAGAACTCGGCGACCAGATCGCCGCTGCGATCCCGGTCGGCCGAGCTGATGGCCCCGGACAGCGCCCACAGCAGCACCACGGGGATCTGGATCAACAGTTCCCCGACGTTCACGGCGACGGCGTACTGGCCGAGCACCGAAGCGGAGGCAAGGAAGCGAACGAGGAACTGGTCGAGGCGGAGGTTCAGGAATCTGGCCAGCAACGCCGGGTACGTCCGCGCGCCGAATCGCCCCAGCACGAGCAGGTCGTCGCGTTCGAGCTGCGGCCGGCTCCCGACCAGGCCGATGGACATGATCAGCGCGGTGAGGCCGGACAGCGTGATCCCGATGGCCCATCCCCAGACCACCCCTGCGAGGGAGCCAGTGCCGGCGACGAGGATCGCCGCCAGGGCGGCTGTCGCCGCAACCGGCTGGGCGGCGTGGCTCAGCACATAACGTTGGGGGCGGCCCAGGGCGATCAGCGTCCCGCCCACGTACTCCCGCAGGAGCAGCGGGCCGGCCAGCACCACGGCCCCCGTGATCAGGGCGGGAGCCAGGTCCGGGAAGAGGCGGGAACGAAGTGCCAGCGCCAGTGGGATCAGGACGAGGGCCGCGATCCCGCCTGAGAGTACGGCCAGAGCCGACGCGGCACCGATGGCACGCCGCGGGCTCATCCGCCCCTTGCCCAGGTGGTAGACCACCGCCCCGCCGATGGCGAAATTGGCCAGGACCACGGTGAGGCCGTTCGTGGCTTGCAAGAGTGCGAAGTTGCCCCGACGGGCTGGATCGAGGATACGGGCAACCAAGACGGCAAACCCGAACGAGACGATCAGGATGCCGGCCCTTCCGACGAGGACTCCCATGGCCCGCGATACCAGGGCGCTCTTTGCCGCAGATTGATCGAGTACCGCGGTGGGAGGTGCGGGGTCGGACTCAGGAAGGCCGTCGTCCATCATTTCGAAAGCGTCATCGGCGTTCTCGCGCCTCAGCTTAGGAGACGGTAGAGCCAGCGGGTGGATCTGGCACCCACGGTTCTTGACCGCTCCATGGGGCCCTCTACTCTCTGGACCACGTGTGGCTGGAGTCAGAGAACGATGCCCGGTGAGCCACCAGGAGCGAGTCGCGCATCTCCGCCTGCGAACTTCCTAGGACCCGTGACACTCACCCAATTGGGAGGTCCAGATGAGGGCTGTCGTGCGTAAAGGACATCGATGGTGGGCAGGCCTGGTGTTGCTCGGCCTCGTGGCAGGGACGTTCGTGACCGTGTCGGGTGGGGCCGGCGCGGACGAGCGCCCCAAGCCGGATGGGAAACTGCAAGCGCACACCGCTCGAGCCTCGGAGCCCACGCTGTATAGGCCCATGTGGAGCTCTCGCCCCAGCGTTCAATCGAAGGAGCAGCTCGAGCGGGCAAAGGCCTTCATGAAGCGGATCGAGCTGGCTGAATCCAAGCTCCGGACGCCCGTGGCGGCGAATGCAAGGGTGATCGGACCGGCGCCCGGAACGCAGAGCGAACCCATAGGGACGAACGCCTTCACCGACTTCCAGATCATCCGAAACACGGCACCCAGTCCGCCGAACGGCTATGCGTCGTCGATCAACGAGCCCTCCGTGGGCCAGGCGGGGAAGTACGTCTTCTACACCCACAACTGGTATGCGCATCGCTCAACGGACGGCGGGCAGACGTGGACCGGGGTGGATCCCTTCGTGGGCTTCGGCGACTTCTGCTGCGACCAGGAGGCCATCTACTCGACGGGGCGCAATGTGCTGGTCTGGGAACGCATGGGGCTCGTCCCCGGGGGAGGCACCGAGAACACGGTCAAGCTGGGGATTTCCACGAACGGCGGGGCGAGCTTCTGCAACTTCGATATCACCCCGTCACAGATCGGCGAGTCCAACCGGTGGCACGACTACCCGCATCTAGCCGTCACCAATCGGTATCTGTGGATGACGACCAACTTGTTCGACTTGAGCGACAACTGGACCAAGTCGGTGATCATGCGGTTCCCCCTGAGTGTGTTGTCCATCTGCGGGTCCCTCAGCTACTCGTTCTGGACGACGAACGCGGTGTTCAACATCACACCCGCACAGGGCGCGATCTACACCCAGTACCTCGCGTCGCACCTGGACACGGACACCGAACGGATCTTCTACATCTACCAGGGAAGCGGCAGCCTGTTGTTCACCGATTCGAACATACCTGCGTGGACCCCGACGCCGGGTGGCAGCGCCCACTGCCCGATCCTTGGCGGGTCCAACCCTTGTGCCAGGACAGATGACCGGATCAGCTCCGTCTTCGTTCGCCGGCTGAACGGACAGTACTGGCAGCTGTGGGAATTCTGGAACGTGGCCGAGGGCGGAGGCTTCCCCCTCCCGTACGTGAATGCGGCGACATTCGGTGGAGCCCTCAACTACATCGCCCGGCCGAACCTCTGGAGTGCGGGGACAGCCTACGCGTACGCCTCGGGCGTGGAGAACGAGCGGGGGGATGTTGGGCTGAACGTCGGCTCCTTCACCTCGAGCACCTATCCTTCCCAGGTCGTCGGGCTCGACGATGACTTCAACGGGAGCCCTCCGAGCTGGGAGATCTACACGGTCAACACGAGCACGGGCGACGCCGGCGGAGACTACTGGGGCGACTATTCGAGGGCCCGGAGCTTCCAGCCGTCCGGGAACGTCTGGGTAGCTGCCGGGCACACCTCGACCGGCGTCAACGGCTTCGCCGTTCCTCACTACGTGGTCTTTGGCCGCAACGGGGATCTCCCCAGCTTCCAGCGGTGGGATCCGACGTAGCCAGACCGATCAGCGTCGATCGTTAGACGGACGCGGCCGAGGCCTGGGCCCCTTTGCGTGTGCGTTCTTGATGACGACCTTCCACGTGAGGAAGCCGGCTGTCACACCCGCCAGGTCTGCCAGGGCATCGAGGAGCTGCACGTCACGGTGGAAGGGCGCCTGGAGCGCCTCGGTGGACCATGCCACGACGAGCACCAGGACGGCCACTCCGAGTCCCGTCCCCCCGAAACGCCCTCCGCCTCGGCCGGGGCGCCACACGGCGGCCAGGAGCAGCGTCCCGCACAGCGCCCCGTAGCCCAGGAGGTGCCATGCCTTGTCGCTCCAGTCGAACCTCGGGCCGAACTGGGGCGGGGGTCCCCACGAGAGCACGAAGGACAGGACGAGCAGGAAGAACGAGGCTCCCCATAAGGCCAGGTCCAGCAGCCTGGATTTGGCGCTCCGGGCCTCGATCACCCCCCAACTGTAAGGCCACCGAGCACCCAAAAAGGGTCTTCCCCAGCCCAAGGCAATCCGCTACAATCCCCCGGAATAGAAGCCGGGTGAGGGCTGTTGAAAGGCTTCGTGAGCCCCTCTCCCCGCTTGATTTTGCGTGCCTGGAGTCCTATACTGCTCGTTTGCCGTGCCGTCTCCCGCGAGCGTCAGTTTGTCGCGTCTCTTCCTCTAGGAGGGATCCTTTTTGCCTGAAGTCATCGTGCCTGGTCGTGAGCGCGTCTCCTTCTCTCGGATCCCGGAGGTCCTTCCCCTCCCCGATCTGATAGGGATCCAGCGTCAGTCCTTCGATTGGCTTCTCCGGGACGGGCTGGCCGAGGTCCTGTCCGAGGTTTCTCCGATCGAGGACTTCACCGAGACCTATCAGCTCGTCTTCGGCAAGCACCAGTTCAAGGAAATCAAGTACTCCGTAGAGGAGTGCAAGGACAAGGACATGACCTATTCCGCCCCGCTGTTCGTGGAGGCGGCCTTCATCAACAAGGAAACCGGCGAGATCAAGGAGCAGGAGGTCTTCATGGGCGACTTCCCCATGATGACCGACAAGGGCACCTTCGTGATCAACGGAACCGAGCGGGTGGTCGTGTCCCAGTTGGTCCGCAGTCCGGGCGTGTACTTCAGCCGGGAGCTCGACAAGACCTCCGACAAGGACATCTTCCTGGCCAAGGTCATCCCGTCCCGTGGGGCCTGGCTCGAGTTCGAGGTCGACAAGCGGGACACGCTGGGCGTTCGCATCGACCGCAAGCGCCGGCAGAACGTGACCGTTCTCCTGAAGGCCCTCGGCTGGACGGAGGAGGAGATCCTCCACCTGTTCGACAACGCACCATCGATCGCGGCCACGCTGGAGAAAGACCACTTCAAGACCCAGGAGGAGGCGCTGGAGGACATCTACCGCAAGCTCCGGCCGGGCGAGCCGCCAACCGCCGAGTCTGCCCAGACGCTCCTGGAGAACCTGTTCTTCAACCCGAAGCGGTACGACCTGGCCAAGGTCGGCCGGTACAAGGTCGGTAAGAAGCTGGGCGGTGCTTCGGACCTCGCGCGCAAGCAGCTCAAGGCCAAGTTCGACTCCCTCAAGGAGAAGGACAACCCGGACAAGAAGGACTGGGAGCAGCCCAGGTGGCGGGTGTTCGCAGAGCCGCACGGGGGCGAGAAGGACAAGCTGGCTCCGTCCTTCAAGGGCGTCCTCACCTTCGAGGACATCGTCAAGACCGTCCAGTACCTGGCCAAGCTCCACGTGGGGGAGGAGGGCTACGAGGTCGACGACATCGACCACTTCGGGAACCGCCGCATCCGGTCCGTGGGCGAGCTGATCCAGAACCAGGTCCGTCTCGGCCTCACCAGGATGGAGCGGGTGGTCAGGGAGCGGATGACCACGCAGGACGTCGAGGCCATCACGCCGCAGACCCTGATCAACATCCGCCCGGTGGTGGCGGCCATCAAGGAGTTCTTCGGGACCTCCCAGCTCTCCCAGTTCATGGACCAGACCAACCCGCTTGCCGGGCTCACGCACAAGCGCCGGCTGTCGGCCCTCGGCCCGGGCGGCCTGTCGCGCGAACGGGCCGGGTTCGAGGTGCGTGACGTCCACCCCTCGCACTACGGCCGGATGTGCCCCATCGAGACGCCCGAGGGCCCGAACATCGGCCTGATCGGTTCGCTGTCCACGTATGGGCGCATCAACGAGTTCGGGTTCGTGGAGACCCCGTACCGCAAGGTGGAGAAGGGCCGGGTGACGGACCAGATCGACTACCTGACGGCGGACGAGGAGGACAAGCACGTCATCGCCCAGGCCAACACCCCCGTCGACGCCCGGGGCCGGTTCACCGAGGACCACGTCCTGGTCCGGCGCAAGGGCGGCGAGGTCGACTACGTGACGCCGAACGAGGTCGACTACATGGACGTGTCGCCGAAGCAGATCGTATCGGTGGCGGCCGCGTTGATCCCGTTCCTGGAGCACGACGACGCCAACCGCGCCTTGATGGGGGCCAACATGCAGCGCCAGGCAGTGCCGCTCCTGCGAGCCGAGGCTCCGCTGATCGGGACAGGCGTGGAGTTCCGGGCCGCAGTGGACGCGGGTGACGTGATCATCTCGGACGTGGCCGGGACGGTAGAGGAGGTCTCGGCCGAAGACATCGTGATCCGGGGCCGAACCGGTGAGCTGCGGACGTATCCACTGCTCAAGTTCCGCCGTTCGAACCAGGGTACCTGCATCAACCAGAAGCCCATGGTCCGCACGGGCGACCACGTGAAAAAGGGGCAGGTCATCGCCGACGGGCCGTCCACCGAACGGGGGGAGCTGGCCCTGGGCAAGAACCTGCTGGTGGCGTTCATGCCCTGGGAAGGCCACAACTACGAGGACGCCATCGTTCTGTCCGAACGGCTGGTGAAGGACGACGTCCTCACCTCCATCCACATCGAGGAACACGAGGTCGACGCCCGCGACACCAAGCTCGGGCCCGAGGAGATCACCCGAGACATCCCCAACGTCTCCGAGGAGATCCTGAAGGACCTGGACGAGCGGGGGATCGTGCGGATCGGAGCCGAGGTCAACCCGGGCGACTACCTGGTGGGCAAGGTCACCCCGAAGGGCGAGACCGAGCTGACGCCGGAGGAACGGCTGCTCCGGGCGATCTTCGGCGAGAAGGCCCGCGAGGTTCGCGACACCTCGCTCAAGATGCGCCACGGCGAGTCGGGCAAGGTCATCGGGGTCCGGGTGTTCTCCCGCGACTCCGGCGACGAGCTGGCTCCCGGCGTGAACGAGCTGGTTCGGGTGTACGTTGCCCAGAAGCGGAAGATCTCGGACGGCGACAAGCTGGCGGGGCGCCACGGGAACAAGGGCGTCATCGCCAAGATCCTCTCCGAGGAAGACATGCCCTTCCTCCCGGACGGAACCCCGGTGGACATCGTGCTGAATCCGTTGGGCGTGCCGTCCCGGATGAACCTGGGGCAGGTCCTGGAGGCCCACCTGGGGTGGGCGGCCAGGGTCGGCTTCCGGAACGGCCAGAAGACGGCTATCGCTTCGGACGGGTCAGGATCGGACGGTTCCCAGGTAGCCGGCAAGCACTGGCCCAGCGAGTCCATGTTCGTGGCCTCGCCCGTGTTCGACGGAGCCCGGGAAGGCGACATCCTGGAGGCCTTGGACTCGGCGAACTCGGAATGGGAAGGGTATTCACTCGTGGACGAGGTCGGGAAGGCCCGGCTGTACGACGGCCGGAGTGGCGAGCCCTTCGACGTACCGGTGACGGTTGGCTACATCTACATCATGAAGCTGCTGCACCTGGTGGACGACAAGATCCACGCCAGGAGCACGGGGCCCTACTCGATGATCACTCAGCAGCCCCTAGGCGGAAAGGCCCAGTTCGGCGGGCAGCGGTTCGGCGAGATGGAGGTCTGGGCGCTCGAGGCATACGGTGCGGCCTACGCCCTCCAGGAATTGCTCACGATCAAGTCGGACGACGTGCTCGGCCGGGTCAAGGTGTACGAGGCCATCGTCAAGGGCGAGAACATCCCCGAGCCCGGGATCCCCGAGTCGTTCAAGGTCCTGATCAAGGAGATGCAGTCCCTGTGCCTGAACGTCGAGGTCCTCTCGGCCGAAGGCAAGGAGATCGAGATGCGGGAGACCGACGAGGACGTGTTCCGAGCGGCCGAAGAGCTCGGCATCGACCTCTCCAGGAGAGAACCGGCCGGAGCGGACTTTGACTAGGAGCCGGGGGTCCAGGGGGGCAGCGAGGAATGAAAGGGGCGAAGCACTAAGTGCTTGACGTCAATTATTTCGATGAACTGAGGATCGGGCTGGCCACGGCCGACCAGATCCGGGCATGGTCCAACGGCGAGGTCAAGAAGCCGGAGACCATCAACTACCGGACGCTCAAGCCGGAGAAGGATGGCTTGTTCTGCGAGCGGATCTTCGGACCGACCCGGGACTGGGAGTGCCACTGCGGCAAGTACAAGCGGGTCCGGTTCAAGGGCATCATCTGCGAGCGGTGCGGCGTGGAGATCACCCGCTCGAAGGTGCGCCGGGATCGGATGGGGCACATCGAGCTGGCCGCTCCGGTGACGCACATCTGGTACTTCAAGGGCGTGCCCAGCCGGTTGGGCTACCTCCTGGACCTGGCCCCGAAGGACCTGGAGAAGGTCATCTACTTCGCCGCTTACATCGTCACCCGAGTAGACACCGAGCGCCGGCACAAGGACCTGCCCGAGATCGACAAGGACCTCGATGCCGAGAAGAAGCAGATCGACACCCAGCGGGACCAGACGATCTCCAAGCGGCTCTCCGAGCTGGAAGACCGCCTGCGGGACATGGAGTCCGAGGGCGCCAAGGGTGCCCAGCTCTCCGCGGCCCGGCGAGAAGCTCAGAGGGACGTCGAGAAGATCACGGCGGCCGCGGCCGAGGAGACGGCCGACCTCGATCAGATGCTCACCTCGTTCAAGAACCTGTCTGTCAAGCAGCTCGTCGCCGACGACAAGATCTACCGGATGCTCCGGGAGCGGTTCGGGGACTACTTCGAGGGTGGCATGGGCGCGGAAGCAATCAAGCGGCTGCTCATCGATCTGGATCTCGAGGCGGAGGCCGAATCCCTGCGCGAGCAGATCAAGACGGCGAAGGGAACCCGCCGGCAGAAGGCCATCAAGCGGCTGAAGGTGGTGTCGCACTTCACGAACACCAAGAACTCGCCGCTGGGGATGGTCCTGGACGCGGTTCCCGTCATCCCGCCGGACCTTCGTCCCATGGTCCAGTTGGACGGCGGCCGGTTCGCCACCAGCGACCTGAACGACCTGTACCGGCGGGTCATCAACCGGAACAACCGGCTGAAGCGGCTCCTCGACCTCCAGGCCCCAGAGATCATCGTGAACAACGAGAAGCGCATGCTGCAGGAGGCCGTCGACGCTCTGTTCGACAACGGCCGCCGGGGCCGTCCGGTCACCGGGCCGGGCAATCGGCCGCTGAAGTCCATCTCGGACATGCTCAAGGGCAAGCAGGGCCGGTTCCGCCAGAACCTGCTGGGCAAGCGCGTCGACTATTCGGGCCGGTCGGTCATCGTGGTCGGCCCGCAGCTCAGGCTGCACCAGTGCGGCCTGCCCAAGCAGATGGCCCTGGAGCTGTTCAAGCCGTTCGTCATGAAGCGGCTGGTCGATCTCAACCTGGCCCAGAACATCAAGAGCGCCAAGCGCATGGTCGAACGAGCGCGTCCGCAGGTCTGGGACGTGCTGGAGGAGGTCATCCAGGAGCATCCGGTCCTGCTGAACCGGGCGCCTACGCTGCACCGCCTGGGCATCCAGGCCTTCGAGCCGGTTCTCGTGGAGGGCAAGGCCATCCAGATCCACCCGCTGGTCTGCACGGCCTTCAACGCCGACTTCGACGGCGACCAGATGGCGGTGCACGTCCCGCTGTCGGCCGAGGCCCAGGCCGAGGCCAGGATCCTGATGCTCTCGACGAACAACATCCTGTCGCCTGCCCACGGCCGTCCGATCGCCGTGCCCACCCAGGACATGATCCTTGGTGTCTACTACTTGACGATCGCCAATCCCAAGCCGGAGAAGGACGAGCAGGTCAAGCGGCTCGCCTCCGCGGACGAGGCCCTGATGGCCTTGGACAGCGGAACGGTCGACTTGCACGACGTCATCAAGGTTCGCCTCTCGGGCAAGGCCTTCCCTGTGGACATGCTCCCGGAGGGCTGGGAGGCCGACGGCAACGGCCAGGGGCCGGTGGTCGAGACCACGGTGGGACGGGTGATCTTCAACGAGGCCTTCCCGGCCGACTTCGAGTACATCAATCACCACGTCCAGAAGGGTGACCTCGGAGCCATCGTGGACCAGTGTGTGGGCCGCTACGACCGGACCACCGTGGAGGTCATCCTCGACAACCTGAAGCAGCTCGGCTTCCATTACTCCACCCGAGCCGGCGTCACCATCGGCTTGGACGACGTGGTCACCCCGAAGGAGAAGTCCAAGATCCTGGACATCCACGAGAAGCGGGCCGAGAAGATCGAGCAGCAGTACCGCCGGGGCATCATCACCGACGAGGAGCGGCGACAGGAGCTGATCCAGATCTGGACCGAGGCCACCGACGAGGTGAAGGACGCCATGGAGAACAACTTCACCGAGCGGAACCCGATCTACATGATGGCCTATTCGGGCGCCCGCGGGAACATCATGCAGATCCGCCAGATCGCGGGGATGCGAGGCCTGGTGGCCAACCCGAAGGGCGAGATCATCCCGCGTCCGATCAAGGCGAACTTCCGCGAGGGCCTGACCGTCCTGGAGTACTTCATCTCCACCCACGGGGCCAGAAAGGGTCTGGCGGACACCGCTTTGCGGACGGCCGACTCGGGATACCTGACCCGTCGGCTTGTGGACGTGGCTCAGGAGGTCATCGTCCGAGAAGAGGACTGCGGCACCGACCGCGGCCTGCCGGTCCGGATCGGCAGCCGCACTCCCGACGGGCGCCTCGAGCTCATCAATCGCTCTGTCCTGGACACCAAGCTGTTCGGGCGGGTCCTTGCCGAGGACATCAAGGTGGGGCGGAGCATGGTGGCTGCCAGGGGTACGTTGGTCGGCGACGTGGAGATGCGCTCCATCCTGGACGCCGCGACGGAGCATGGCATCGAGACCGCCTTCGTCCGGTCCACCCTCACGTGCGACGCTGTCGTGGGGGTGTGCCAGGCCTGCTACGGGCGGAGCATGGCCACGGGCAGGCCTGTCGACATCGGCGAGGCTGTAGGGATCATCGCAGCCCAGTCGATCGGCGAGCCGGGCACCCAGCTCACCATGCGGACGTTCCACACCGGCGGCGTGGCTGGTGAAGACATCACCCACGGCCTGCCTCGAGTGGTGGAGCTCTTCGAGGCCCGCAAGCCGAAGGGCGAGGCGGTCATCACGGAGCTGGCCGGACGGGTCGAGGTCGACGACGACGAGGAGAAGAAAGTCCGCCGGATCACGGTCACCTCCGAGGACGGGGACCAGGTGCAGTACGCGGTGTCGATGCGGGCCCGCCTGGCCGTCGCCGACCGCGACCAGGTCGAGGTGGGCCAGCAGCTCACGGAGGGGTCGGTGAACCCCCACGAGAAGCTGCGCGTGGAAGGGGTCCAGGCGCTGCAGATGTTCCTGGTGGACGAGGTCCAGCAGGTGTACCGGTCGCAGGGCGTGACCATCCACGACAAGCACATCGAGCTGATCATCCGGCAGATGCTTCGCAAGGTGCACATCATCGAACCGGGGGACACCGACTTCCTTCCGGGGGAGCTGGTCGACCGCAAGAGGTTCGAAGAGCGCAACGCGGAGGTCGTGCAGGCAAGCGGGACCCCCGAGTCTGCCGCTTCGGCCCGGCCGATCCTGATGGGCATCACCAAGGCGTCTCTGGCCACGGACTCCTGGCTGGCTGCAGCGTCATTCCAGGAGACCACCCGCGTGCTCACCGAGGCGGCGATCAGCGCACGTTCGGACCCGCTGCTCGGGCTCAAGGAGAACGTCATCATCGGCAAGCTGATCCCCGCGGGGACGGGAATGGGCCGGTACCGGAACATCCGGGTCCGCATCGATCCGGAGGCCATCCCCGAGTACTGGCTCGCCCGCCAGCGCGAGCTGGCCGAGGCCAGGGAGGCCGGGGCCGAGCCACAGCCTCCTCTGGGCACGATGACTCGCGAGGAGGCCGAACAGGCCCTGGGCGGGGCCTTCGGCAGCATGGACGAGGCCTAGCCGCCGAAGCCGCCTCGATCAGAAGGAGAGGCCCGGGCGTCTCCCCCCGCGCACCGTGCGGGAGTGGATGTCCGGGCCTTCTTTTGTCAGTTTCTTACGTTTGACGCCCGCATTTCTTTACGTTCCTGCTCTTCCCAAACCGCGGTTGGCGATGGTTGGCTAAGGGGCTCGAGGGGGACGGCCGATGTCTAGGACGAGCTGTGGTTCGGAGGCGCCTCCGCCTCCCTCCGGGTGCGAGTCATGCGATTGAGGACGAGACAAGATCACCATTGGGCTTCCCGTCGAGCGCGTCGCATGGCCGCGGTTGGCTCACTAGCGCTCGGATTGACCTTCTTCACCTGGTTCCCATCTCCGTTGCCAGGTCGAGCCCTGCCGGCTCGTTTTCCCGCCACCGAGGCCAGAGCCGTCTCGATCCGTGGCTCCTCGCTGCTGGCGAAGGCGCCCTCCCGCTCGCTCCAGGCCACCGCCCACGGAGTTCGATCCAGCAGAGGCGTGACGCTGCGGCCGATCGCCATGTGCGCCCCGATCCGGTTCACCGCAATGGCGCTCACCTGGAACCAGCGTGGCGACGGGACGCTCCGGGCGAGTATCCGGGCGGGGCGGGACCTTCGGCACTGGGGCCAGGCGCTGGACACCGAGGCGATGGAGGATGGACCGGACCGCGGCTCGCCGGATTCGTTGGCCGGGCGCACGGGAACCGACCTCGTCTGGGTCGGAGCGGCCGAGTGCGCGCGCATCGAGCTGACCTTGCCCGGCAACAGCGAGTTCTCGGACATGCGAGCCATCTACATCAACGCCGAAGGGACGGCGCGTGGTGGGGCTGTGCGACGAGACCGCGGGCTTGGAGCGCGTGGGCTCCTCGGGGTAACGTCCGCCGAGGCCATGACCCGGAAGCCGGGGATCACCACCCGTGCCGGGTGGGGAGCGAACGAGCGGTACCGCAACTGCGGGCCCTACTACTCCTCTCGAGTCAAGATGGCGTTCGTCCACCACACGGCCAACGCGAACAACTATCGGGCGAGCCAATCGCCAGGGATCGTCCGAGCCATCTACTGGTATCACACGAAGAGCCTGGGCTGGTGCGACATCGCCTACAACTTCCTGATCGACAGGTACGGGCAGGTCTTCGAGGGGCGGTACGGCGGCATGACGAATCCGGTCCTACCGGGCGCCACCAAAGGATTCAATACGGGCAGCGTCGCGGTGTCGGCCATCGGCAACTTTCAGATCGCCCGTCCCACATCCGCGTTGATCCGCGCGATCGAACGGCTGTTGGCCTGGCGGCTCGACTGGGCCCACGTCGATCCCAGCGCGTCGGTATGGATGATGTCGAGGGGCAGCACGGGGAACAAGTACCCGCCCGGGACGTGGGTCCGCTTCAGAACGATCGCGGGACATCGTGACGCCGGGTACACGAGCTGCCCCGGCTACTACCTCTATGCCCAGCTGCGGTCGATCCGTTCGACGGTGTACCAGATCGGCCTGCCCAAGATCTTCAACGCGAAGCAGAAGCCCTCGAGCTTCATCACCGGCCAGGGTTCGGTCACCTGGAAGGCCACCGCCTCGGCCACGATGAAATGGAACCTGCGGGTCCTGGACGCGGGCGACCACGTCATAAGGAGCTGGAACCGCCAGGGCTCGTCATTCTCGCTCACGTGGGATGGCCTCACCCGCGAGGGCGAGCCCGTGCCTCCGGGCATCTACCGCGTGGTCCTCAGGGCCTCGAACGCGAGCGGTCAGGCTCGCCCCGCAGCGTTCACGTTGACGATCAAACCCGTCCCTCCGTGCCCGTCTCCCAGCCCGTCGCCCTCTCCCAGCCCGTCGCCCTCTCCGTCCATCTCCCCGTGTCCATCGCCCACACCGACTCCGTCTGCCTCCCCGAGCTCCTTGCTCGGAGGATCCTGATGACTCGCCGGTTCCTGGGAAGGAGGGCTCCCGTCTCTCTTGCGCTGGCCCTGGCGCTCTCCGTCCTGGCGCCGGCCACGAGCAGCGCGGCGAGTAGCTTCACCTTCTATGGCTCCGGGTACGGACACGGGCTCGGGCTTCCCCAGTGGGGGGCGTACGGTCTTGCCCTGAAGGGCTGGAGCAACCAGAAGATCCTGGGGCACTTCTACATGGGCACCAATGTGGCCCTGGCTCCCTCCAGCCCGAGCAGGCTTCGCATCGGGTTGGCCCAGCACGTCAAGAAGCTGCATGTGACCGCGGTCGAGGGGTCGGTGGCCCTTCGACTGGGATCCACGGACGGAAAGCTGATCGGTGGGCGAACCATAAAACAGGGACAGACCTGGCGAGTACTCGTCGCTTCGTCCGGCAGGTATCGGGTGCTCGACGAGGCCGGAAAACTGGTGGGGGACTGCCCAAACTGCAAGGGGCACCTGTGGGGCAGCACGAAGGTGAACATCTACGGCGTCTATGCGGGCTCCGGCAAGGTCCGGGTGTCCGAGGCCGGCCACACGTACAACCGAGGGCACCTGGAGTTCAACCTGTTCGCGAGCAACGCTTGCTCCGATCTGTCCTTCTGTGAGCGCCTGATCATCGTGCTCAAACCGCAGTCCTACCTCTTCGGTCTGGCTGAGGTTCCCAGCAGTTGGCCGATGGAAGCTCTCGAGACACAGGCCGTGGCGGCGCGCACCTACGCGTTCGAGAAGGTGGCCCGGGTGGGGCAGCATCGGTCCGGCTGCAACTGTGGGCTGTACGACGACACCAGGGATCAGGTATACGCCGGGTGGGACAAGGAAGGCGGCGCCCAGGGGAGCCGTTGGGTCTCGGCGGTCACCAACACGAACCGGGTGGTCGTGCTGTACAACGATGCCCCCATCCAGGCCTACTACCACTCGGCGAGCGGGGGGTTCACTGAGAACAATGAGTTCGTGTGGGGCGGGGCGCCCTTGCCGTACCTGCGCGGCGTGTGCGACCCGGGGGACTACACGCAGGCCAACCCGAACACGGTCTGGAAGGTAGGCCCTCTCTCCGACACAACCGTGACGAGCAAGCTACGTCCCTATACGGGCAACATCGGGACCGTCACGAAGTTCGCCAGCCCCATCCGGGGAGTCTCGGGGCGGATCATCACCGTCACGGTCGTGGGGACCTCGGGCCAAGCCGACGTCTCTGGCACCACGCTCCGGCGGGCCCTCGCGCTCAAGGACGACCGGGTCTGGATCAACGCGAACCGGCAGGTCATCGGCGATATCCGTTTGAAGTACGACAAGCTGATGTGCGCACCCGGCCTGGCCGCATCGAGACAGGTCTCTGTCCCGGGCGGCCTGCGCCAGCGCTTCGCTGACGGGGCCATCTACTGGAACCAGGCTCGGGCGGCCGCGTACTGGGAGCACGGCCCTGTCTACGACAAGTACCGAGCGCTCGGAGAGTCCGGTGGGCCCCTCGGGATGCCCCGGTCCAGCGTGATCGCCCTTCATCCAGACGGATGCTCGGGGAAGACGTGCGCCATGGCCCGATTCGAACAGGGCAACGTCTACTTCAAGGAAGGGATCGGGGATGGAGCGGCTCACGAGCTCCACGGATATGTCCTGGCCCACTACATCGCGTCGGGCGAGGCCTCCGGACATCTGGGCTTCCCCGTGACGGACGTCAACGTGGAACAGGACGGCTCGACCTGGGCCAAGTTCGAATACGGGGCCACCGTGACCTGCTCCCCCTCCGGGGAGTGCATCGAGGTGGGTGCCCCGGCGGACCTGTCCTTTCGGATCTCGGATTCTCCCGACCCGCTGAAGGTTGGGGCAAGCCTCACCTACGTGGTCACCGTCCGAAACGGTGGTCCCGGCCGGGCCACGGACGTGGTCCTCACCGACACGTTGCCTGACTCCGTGCAGTTCGTGTCGGCCGACCCGAGCCAGGGATCGTGCACCGGGTCCGGTCCGGTCATATGCAACCTGGGATCGATCACGTCGAAAGCCAGCGCGTCGGTCAAGTTGGTGGTGAAGACGACTGAGGGCGGAAGGATCACCGATGCCGGGCAGGTCCAGGGCAACGAGAGCGACCCGAATCCAGCCAACGATTCCTCCCTGGCACGCACGGTTGTGTGCACGCGGCTCGGGACTGCGGGAGCCGACGTCCTCAAAGGGACGAGCGGAAGTGACGTGATCTGCGGCCTCGGAGGAAACGACACGATCTACGGCTATGGGGGTGCCGACCTCATCTACGCGGGTGACGGCAGCGATGTGGTGTACGGGGGAAGTGGGGCGGATCGCGTGTACGGGGGCTACAGCTCCGACGCCCTGTACGGAGGCTGGGGCGCCGACATCCTCCTCGGGGGAACGGGCAACGACTCGTTGAACGGAGGCCCAGGGACCGACACCTGCCTCCAAGGGTCAGGCTCCGGTCCCCGGATCTCCTGCGAGCGCTGAGGCCGCCACTCACAGCGTTCTTCACGCTCGATCCGGTTGGTTTTCACCCGGGCTACCCCAATTTCCTCCGAAAGTTGGTTGTGAGTGCTTGATTCCGCGTGAGAGAATCCCGCCCACTTTGTCCGGCGACGCCTCCTGCATTCAGGGCGCGTCATCACATTGGGGGGGTCGATGAAACGACTTGCACTCGTGGTCGGAACGTTGCTGCTCGCGGCAGGCCTGGCCGCTCCTGCTCTGTCAGCGACGCAAGCGCGTACGAGGCCCAGGGGTCACGCTGGTTCTGTGGCCGTGCGGACCGCCTCGAGCGCTGAGGCTCGCAGAGGGTCTCTGAGGCCGGCCAGTGCGGCCGCCAGGCTTTACCAGAAGCAGGGATATCTGGTGCCCAACCAGTCGGCGTACGGACGGACCAAGGCCGTCGCGGCAGCCAGCGCGGGGCAGAGCGCGCCATTGGCGGCAACCCCCCGGGCTTCGTCTCCCAAGGCGGGCGTTCCCCTGATCGCCAGCGGAGATCCGGACATCTCCCCGGCGTGGACCGGGCTCACCGACCCCAATGTCACGCCGCCCGACACGACGGGAGCAATCGGGCCGAGTCGCTACATCGAGCTCGTCAACGACAAGTACGGGATCTACGACCGGAACGGAAATGTCGTGGCGACCGGAGGACTGCGCGGACTGGCCGGAGCCAACACGGATTGCGTGACTGACCCGCAGGTCATCTGGGACCCACAGACGAAGCGCTTTTACTACGTGGTGCTGGAATTCAGCCACTTCGTGGGGTTCGACTGCGAGTCCCCGCCCGGTCCCCCGAACGACGAGAACCGCCTGTACATCGGGTTCAGCAGGACGTCGACGCCCAGCAACGGATCTAGCAGCTGGTGCAAGTACGCCCTGTTTTACCAGAACCCATTTACTGGGTTCGACCCGCTGCCTGACTATCCGAAGCTGGGTGACAACAGCGCGTTCTTGCTGTTCGGGTCCAACCTGTTCGACAACCTCACGGGCAACTTCATGGGGGCGGACGTGGCCTGGCTCCAGAAGCCCGGAGCGGGGACCTCCTGCCCGCCGCTCGGGGCAAACACGTATTTCAATGCGACGGGTGGCCCGCTGCTGCAGCATGATGGTGTTACCCAGGCGTTCACGCCCGTCCCCGCGAACCAGACAGACACGAGCCCTACTGGATACGTGGTAGCCGCCGCGTCTCCATTCGTCAACAGCCCCGCAAACTTCTTGGACACCTACCCGGTTTCCACGAACTTCGGCAATCCGGTCGGTGCCCCGGTGGCACACAGCGTCACCGCGTTCGACTTCCCACCGAGCGCTCCTCAATCCGGTACCAGCGAGGTACTCGATACGCTCGACGCCCGCCTTACCAATTCGGTGTCGGGCCTCGACCCGTCCAAGAGCACGACTGCCATCTGGACGCAGCACACCGTGCTCAGCGGGGGTGGTAGAAGCGAGGTGCGCTGGTACGAGCTCGGTGCGGGGAGCAACCCGCCCCTGCGCTCAGGCACGATCTCCGATGGCTCTCTCTACACGTTCAATGCGGCCATCTCTCCCGACCGGAAAGTGAGCGGCTCGACGAAACGGTTCGGCGACGCCTTCGTCGTCGGGTTCAACACCTCGTCGGCTTCGGACTTCGTCCGGATCCAGATGGTGTCGCAGTGGGCGGACAACGCGATGTCGGAGTTCGTGGAGGTCAAGGCTTCCCCCGGCTACAACTTCGACTTCAGCTGCGCCTCCCCTTCCTTCCCATGTCGATGGGGCGACTACTCGGGCGCCACGCCTGACCCGGCGTCCAACCAGTACTCGAACCACGGTCGGGTCTGGCTGAGCAACCAGTGGAACGTGGCCAGCAACAACGACGACGCGGACTGGCGGACGTACAACTGGGGTACCAACCCTGTCCCTTACGTGGTCCTGAATGGACCGACCACGTTGTTCCAGAAGGGCAAGTCCTTCGCGGTGAAGTGGTTCCTGGGCAACCAGGCGTCGGTAGCCGACGTGCAATACCGGGACGCTCCGTGGAACGGCAGCTTCGGCGCCCCCATCCTGTGGAAGTCCAAGGCTCCCGCGGGCGGCGCCACCTTCACCGGCTCCTTCGGCCACACCTACTGCTTCTCCGCCGAGTCCTTCGACGACGTCGCCGGACCGGGTTTCCGGGGGTGGGGGTTCGGCCCGGAGCGGTGCGCGGTGGTTCCTCTGGACGACCGTGCATTGAGCGCCTCGAGCGGGTGGTCCAGGCTCAACGGAAGCGGGTTCTTCAACAACACCTACACCAAGACGACCTTGTCGGGGAAGAGCCTGACGAAGACGGGGATCCACGCCAAGCGGGCCCAGATCATGGTGGAGACCTGCCCCACCTGCGGCAGCATCAAGATCTACTGGAACGGCTCGCTGAAGCACACGTACTCCCTGCACGCCGGCAGCACCCACAAGAAGGTGTACCTGGCGGCGGTGAGCTTCTCGTCGGTGCACACGGGGACCCTGAAGATCGTGGTGTCCAGCTCCGGCAAGCCGGTCATCATCGACGCGCTGGCCGTTTCAGCCGTCTAGAGAATCGAACGGCCCGGATCCGGGGCTTCCTCGGATCCGGGGCCTTGCCTCGCTTCCTGCAGCCCAGAGGACCGGGGACTGTGGTCCTGGTTCGCTTCCGTGCCCGTTTGCGCAGGTCGCCCCGTTGACACCGCTCCTCGCCAATCTGATAGCATTCTTGGTTGCGGTCCGGAAGAGCCGGGCCGTTCGACGTGCCACCGAAAGACCCCTAAGGGAGCTCGACGATAGTGCTCCCTGGGCCAGGACTTGGGGCCCGGCCTTCACGCGGACTCGGACGGGGCGAA
>DASXTW010000086.1:0-4064 GCA_036505215.1 Actinomycetota bacterium | reverse complement strand
GGTGGAGCCGCAGAGGGCCCTTCAGCGATGACATCGTTAATCTCAGGAGGTCAGGATGTCAACCTCAGCCCGCTCCGGCTACTTCGACAGGCAGCTTGGGGTGGGCCTCCTTGCCGCCTTCGTTGTGGAAGGGCGTGTGCGGGGACCTACGACAGCCCCGGGGTGCTCACGGACAGGATCGCCGAGCAAAACCAGCGGGGCTTCTATCAGCGCTGGGCCGCGTACATGGACGCCTGATGTCGGTGCCCGGCTCAGAAGAGAATGCTGACGTTCTTGGCCAACAGGACGTTCTGGTCGAGGACGATCTTTCGGCGGGCGATCTGCCAGGCCCCGTTGACCTTCCTGAGGACGTCCTGCCGCGCACCCACATAGAAGTCTTGCTCGGTCTCGGCCCGGTTGCGGTACACGACGAAGTTGGAGTACACGCTGAGTTCTGACTCGGTCTGGCCAGGCTCCACTTCGACGTTGGCGATGATGTGGCGGGTGCGAGACGGAGGGTCCTCAGCCCACGCCATGCCCGTGTCAAGGCGCGCGATGCGCCTGGTGAGCGTCTCCTTGGTTTCGTCGAGGATTGCCAGTTCGTCCTCCTTCGCGACTTCATCCTCCCGGTAGTGGTCGGGATCCAGGATCGAGATGGCCTTGCTCGCCTTGGGGTAGCGGGTGCTCCGCACGGGCATCCAGTAGCGGACGTCGTCGGTCAAGAGCTCGAGCCATTCGTGGAAGCGCCGGGCGTCCAGCAGCCTGGCCTCCCGGTACAGGAACTGCTCCACCTCCCGGATGATCTCGTCGCGCATTCGAGACCACCTCCCTTCCACGAAGCTGCTCAGCGGCCAGCGCTCGAGAGTTCCGGCCACTGCTCGGCCGCCATCAATTGCGCCCAGCGCCCGTAGAACTGCCGATGGTTGCTCTCGCTGATACGGAAGTCGCTGGACCACGCCCCCAGGTCGGGGTTGAAGCTCTCGTGTCCCAAACCCATCTGGGTGTTCAAGGCATATCGCCGGGAGACCACCCCCCGACAGGTGCGGGTGCATTCTTGCCAGTTGTCCATGTCGTCTTGCTCGAAGGTGCCCGAGGGGCTGAAGCCGCGCACGGCGGCTAACCGCATGGCCTCCTTGACCTCAGGAGGAGCGGCCTTGTCCACGTAGACACACGACCAGACCTCCGTCTTCTCGGGTCCGCGTGGGTGCCAGACGCGGAACGTCCGGGACGTCGCGCGGAGGAAGGAGAAGTTGGGAAAGACGGTGCCGACGATGGGGTTGACCCGCTGCAGGCGGGGCCCCAGCCGCTGCTCCACCTCCGGGCGAATCGCCTCCTCATAGGCCGTAATCACGGGCACCGGCGGCTCGCCCACATCCTTCGGGCCAACACAAATCAGGACGTGGCCGTTGCCGGGGGAGATCATGCTCCCGGTGGCGTCCCGCCTCGAAACCACGCCCACGCTGAACGCGGTCTTGATGGCGGACAGATGGGTCCATTGCACGTGGTAGGCGTCGCCGCCGAAGTTCTCCGCCGGGAATTTCCAGTTACACGACATCACCCACCTGTGCATGCCGCCGATGACTTCGACGCCACCTTCGCGGCGATCGAAGAATGCGTCGAGATACCAGGTTGTCTCGCCCAGATACTCCAGGAGCGGCGGGGCGCTGGCATCGAAGCTGGCAAAGAGCAGCCCCTTGTAGCTGTCCAACTGCGCCACCGGGATCAGCCCCCACTGCTGCCGGTCCAACTCACCGTAATAGGCGTCCTTGAGATCCGGCACTCCCATGAGCCGTCCATCGTTGCCATACGTCCAGCCGTGGTAGGTGCAGGTGAAGGTGGCGGCATTGCCCCCATCGGCCCGACACACGCGATTACCTCGATGACGGCATACGTTCAAGAAGGCATGCACCTTCCCCCGAGTGTCCCGCACCACCAGCACCGGGTCCTCGCCCATGTACGTGCTGAAGAAGTCGCCCGGCGCGGGGATCTGGCTCTCGTGGCACAGGAACACCCAGCAGCGGGCGAAGATCCGCTCCAGTTCCCGCTCGTAGATCTCCTGCTCGATGAAGATGCGCCGACTGACCAGGCCTCGATCCACATCGACCAGGCTTCCGATGTCTGTCGTCATGTTGCCCCTCCCGAGGTCTTCGTTGCGTTCACCGGAGGCCCTCGCAGCCGAGTGGTCCGCGCCGGTGGCTGATCAATGAACGCTCACGAGCTCCGGCGCGGCATACGGAGGCTCGATCCGGCATCCACGTGGACGATCGCCCCCGTCAGGGCGCGAGCGTTCTCCCTGGACGCCAGGAACACATACGCGGAGGCCAGGTCCTCGGGCTGCATGACGAGCCGCAGCGGAGAGCCGGCGCGCAGCCTCTCATCCCAGTCGACGCCGGAGGCCGCCCAGTGGGACTGCTCGCTGTGGCCGAGGGCGGCCAGTCCACGAAGGTCTGTTTGTACTCCACCGGGGGCCACCCCGTTCACCCGCACCCTGGGGGCGAGCTCCACCGCCAGTTGCCGGATCAACCCCACCACCGCGTGCTTCGATGCAGTATAGAGGACACCGCCCCCACCCGAATTGAACCCCGCCACGGAAGCCGTGAAGACCATGCAGCCTTCGGTCTTCAGAAGCTCGGGAAACGCGACGCGCGCGCCCAGGAGGCAGCCTTTCACGTTCACCGCGAATTGCTCGTCGAACGCGTCGCTCAACCTGTCTTCGGGAAGATCGACGAGAGAGGTGTAGCGATCGAACACGCCCGCGTTGCCCACGAAGATGTCGAGCTGGCCAAAGGCCCCGACGGTCTGCTC
Source organism: Actinomycetota bacterium (assembly GCA_036505215.1). GTDB lineage: Bacteria > Actinomycetota > UBA4738 > UBA4738 > UBA4738 > DASXTW01. The sequence continues at coordinate 1,280 of DASXTW010000086.1, read as the reverse complement.
CAACGCTCGTTTGTTGTCGGCGAGGCGGGTGACATCGCCCGGCACGGCCACCACGGCCTTGCCGAAGTCGGCTTGCAACTCCTCGACTCGTGACGGCACGCGGTCGAGAACCCCGATGCGCGCCCCCTCGGCGATGAACCGCTCCACAATCGCGCGCCCGATGCCCGAGCCCGCGCCGGTCACCAACGCTACCTGACCCTCGAGCCATCCCATCGTAGTCCCTCCTCTCGTGTGGCCCCGCCTCCGGCTAGATGCCGAGGTGACGGGCCTTCACGTCCTCGTTCTGCGCGAGGACCTGCGGGGAAGATTCGTAGATGATGCGCCCCTTGCTCATGACGTAGACGTAGTCGGCCACCTTCAAGGCAAAGGGGAGATTCTGCTCCACCAGGAGCATGGACAGGCCCTCCTCCTTGAGTTGCCGAATGACGCGCCCAAATTCCCGGACCAGCAAAGGCGCCAACCCTTCGGTCGGCTCGTCCAGGAGGAGGAACTCCGGGTTACCGATGAGCGCTCTGGCCGAGGCGAGCATCTGCTGCTCGCCTCCCGAGAGGGCTCCGCCCGGGTGCAGCAGGCGCTCCTGCAGTCGGGGGAACAGGCCGAAGACCCGCGTCAGGGTCCATCGATGGCTCGTGTTCCCGGTCGCGCGATGATGCCGGTCGGCGATCTCGAGGTTCTCCCGCACGTTGAGGGATGGGAAGATGCGCCGCCCCTGAGGAACGATCCCCATGCCCATCTGGACGATCTCGTACGACGGCCTGCCGGTGATCTCGACGCCTTTGAACCAGAGTTGGCCGCGCCGGGCTGGAGTAAAGCCGATGATGGAGCGGATCAGCGTCGTCTTTCCCACCCCGTTGCGCCCCAGGACCGCCACCACTGAACCACGATCGACCTTCAGCGAGACGCCTTGCAAGACGTGACTGTCTCCGTAATAGGTGTGGACGTCCCGCACCTCCAGCATGGCCGTGATTCCTTACTCGGCCCCCAGGTAAATCTCGGCCACGGTGGGGTCCTTGCGGATGGCCTCCGGCGGGCCATCCGCCAGCAGCCGGCCGTGATGCAGCACCGCGATCCGCTGGGCGACTTGAAAGGCGACGTCCATGTCGTGCTCGATCATGGCGACGACCTGCTGGGTCTCCGCTGCCGACAGCCCCGCCGTGGGTTCGTCCAACAACAACACCCTCGGCCTCGGGGCCAAGGCCAGAAGGATCTCGAGCTGCCGTTGCTCCCCATGGGAAAGCTGGCACGCCAGGATCCGCCGTTTCTCCCAGAGGTTCCATCGC
>DASXTW010000085.1:0-67066 GCA_036505215.1 Actinomycetota bacterium | reverse complement strand
GCACTCCAGCGAAGATGCCCACGCCACCCAGGGTGGGAGTCGGCTTGGGATGGACCTTGCGGTCCGAGGGGCGGTCGATGGCCCCGAACCTTGCAGCGAGCCGGCGCACCAGCGGTGTGATCAGCAGGACCGTCCCGGCGCTGACCAGGAACACCACCAGGTACGGGCTCATGGCCTACCCGGGGTAGGCGGGGAACCTGTCCATCAGGTCTCGGACTGCGGCCCGAGCCCGCTCCGCCACGCGATCGTCGGTCGGATTCCTCAGGACGTCCCCGATGATGCGGGCGACCTCTTTCATCTCCGGTTCATCCATACCCAGCGTGGCCGGGCCGGGCGTCCCCAATCTGATCCCCGATGCCGTCGCCGGCGGGAGCTGGTCGAACGGGATGGCGTTCTTGTTGAGCGCAACGCCCACCCGCTCACACGCGGCCTCCGCCTCTGCCCCGGTCATGCCGATCGGCCGCAGATCGACCAGGGCCAGGTGGGAGTCCGTGCCCCCGGAGACCACCCGGAGCCCCTCCTCCCCGAGGCCACCCGCAAGGGCCCGAGCGGTCCGCACGGTCCTGTGGGCGTACTCGGAGAACGAAGGCTCCATCGCCTCTTTCAGGCAGACCGCCTTGGCGGCAATGCAGTGCTCGAGCGGGCCACCCTGGATCATGGGGAACACGGCCTTGTCGATGGCTTTCGCGTACTCGTCCCGGGAAAGGATCATCGCCCCCCGTGGGCCCCGGAGCGTCTTGTGCGTGGTGAAGGTGACCACGTCGGCGAACGGCACCGGGCTCGGGTAGGCCCCGCCGGCCACCAGGCCGATGAAGTGCGCTGCGTCCACCATGAAGATGGCCCCGACCTCATCGGCGATCCGGCGAAACGCGGCGAAGTCGATGACCCGGGGATAGGCCGTGAACCCCGCCAGGATGATCTTCGGCCGGTGCTCCAGGGCGAGGTCCCGAACCCGGTCCATGTCGATGACTTCGGTGTCCTTGTCGACCTCGTAGCCAACGAAGCTGAACCACTTTCCGGAGAAGTTCACCGGCGATCCATGCGTCAGATGACCACCGTGGGCGAGCACCATACCCAGGACCTTCTGCTCCGGGTTCCTCGGCTCCAGGAACGCGCCATAGGCCGCCATGTTGGCCTGCGCCCCGGCGTGTGGCTGGACGTTGACGTGCTCGGCCCCGAACAGTTCCTTGGCCCGTTGGATGGCCAGGGATTCCGTGACGTCGACGAACTCACAACCCCCGTAGTACCGCTTGCCCGGATACCCCTCGGCGTACTTGTTGTTCATGGTGGAGCTCAGCGCGGCGAGCACCGCCGGGCTGGCGTAGTTCTCAGAGGCGATCAGCCGAAGGGTCGTTCGTTCTCGCCGGAGTTCCCTGGCGATGGCACCAGCCACCTCGGGATCCGTGGCCTTCAGGGCTTCCCAATCTGCCGCGAACTCTTTCATGGCACCTCGCCTTTCGCCGTGGAGCACCGCTGCCCCCTCTCGCTGATCGTCTCGCACACGGGCGCGGTCGGCCACATCGGGCCTTGCCTGGGACCCGAAGACCACCTCGATCAGCCCCTGGCAGAGAGCCCCGATCTCCCAGGCCACCGCGCGGAACGTTTCCAGACCAAGCCCGAGTGGATCGGCCACATCCTCGTCCTGGAGATGGAGGTCGGGGTATGCGTGCCGAACCGCATCGGCTCGAACCGTGGCCGACCGAAGCTGCTCGTCTCGGGTCTCTCCTTGCGTCAGTGGACCTACCGAATCGAGCAGGTGGACCAGCTCTTTCAGGGTGAAAGTCCTCGCTGCCGCCGGGCGGGCGATCCGCGTTATGGCATCCCGATGCTCCGATGCCATTCCCAGGATGAGGTCGGCCGAATCGATGATCCTTCGGGTCATCTTCCGGGCGACGTGTCCCGATATGTCCAGGCCCCGCTCCCGCATCGCCGCCACCGCCTCTGGCGTGGCTGCCGACCCCTCCCAAGCCGAGACGCCGCACGACTCGACCGTGACGCCGTGGATCATTCGATCGCGAAGGAGAGCCGTAATGAACCCTGAGGCCATGGGGGAACGGCAGATGTTGCCGGTACAGACCAGGAGGATGGTGCCCATCTCGGCTCAGTGTAACGAGTGCTAGTCGAAGCGTGACCGCCGACCACCTCGGGTGACGGACGAGAGCCTGGCCGCGTCGATCGGTCCCTCGCGGAGCACCCGGAGCTCCGGACCGGTGAGATCGACGACCGTGGATGGCTGCCCGGAGGGCGGCCTGGCGGCTGTCCGCGCCACCACGAACACGGCCACTGCATCGCCGAACGCCTCCTGGAGCGCGGTCTGGTTGAGCAGCGGCGGTCTCCCCGAGATGTTGGCGCTCGTCGCGGCGAGAGGACCGGCCCGCTCCAGCAAGGCGAGGGAGAGGGCGTGATCGGGAACGCGAACACCGATCGTCTGCGTCGCTTCACCGAGGAGCCAGTCCTTCGAGCGCGCCCCCCGACGCAGGACCATCGTGAGCGGCCCGGGCCAGAACACTTCAGCCAGTCGCCTGGCAGCCTCGTTGGAAGCGACCAGACCCATTGCTTCCCTGGCAGAGGAGACCAGCACGGGCAGGTTGAGCGCCGGTGGACGGCGCTTGGCCTCGAACAGACGATTCGTGGCCTTCGGGTCGTCCGGGCGGCAGGCGATCCCATAGACCGTGTCGGTCGGGAAAACGACGAGCTTCCCAGCCTTCACCGCATCTGCGGTCATCCTGATGGCCTGGCCGGCCTCGTCAGGTCCCTCCGGATCCACTTCGAACACAACAGTCATACGCCGGAGCGGGCGGCACGCCGGCCCTTGACAATTCGGTCGCGGCCGGCGAGGTCCGGGAGGACCTCCACGCGTGCCAGATGCTCCCGGAAGAGAGCGCGAACCATTGGCCCTTGATCGGCGCCGATCTCCACCACCAGCCAGCCGCCGGGACGCAGCCACTCGACCGTTGCCTCGGCCAGGCGACGGTGCACCTCGGTCCCACCGACGAGAGCCTCATACGGCTCGGCCTTGACCTCCTCGGGGAGCGACTCGTACTCCTCCTCGGTGACGTAGGGCGGATTGCTCACCAGCAAGTCGACTCTTCCGGCCAGTTCCCTCGGGAGAGGGTGCAGCAGATCTCCCCGCAGCACCTCCACGTCGAGACTCAGCCGATCGGCATTCCTCCTGGCGACCTCGACGGCATCCGATGAGATGTCGGTGGCCAGGACTCGGGCATCCGGACGGTAGCGCTTGATTGCCAGACCGATCGCGCCGGTTCCGGTGCCCACGTCCACCACGATCGGAGCGTGCCCGGATTCGAGGAGCTCGAGCGCCACCTCGACCAGGCGCTCGGTCTCGGGCCGGGGAACGAACGCGCCAGGCGCAACCTGGAGCACCAAGTCCATGAACTGGTGCTCCCCGGTCAAATACTGGAGAGGAGCACCGTGGCAGCGCTGGCACAGGGCACGGCCGAAGAGCCTGGCCGTCGTCGTGTCGAGCCCATTCGTCCGGGTGTACAAGCCGGCCCTGTCCGTTTGGAGAAAGTGCATCAGCAGTTCCTCCACTGTGCCGCGAGGGTCGTCCACGCCGTGCGCCTCGAGGTACGCGGCCGACCGCCGGATCACCTCCGTCGGTCTCATCGGCCCGAGGAGTCTCCGTCGCCCCCCGCGAGCTGCTTTCGCCGCTCCTCCGCCAGCAGCGCGTCGATGAATTCGTCCAGCTGGCCCTCCTCCAGGATCGCCTGGAGATTGTGAGCCGACAGTCCGACTCGGTGATCGGTGATTCTGTTCTGCGGGAAGTTGTACGTCCTGATCTTCTCCGAGCGCTCGCCGGTTCCCACCTGAGCCTTCCTGGTTGCGGCCTCCTCCCGCTGCTGCTCGTCCTGGGCCAGCTTCAGCAATCGGGCTCGGAGGTAGCGCATGGCCTTCTCACGGTTCTGGCGCTGCGAGCGCTCCTCCTGAACCGATATCACGATGCCGGTCGGCTTGTGCGTTACCCGAACGGCCGAGTCGGTGGTGTTGACGCTCTGGCCGCCGGGCCCTGATGATCGGAACACGTCGATTTCGAGGTCGTCCGGGTTGACCTGGACTTCGACCTCCTCGGCCTCGGGGAGGACGGCGACCGTGGCCGTGGAGGTATGGATGCGCCCTCCGGACTCCGTGACCGGAACCCGTTGGACGCGGTGGCCGCCCGACTCGTGCTTGAGGCGTGAGTACGCGCCCTGGCCCTGGACCTCCAGCACCACCTCCTTGAAGCCCCCGAGCTCGGAGGGGCTAGAGGACAACACATCCGACTTCCAGCGCCGCCTCTCCGCGTACCGCCGGTACATCTCGAGCAGCTCACCCGCGAAGAGTGCTGCCTCCTGGCCGCCCACCCCGGCACGGATCTCCAAAACGACGCTCTTGTCGTCATTGGGGTCCTTCGGAAGCAGGAGCTGTTCCAGGTCCTTTGCGAGCCTGGCGGCCCTCACCTCCGCCTCCGCCGCCTCGGAGCGAAAGAACGCCGCCATCTCGGCGTCCTTCTCTTCCCGAGCGAGAGAACGAGCCTCCTGAGCCTGGTCGAGCGCGCGTTGATGGGCCCGATGCGTGGTGACGATCTCATGCAGCTCCGCGTGGCGCTTCCCGAGGTCCCGAAGGCGGGCAGGGTCCGCCGAGACCTCGGGGCTCGAGAGTTCCCGGGTCAGCTCGTCGTAGCGGTGCTCGATCTCCTCGAGCCGTTCACGGAATGCCATATCCAGCAATTATCGCTGTCTCGGATCGGGCTCTCGTGTCGGGGGGCTACGCTCGGCTCCGCCTCACTGCTTGAGCCCCCCGAACCCCCCGGTCGGGGGCTCAGTCCTCGGGGTTCTCGAACAGATCGAAGATCGACACGTCGAGGTACACGTCGAGGTCCTCGGGGTCATCGGGTCTCGTTTGCCCCATCGAGGCATCACTGGGCGGCACGTGGCCGTTGGCCGTCCAAGCGTCTGGGATGTGGATGGCAGGGGGCGATGACTCCTCGAGCAGCTTGGGCGAAACCGCCTCCTGCTCCTGCCGGGACGCGGCGTCATCGCGATCCCAGATCGCGGCGATATCCACGGCCACCGTGGGGAGATCCACGCCAGGGGCGTCAGCCGTTCCCCGCCATTCGGCCTCGGAAGGCCCAGCGGAGCGAACCTCCTGCCGCTTGGACTGCCAGTCGATATCGTGGGCTTCGAGCCTGGCCGCGGCCAGGATCCTCTCGGCTTCAAATCTGGCCTCGTTCAGGATTCGTTCCGCGTCCCTGCGCGCCATCATCATGTCCGTCTGTGCCTTCGTTTCCGCTTGGAGCCGCACCCGTCCCGCCGCCTCGTCTGCCCTGCGCACGACTTCCATGAACTCACGCGAAAGGCGTGCGTAGGCAGACTCCTGCGCGGCGTCACTCCGGCGCTCCAGATGCTCGCTTCGGGCCCGAAGCCACTCCACCTCGCCCTGGAGTCGGCTCACGTACTCGGCAACCTCCCGAAGGAACTCGTGGACCTCCTCCGGCTCGTATCCCTTCCTGCCCAGGGAGAATCCGCGCCCTGCAATGTAGGAGGGACGGAGCGCGTGCCGCTCAGGTTCGGGAGTCGCCACGGGTCGACACTCCTCTTCGCTGGCACCGAAGGTCGGGGAACTGACTGTAGCCGCCACTCACCCGACTTCAAGCACCTCAGGCTGAGGAGAGGGTGCCTTCCTGCCGGAGGACTTCCTCGAATGCCGTGATGGCCACCTCGATCTGGTCTCGGTCGGGCTTACGCGTGGTGATCTTCTGGAGCCACAGCCCCGGCGCCATCAATACGCGCATGGTCCTGGACTGGGTATAGCGAGCACCCAGCCGGAGGAGCTCATAGGAAACCCCCGCGATGACGGGGATGGCCACGATACGAAACAGGATGCCGGCCACCAGGCCGCGCGATCCGAATGCCGTGTACACCAGGATGGTCAGCACCATCACGATGAGAAGGAAGTTCGTCCCGCACCGGACGTGCAGCGTGGAGTATCTGTCGACGGCCTCGGGCTGCAGCGGATCTCCGTGCTCGTAGGCTGCGATGGTCTTGTGCTCGGCACCGTGGTACTGGAAGACCCTCCGGATCTCCTTCATCCGGCCGATGGCAGCCAGGTACACGAGGAACAGGAGGACCCGGAAGACGCCCTCCAGAACGTTCCTGACCAGGCTCGAGGGCACATCCCTGCGAACCAGCCGGAATCCCAGATACGGACCGACGATGAAGACCAAGGTGAACAGCACGAAGGCAAGGACCATGGAGCTGACCATCTGGCCCTTGGTGAGCCGTTGTTCTTCCTCGACGGCGTGATTCGCCGAGACCGTCAGAGCCTTCACCCCTATGGAGAGGGCTTGGCCCAACGCGATGACCCCTCGCAGCCCGGGTTTGGCCAGGATCGGGAAGCGCTTGGCGATCGACTCGATCTCGTGCGCCTCGACGTGCAAGGTCTGATCGGGCCGGCGAACCGCGATCGCCCAGTGATCGCGGCCGCGCATCATCACCCCCTCGAGGACCGCCTGGCCTCCGTAGAAGTGGTCCTGGGCGGGCACGACGGGGCGTTACCTGCCAGAAGCGGGTCGCTGCCCGTACCGGCGCTGGAACCGCTCGACCCGCCCGCCCGTGTCCACGAGCTTCTGCTTGCCCGTGTAGAAGGGATGGCAGGCCGAGCAGATCTCGACGTGTATCTCGGACTTGGTAGACCGCGTCGTGAACGTGTTGCCGCAGGAACACCTGACGGTCGCTTGCACGTATTCGGGGTGGATTCCTTGCTTCATCTCATTCCTTTCAACCGACCCATATTCCCACACAGCCCCTCACTCGACTCCGACGCCGGCTGTGGCCGCCTCGTACCTGCGCTCAGTCGCCCGCTGTCCGGCGCATAGCCGCCGGGGGCCCCCCCCGCGATCGAGCGAAGCGAGCGAGCGGGGGTGGCGGCGTCAACAGCCGGCCGTCGCCCTCGCGCACTAGGAGTAGGAGAGGCCGAAATCCTCCATCAGGCCTTCTACATACCTGTGGAAGGCCAGGTGGTCGCTGCGGAACTGCCTCTGCTCGCCGCCCTTATCCACGGTCACCACATCGAATGCCGTGCCCGTGCTGTCCTTTTCCTCCGTTACCCGCACCGGTTCCCAGCCATCCGCGAGGGCCTGTTGGAGCTCCGCCATCACCGGGTCGTCACCCCAGCCGGCCATTTCGATTACTCGCTGACGGGGGCCTTGGCGATCTCCCGGAGGAACTGCTCGTTCGACTTGGTCACCCGGATCTTGTCGATCAGCAGCTCCAATGCCGCCGCCGGCTCCAGCGCGTGCAGGACCCGACGGAGACGCCACACCAGGGCCAGCTCCTCCGTGGGCATGAGGCGCTCCTCCTTGCGGGTGCCGGAGGCTTCGATGTTCAGGGCCGGGAAGATTCGCTTCTCGGACAGGTTGCGGTCCAGGCGGATCTCCCAGTTCCCCGTGCCCTTGAACTCCTCGAAGATGACCTCGTCCATCCGGGATCCCGTCTCCACCAGGGCGCTGGCGATGATCGTGAGCGACCCGCCCTCCTCCAGGTTCCGGGCAGCCCCGAAGAACCGCTTCGGCGGGTACAGCGCCGTCGAGTCGACACCACCGGAGAGGATCCTCCCCGACGCGGGCGCAGCCAGGTTGTACGCGCGGGCAAGACGGGTGATCGAGTCCAGCAGGATCACCACGTTCATCCCTTGCTCCACCAGCCGCTTCGAGCGCTCGAGGACCAGCTCGGTGACCTGGGTGTGCTGATCGGCGGGCTTGTCGAAGGTGGAGTACACGACCTCCGCCGCCTCCACCGTCCGCTGCCAGTCGGTGACCTCCTCCGGCCGCTCGTCCACGAGCAGCACGATCACGTGCGACTCGGGGTCGGCGGCAAGGATGCCGCCGGCGATCTGCTTGAGGACGGTGGTCTTCCCGGCCTTCGGCGGCGAAACCACCATGCCCCGCTGGCCCTTCCCGATCGGCGCGATCAGGTCGATGATCCGCTCGGTGATCCATTTGGGGTCATGCTCCAAGCGGTATCGCTCGTCGGGGAACAGCGGAGTCAGCTTGTCGAAGTCCGGCCGTTGCCGAGCAATCTCCGGATCGACTCCCGCCACGGTCTCGATCTGCAGCAACGCGGGGTATTTCTCGTTGTCCCGGGGCTGCCGGACCTTGCCGGTGATCTGGTCCCCCCGGCGCAGTCCGAACCGCCTGATCTGCGAGAGCGACACGTAGATGTCCTCGTTGCCCGGCAGATAACCGCTTGTCCGCAGGAACCCGTAGCCCTCGGGGAGGACATCCAGGATGCCCGTCCGCGTCGGAGCGGTTGCCAGCTCCTCCTCGCGTTCCTCCCGTTCCCGCTCGCGACGGCGCTCCCTCTCCCGGCGGCGCTCCTCTCGCGAGGGACGGCGGTCCCTGCGCTCGCCCGCGGGCGGACGCTCCTCGGTGACCGTCTGGCCAGCATCCGCCGCCCTTTCGGCCACGGCCGTCGCAGCGCCGCGCTCCCCCTCGGACGAATTCGAGGAGCCTCTTTCTCGCGAGCGCGACCCGTCACCCCTGCCTTCGGGAGATCCTGCCTCGGGCTCGGCCGCGGCGTTCTCGGTGTCGGGCTCTGCCGCTGCCGTACCGTGCCCGTCGGTGGATGATTTCGCCACGATGGCATCGATCAGGTCACTCTTGCGCAAGCGCTGATGACCTTCGACGCCGAGTCCTTCGGCGATCTGTTGGAGTTCGGGGAGGACCTTACCCTCCAGGTCCGCCCGTTCGATCGTGCGCGAATCCACCGTCATGCTCCTTCCTTGAGATCCCTCTGGAGCTGCTTCCAGTCAGAGAGGAATTTGTCCAGCCCCGTATCCGTGAGGGGGTGCTTCACCAGCTTCGAGAAGACGTCGAACGGCATCGTGGCCACGTCCGCCCCCAGCCGGGCCGCCTCCACCACGTGCATCGGATGGCGGAGGGACGCGGCCAGGACGAGGGTGTCATACCCCTGGACGTCGTAGATCTCGCAGATGTCACGCAGCACGTTCATTCCGTCAGATCCGATGTCATCCAGCCGTCCCAGGAAGGGCGACACGTAGGTGGCCCCGATCTCGCCGGCCAGGATGGCCTGGGCCGGGGAGAAGGTGAGCGTCACGTTGACGGGGATCCCCTCGTCCACCAGCCGCTTCCCTGCCTCCAGTCCGTCGGAGGTCATGGCCACCTTGACCACAGCGTTGGGAGCGACCGCGGCGAGCTTCAGGCCCTCTTCATAGATCTCATCGGCCTTTTCGTGGGTTGTCTCGAGGGATACGGGCCCGTCGACCTCGGCGCAGACCTCCTTCATCTGCACTTCCCAGTCGGCCTTTTCCTTGGCCAGCAGGCTGGGGTTGGTGGTGCAACCGCCGAGCACCCCCCACTTCTTGATCTCGCGGATCTCCTCGAGGTTGGCGGTATCGAGGAACAGCTTCATCTCTTGCTTGCCTCCAGTCGGGTCGCTTCTCTGGACGGATGCCGGCGTTTGGACCCATCGCGTTGCTGCCGGTTCCGTATGTAGTCGGTGGCTCGCTCCACCACCAGGTCGATGATCGCGGACAGGGCCTGATCCAGGCTGTAGTTCGGGATCATGGGCACGTTGTGGCTGAGCGCCTGGCTCTTGATGTATTTCTGCACCCTTCGGATGTTCGGGAAACCTTGGGCGTATCGCTCGAATGGCCGGGAGGAGGCGTCTGTCGAGCGGACCGCGAAGTGGCTGCGGTGCAAATCCTCGTCGTCAACAGTAACAACAACCGGGACCGCCAGAACTCTTCCCTCGTAGGCCTCCAGATCGAAAAATCCAGGAACCACATGGGCCCCCTCGATCACGATGCTGGTTCCCTCCACGGCCGCCCGCTCCACCAGGGCACGGATGCCCACCGCCACCGCCGCCGTCTGCTCCCGAAATCCGACGATCACCCGGTCCAGGGGCCGGGGCGGGGGCTCCCGGAGCGCCGAGTCGGCCTCGAACGACGAGGTGTACAGGGTTGGCATCAGCTCGCTGGTGAAAAGCGCGCGCATGACCTCCCGGATGGCATCGGTGGCCACCACGCGGACGATCCCCAGGCGCACGGCAAGCTGGGTGGCTATGGTCGACTTCCCCACCCCCGTTGCCCCGCCGATCATGATGACCAGGGGTGAATCCAGGGCGGTGATCTCTCTCCACTTCAGCCAGTTCGTCGCGTAGCGCTCCCCCGCCAGGTCCGAGAGCACGTCGATCGTCAGGTCGTCCAGTTCCTCGGTGGTGACAGTGGCCACTTCGCGCTCGAGCAGCCGATGCTCAACCTGCTCGGCCACCTGGTAGGCACGATAGGGAGAGAGACCGGTGACCATGAGCTCGCTCGCCCGCAAGCCCTTGGAATAGGGCAGGCCGGGATCCACTCCCGAGATGACGATGATCTTCTTGTCGGTCATTCAGGCTCCGCGCTTTGAGTCCGCTCCCGCCCCCGCTCCCCAGCCAGGAGGATCGTTTCCGTGAGGAGCTCGTCGATCTCTCCGTCTCCACCCGCCGTCCGGGGGCGGTTGTCCACGAACACCACTTCGGCTCCGCGGTCCAAGGCGCGCCGGGCCGCCACGTCGATCGCCGCCGCTTTCAGCTCGGTGAGCAGGACATCGAAAGGCGGCGCCTCGGCGAGGTCCGCCTCCAGGGCTGCTCGGTCGGCAAGATGTGGGGACACCTTCACCACCCGGCACCCTGAGGTGCGCTCGAGTCGATCGGCGAGATGACCCGCCAGTTCTCGGTGTGCGGTCGTTGCGAAGAACGCATCCTTGCCTCTCACGTCGGCCAGCGCCACCGGTTGAAGCTCCGCTATGGCTACCCGGATATCTGCGTGAAGCCGACGAACTAAGGGATAGAGAGACGAAAGGTTGTCGGGCTCGGCGGACGAGCCACCATCCATGATAAAGACCAAAAGGTCCGATAGCAATATCCGCAGAGGCCCGAAGTACCCGCCGAGGTGTTCCAACGGAGTCGTCGCCGGGGCCACCAGGATCCCTGCGTCCCATGGAACGGTCGGGACGGAGGCGCCGCTCCCCTCCAAGATGACCAGGTCGGCTCCCGAGCCGGCCGCCTGCTGCGCGGCTTCGGCCACGTTGGTGACGAAGGGCTTCCCTGCGAGCCCTCCCCCACAGCGTCTCGCACCCACGGTGGGGACGCCTGACATGAGCGCGTCCTCCAGGTAGTCCGAGGCGGCGTGCTCGCCTCGCTCCGCCGTGGCGAGCAGCGCATCCAGAGTGACGTCGGCAGCCCCTGCGGTGACCGGCGCCACGGGCCCTCCCCTCCCCATTGCTACGACGGCCGGGCGAAGGCCCGCCCCCACGGCCAGCCGGGCGGCATGCCCGGCTATGGCGGTCTTGGCCACGCGCTTGCCCGCTCCGATGACCCCGAGGGTGGGCACGGGCAGGGGCGCCTCGACGATCGGCGGGTCGAACCGGAAATCGGGGCCAAGGTAAGGAACGCCCATGGACAGGGCCACCGCGGCGAGCTCCATCCTGTGCTCGTAGCCCAGGACCGGCTCGTCCGAGAGGTCCAGCACCGCTTCGGGTGAGTGCTCCCTGATCGCCGCGGAGAGGGCTGCCCGGGGATCAGCCTCGCCCCGCACGACCGGCACGGATCCGAGATCCAGGCCCCGGTCGGCCCCCAGCTTCTCGATGCCTCCGACGAGGAGCGCGAGTATGACTTCGAGGCCGGCCTGTCGCGCCGAATCCAACCCCCAGCGCGTGACCGAGGGGTAGTGCTCGCCGTCGACCAGAGCGATGACCTTCATCCAGAATCCCGACGCCGCGACTCACCCCGACAGGCGGTGGGTTATTCGGAGGCCAGACTGACGTTCGTGCGAGCGTCCTGCACGAGCGCCTCCAGCTGCCGGTGATACTGCGCCCCGCTCGAAAGGGAGAAGTGCGCCAGCACCGTCTGCCCGCCGAAGGGGAACTTCCGGAAGATCTTCACCTCGTCCCCCTCCACCTCGACGATGTTGTAGCACGGCTTGGTGTAGCCCCGTAGGCGCAGGGACGAGCAGGTTCCCGCGTTCACGATGTAGAAGGTCTCCAGCCGCCACACGTAGGGCACGTGTTTGTGTCCTGAGAGGACAATGTTCACCCCGGACTCGATCAGGACCTCCAGGAGATCGCCTGCGTCGGCCACAGTGCTCCGCTCACGGCCGGTACCCGGAACGGGGATCAGGTGATGATGGAGGGCGAAGACCTTCAGCTCGGAGGCAGGGGTGAACTGCTCCTTGATCCACGGGTACCGTTCCCGGCCGATCTGCCCTTCGTTCAGATCCGGCTCGCTCGAATCCACCCCGACGATGCGTACCCCACGCACATCGTGGACCCAGTGCCGGGGGCCGATCAGCTCCTCGAAGTGGAGATAGCCCACGTTTCGCGCATCGTGATTCCCAGGGATGGTGGCGATCGGTGCCCTGATCCGCTCCTGGTAGGCCACCCAGTTCTTGTACTCCTGCCGGTAGCCCTCGTTGGTGAGATCGCCCGTGCAGACCACGACGTCGGGCTCCAGCTCATTGAGCTCGACGATCACGCGGTTCATCAGGTTCGGCACGAAGTACGGCGAGCCGACGTGGGGATCGGAGATGTGGGCGATCGTGACCACGAAGCCAGTTTACCTGCGGCGCTAATCTCCTCCTCGTGAACCTGCTGGATCTGGTCATCCTCGCGCTGTTGGGGGTCGCGTCCGTGAACGGGTTCCGGCGCGGCGCCGCCCTCCAGCTCACCGCCTACGCGGGATTGCTCGCCGGGCTCCTGGCGGGAGCCCTTCTGGCACCGGCCGTGGCCGGGCTCGTGGCGAGCCCCCTGTCCCAAGCGGTCGTGGCCATCGTCGTCCTTTTCTCTCTGGCGGGGGTCGGCGACGCCATCGGCTGGGTCATCGGCAGCAAGTTCTGGGCCCTGGCCAGGCAGAGCGTGTTCGGCGTGGCCGACTCCGTCGCGGGGTCGTTCGTGGCCCTCGTGGCGGTGCTCCTGGCCACGTGGTTCGTGGGGTTCAATCTGGTCAATGGACCGGTGCCCAGCGTGTCCCGGCAGATTCGAAGCTCGGCAATCATCCGAGGCCTGGACTCATTCCTCCCCCGCCCCCCCTCGCTGCTCGCGGAGGTCCGCCAGTTCCTCAACCGATTCGGCTTCCCCGAGGTGTTCGCCGATCTCCCGCCGGAACCGGGGAGCCCGGTGGACGTGCCCAGGAACATCAGGGGGATCGTCAACGCCTCTGCCGCCAGCACCGTGCAGATCGTCGGCCAGGCGTGCGGTGCAGTCCAGGAGGGCAGCGGCTTCGTGGCGGCCGACCACTATGTGATCACCAACGCGCACGTGGTTGCGGGGGTCAGGTCGCCGCAGGTCCGCCAGAGCGGCGGGGCGCAGGTCGGGGTGACCGTCCTGTTCGATCCCCGGCTCGACATCGCGGTCCTGTACGTGGAAAACACTCCCGGCCCGCCCCTGGACCTCGACCCCGACGAGGTCGACCGCGGGACCCAGGGAGCGGTACTCGGCTACCCGGGTGGTGGCCCGTTCGATCCCGAGCCGGCTGCGGTTCGGCGGGAGCTGCACGCCGTGGGCCGCGACATCTACGGCAACTCGGTCGTCGAGCGCGACGTCTACGAGCTGCAGGCCGACGTGCGCCCAGGGAATTCCGGCGGGCCGTTCGTCCTCAAAGGCGGAAAGGTCGTCGGGGTCGTGTTCGCAGCGTCTACCACTGAAGGGGACGTGGGCTACGCCCTCACGTCGGCCGAGGTGATCCCCAAGCTCAGAAAAGCCAAGACCAGGACCGAGTCGGTCTCCACGGACGGCTGCGCCCGATAACAAGCGACCGGGCCGCGCGGCCCGGTCGCTTTCGCTCTTGCGTCGCCCCTGCGGGGTTGGGATCCGTCAGGACGGGACCTCCCGGAGGTAGGAGACGTCGCTCCGGTATCCGATCTTGTTGAACCCGGGCACCGTGATGGGCTTGAAGTTCACCACCATCTGGTTCGTGATGTTGACCTGGCCACCGATGATCTGCCCGTCGAACCCGGACGCGTTGTTGTTGCCGAAGTTGATTGTGCACTGCGAGTACACGAACACCTGGAGGTTGTTGAACGAGGTGTTGTTCGACACGTTGATGTCGTAGGGAGACGGGGTCGGGTTGCACGGCAGGCCTGCCTGGTAGGGCCGGATGATGAAAAGGGTGTACTTGCTGCCCACGCCGTTCCAGCTCGTCTGGTTGACGGTGGTGAACGACCCATCGGTGATGATGGCCATGTTCCCCTTGAGGTTGATCGTGGAGTTGTTGCCCCAAGAAAGTGCGCAGGTCGGGGTGATCCGTACGACGTAGTTCCCTACTGGCGCGCTGTTGATGAACGTCTTGGCCAGGGCGCAGCTCGAGTAGTTCACGATCGTGTAGCCGGCCTTTATCCATTCGGACTGGACGTACGGGACCTGGGGAAGGGGGATCTGGGGCGGGGGCCCAGACGGCGAGTTCGGCGTCCTGGACCCGTCGATCTGCGAGTTGCCTGGGACCGTGATGGTAGTGCCGGCCTTGGCCTCCCCGTAGACGTGCGCATTGGCCAGCGTGATGTACGACGTCGAGGATGTGACGTTCCCGAGCACCGAGATACCGCCGCTCAGGTCGACGTAGTTGTTGGCCCACACATTGGCCTTGACCACGCCCTGGCCGATCTTCGCGTAGCCCTGCGCGTAGACGGTTCCGGAGATGACGGTGTTGTTACCCAGGGCGAAGTCGCCGTTCGTGTACACGTCGCCGTCGTTCCCGACGTTGCCGTTTACCTCCAGCTTGTTCTGGAAGTTCAGCTGGTCATTGGAGAAGATGGCCTGGTTTAGCCCCCCGAAGACGGGGGTCAGGCGGACGGCCGTCTCCATCTTCCTGGATACAGCCGGGGCGGCGGAGAGCGCCGTGCCCTTGGCGGTCACCAGAGCACCGGCTGCCTCCTGACCGACGGGCAGCGGGCATGCGCCCGGCCCGGTGGGGGGCCACGTGTCGAAGAGCAGCACGCTCACGTCGTAGTGCTCGACCGGACTGGCGCCGACATCCAGGCTGGCGTTGCACGGCGGCACGGGGTTCACAGGATCGAGCTTGGTCAGACCGGACAGGTAGTTGTCCAAGCCGGCTTCGGCCGCGTGGATGGCCATCACGCGGTCCCGGTCGAACGCGCTCTGGGAGGAGTTGTGGACGGCCAAGTTGATGACCACCAAGCTCAGCGACAGCACCACGAGCGACACCAGGATCGCCGTGATCATCGCGAACCCCTCTTCCCGACGAAATCTCATCATTGCAGTCCCTTTCAGTACGGCGGGATGTCCGCGCACACGTTGCTGGGATATCCGTACTCGGTGTTCCGGCCGGTCACCGACTGCCGGATCGTCACGTTCTGACCAGACTTCGAGTTGCTGTTCACCACCAGGCTCACCACGATCGTCCGGCCTCCCTTGGCGGGATCGGGATCGAGCGTGAAGGCCCGCACGTTGACGGTCGGATCCCGGTTCACCACGTTCTCGGCCACGATTCTGAAGTTCGTGACCAAGTTCGGGGGGTCATCCCGCCAGTTGGTCGCCCAGCGCCTGCTCTGTAGCTCGCCAATGTCGGTGATCCGCCACTGCACGCACTGGTTGCCCGGGTTCCGGATGTCGGCGTTCGCCTGCGTGTAGATGCGAAGCGACATGTAGGGCACCACCTCGTGGCTGGGATCCGGGTCAGCCTCGTTCTGAGGGTCGTACAGGAGGTTGCCCGACCGGATCTCGTGGTCGAGCTGATCGATGGCCAGCCTCACCTGGTCGTTGGTCGTCGTGCGATCCGTCTGACGCTCGACTCCGCGCTGCACCGAGGCGAGCGCGGTCAGGAAAATGACCGCCACGACGGCCATCATCGACATGCTCACGGTCAGCTCCACGAGGGTCATGCCCTCTTCGGACCGGAGCCGGCGGAGCCTGAGCAGCTTATCCACTGGGGGCGGGCTTGTAGGTACCCTTGGCGCGGACCACGCCGAGGTTCACCTTCATGGTCAGGCTGACGAAGGTCGACCCTTCGTACGAGAACACGTAGGTGATCTGGCCAACGATGGGCGATTCGGCGACGGCGGACGCATCGTTGTGGACGCAGGGCGGCGCGCATCCGGCCGGATCGAGGATCTGCGTTCCCCCGGTCGTCAAGCTGGCGGTGACGTCGACCGCGAAGAGCTTGCCGCCCACGAGCTGCTCGGCGTGCACTGGCGGAATGGGGATCGGCACGGGCGCTCCGACCACCAGCGGGAGTGGCGTGTAACCCAGCCCGTTGTAGTACGAAACGGTGCCCTGGACTTTGACGCTCGGAGCCGCCGAGCCCACGCCGGCCTCCGCGGAGGCGGTCGTCTTCAGGTTCGACCCCGTCAGCAGATATCCGGTCCATCCCGGCGGCAACGAGGCGCCGGCGAAGATGTCCGGAAGACCTCCTAACGAGACGGCGCCCCACGTCCTGGTGACGTCGGCGTGGACGCAACCTTCACCGGACGTGGCCGGGCAGTAGGAGAACTCGGGAGCGCCGGCTCGGTTGGTGAAGGCGTACAGATCCTCTGGAGAGGCGTCTACCGAGGCGAACGAGGTCGTGCCGAGGTCCCGGCCCGAACGCCGGAGAAAAGCAAAGGCGGATTCGGTGCCCCCCTGCTTCGCCTTGGACGCGCCGCACGGCAGAGAGTCCGTTTGGGGCGTCCCCACCGAGTCACTGCAGGGGTTCGGCGGACTGACCGAGGCCGAACTCGTGCTGGTCGTGGTTCCCGTGTCGCCGGCGCTCGAGGTCACAGAGAAGAAGCTCCCGCCGCCGGCGGTCCCTGTCAGGGTGTTGCTTCCCTGCGCGGGCGTTGACGTCGAGCTGAACTCCGAGTTGGGAGGGGCCGGGTCGTTGTCGGCCCCCGAGGTGACGCCCTGATTACCGGTGTCAGTCTCGGCCTGCCCGTTGACGGCGAGGCTCACCCCGGACGTCTCCGTCGTGCCCTGGACGGCGGAGATCTGCTCGATCTGCATGTTCGAGGTCACGCCTCCGAGCCGCAGGTGGGCCCCATCGATGGCGAGGTCGTCCACGTTCCCCGTGAACGAGATGTCCCCTTCGTCGCCCGAGGCATTGGCGAAGAGGAAGGGTTGGCACGGAGCGGCGAATGGGTGCGTGGAGGTGGACAGGCACCCGGAGCCGGAGAAGAAGATGCTCTGCGCCTGTACCTTGGCGATGCCCTTCCGGGCAGTGTTCGTCCAGGTGACGATCACCGAGACCCTATAGGTATTCGCGGTTTGCACGTTGTTGAAATAGGTCACGTACGAGCTGATCTTGTACGTCGCGGCGGTCCCCACGTTCGTGTTCTGGATGTGGGGAACCAGCGGCACCACGGGTGGGGCGAGCGGGATGTCCCCGCGGGCGATCTTCTCGTTCGGGGTGACCCCCGTGAAGAAATAGTCGGGCCCAACCACTTGGATGTTGGGGTCACTGCCGAGGCTGTCGAAGTTGCTCAACCCCTGCTTCAAGGTGTCGAAGGGAAGGGCTCGGATCTGTTCGAGCGTCTCGTTGGCGAGCCCGGAGGCCGTTTGGCGCTGACGCGCGTAGGCGGCGTCGGAGAAGCCGACGTTCGCCGTGTACGCGAGAGTCAGCATTGCGGCGAGGATGACCCCCAGCGCCACGACGGTTTCGAGCACCGTGAACCCGTTTTCTCTCCGCATCCCCAGAATGGCCCGGAGGATGCGCGCATGCTCTCGCATAGGCCTCCTTTGAAGCGCATATCGACATTCGGAGGCCGGGGGATTAGGGACTTTCGGCCTTATTTCGGCTACCGAAAGGCCCAATTTCCTAAGCTCACTCCTCCATGAGGACCCGGACGTCCCCCTTGCGATCGAGGAGAGAGAAGCCGGTGATCTCGCCCTCCCGGCGAAAAACCAATGAGATGGTGCTGCTCCCGACCCGCAGGTTGCGCAGTTCCACAACGTTGAGCCAGACCGGCAGGTGGGGCTGGTTGACCGTCAGCATGTTCTCGTGGGCCTTGGCAGACACTCCCAGGATCGCCTGAAGCATCAGCAGCGGCGCTCCCGCAGCCCACGCCTGGGGCGAGCAGGCCACGGGATAGCCCACGGGCTGGTTTGGGGTTCGCCGGGTAAACCCACAGAAGAGCTCGGGAAGGCGCATGTAATCGGCGTGGATGGAGGCGTCGAACATGGCCGTGGCCACCCGATTGGTGGCCTTGACGTTGCCATAGCGCTTCAACCCAGCGGCGATGAAGGCGTTGTCGTGCGGCCACACGGAGCCGTTGTGGTAACTCATCGGGTTGTAGGCGAGCGCGCCCTTGCTCATAGTGCGGATGCCCCATCCGCTGAACATGTCGGGCTGCAACAGCCTGCGGGCCACCTGGGCGGCCTTGTCGGGGGCGACGATGTCCGCATACAGGCAGTGCCCCGGGTTCGAAACGACCGTGCGAACCTGCCGTTTCTCTGCATCCAGGGCCATGGCGAAGAACTGCTCGTCCTCCATCCAGAAGGCGTCGTTGAACCGGAGCTTCAGCTCGGCCGCCTCCTCCCGCAACCGAACCGCCGATCGATAGTCCCCCAGGGCGTCGAACACGTCGGCCACCCGCTGCTTGGCCATGTACACGTATCCCTGGACCTCGACCAGCGCGATGGGCGCGGGGGCCAACCGTCCATCGGCGTGGACCACCGAGTCGAAGGAGTCCTTCCAGCCCTGGTTGGGCACTCCCCGAGGTGACTGGGTCCTGTACTCGACGAATCCGTCGCCGTCCTGGTCGCCGTAGTCGTCGATCCACTCCAGAGCGGCCCGGACGTTGGGCAGCAACTCCCGAGCGAACTCGACGTCCCCGGTCCACCGGAAACACTGTGCATAGAGGAAGACGAACAGGGGCGTGGCGTCGACCGAGCCGTAATAGGGGTTATGCGGGATGGCCCCCGCGCCGGCAAGCTCCCCCCGCCTGATCTCGTGCAGAATCTTCCCCGGTTCTTCGTCGCGCCATGGATCGACTTTCTTCCCCTGGTGCCTGGCCAACAGCCGCAAGGCATCCCGGGCAGGCTTGGGATTCACGGTCAGTAGCTGATGCGAGCTGATCAAGGCGTCCCGGCCGAACACCGCCACATACCACGGGATGCCCGCCGCGATGATCCCGCCCTGGTCCGTACTCGTGTACAGAGCCCGGAGGTCCCTCAAGCCGCGGACAAGGAGGCTGTTGAACACCTCGTTGTCGGTGGTGATCTGTGTGCACTCCCGCTCCCAGTCCTCATAGGAGCGGCGAAGTTGATGCACAGCCGAGTCGAATTCGACGCTCAGTGGCCTGACCTCACCGATCACCGGGTCCACGGTCATGGAGATCAGCCTGGTCTGGTGGGGGGCCAGCCTGAGTGTGAACTCCGCCACGATCTGGTCTCCCACCACCTCCAGCCTGTCCGGCTCCGGAGTGAACGCGATCACGGTCTTCCGGGTGACGTCGTCGATCCCCTGGTGGCTGAACTCCGCGCTCGAGCCAGCCACCCGAGGCGGCTCGAGGTGTCCCCCGCCATCGGTGCGGAAGCCCCTCACCTGGAAGATGTCCGCGAAGTCGGCGGCGAGCGAGAACGTCATCGACGTCTCGACCGCGTGTGGGTTGTAGTTCTTGATTCGGATGCGCTCGAAAAGGCGGCCGTAGATGGCTCGGACTCGCCGGATGTTCAGTGTCTGCTGTGGGACCGCCGGATCGCCATCGATGAACAGCTCGGGGTTGGTCAAGTCCACGTAGGACATGTACGCGCGTTCCGAAGAGGAAGACAGCAGGATCGGATCCCGGCCGGAGACCTTCATGCGGAAATGAGACAGGAAGCGGGTGTCCCGGTGGTAGAACCCGTGCCCGTACTCGCGGCGATCGTCCAGGTTGCCGGCGACGTCGGAGTAGAGGAACGTTTCCCCTTCTTTGATCGCCAGGACCTTGCCGGCGAAGTCCGCAAGAAGAGGAGGGATCCCCTCTACCGGCGCCTGCCGCTCGGCGGGCGACTCAGTGGAGGGAAGGTCGGTTCGTCGCAGCTCCATGCTCAGCCTCGTCCCTGCCCAGACCCGGGGGTGGCGGGCAACAAGAGGAAGAGGAAGTGCCTCTTTGCCAGTCTAGTTTCCGCCTCCGCGCCGAACAATGACATTGGTCACTCACAGGCTTCGGCAGTCCCCGGCACCCCGTTGACCGGAGACCGTTGAACTTACCCCTGTATGACCCGGGCACCGGATGGATCGATACCGGGACGCAGGATCCGCCACCCCGGGCCGAGGTCCCGCACCCGTCGCCCTTCTGCCTCGAACACGAGGAGAGCCGGGCCCGAACCCGCCACGCAGACCGGAAACCCCTCGTCCTTCAGGTCCTGGAAGAGTGCCCGGGTCGCCGGTATCAGAGGCAGACGATAGGTTTGGTGCAGCCGGTCCTGAAGGGCTTCGGACAATAAATGGGGCCGCTCGGTGAGGGCCAGCACCACCAGGACGCTCCGGGACAGATTGAACGTGGCGTCGGCGAGCGGCACGGTGCGAGGGAGCGCTCGCCGGGCGTCTTCGGTGGGGAGTCGCTCGGAGAGGGGGACCAGGACGGCAGGCCGCAGTGACGGATGCGGACGCACCGTCTCGGCCTTCCACCCATCCGCCGAGAGGTAAGCCAGAGCCACGCCGCCCCGAAGGCATGCCGCAACGTTGTCCGGATGTCCCTCCAGATCGACGGCCAGACCAAGGAGAACATCGGCGGAGAGGTTCGTCCCGAGGAGCCGGTCGGCCAGCAGAAGCCCGCCCACCACGGCGGCGGCCGAGGAGCCCAGCCCGCGCTGCAGCGGAATTCGATTGGTGCACTCCAGCCGGAACGGGGCCATGGCACCGCCGGCCTCCCTGGCCAGGAACGAGATTGTGCGGAATACCAGGTTCGTGGCGTCGGAGGGGAGATCGGCGGCGTCCTCGCCTTCGACGAAGACCCCCGGCTCGCCTTCGGTGTCGATCACGAACTCGCTCGACAGATCCAGCCCGAGGGCCAGGCAATCGAAGCCGGACCCCAGGTTGGCCACGGTCGCTGGGGCGCGGGCCGCGATCCTCATTCTTCCTCCTTGTCCCCTGCCTTCGGCAGGGCCCAAGGACCAGGGGGACTGCAGCAGCCTGATCCGTTGCGCGGGGCTGCTGCCCCCCTGGACCGCCGCGGTATCACAGGCCGAGTTCGGCGGCCACGGGCTCCGGATCAGGGGGAAGGAGCGGACGCGGACCGGCGCCGGCGATGGCCCAGTCCGGCTCCTTCAGACCGTGGCCGGTGAGGATGCACACAACGGTCGATCCACGGTCAACCCTGTCTTCCTCCGAGAGCTTCAGGAGGCCGGCCACGGAGGCCGAGGAAGCGAGTTCCGCGAACAGTCCCTCGCGGGCCACTCGACGGTATGCGGCCAGGATCTCCCGATCGGTAACGGCCAGGATCTCTCCATCCGATTCGGCCGCGGCTTTGACCGCGAGCTCCCAGGAGGCGGGGTTGCCGATGCGGATGGCCGTGGCAATCGTGGACGGCTCGGCCACAGGCTGGCCCCGCACGATGGGGGCGGCTCCCGCGGCCTGGAAGCCGAATAGGACCGGCAGGCTCGACGTGACCCCCTCGGACCGATACTCCGTGTAGCCCATCCAGTGGCTGGTGATGTTGCCGGCGTTCCCGACCGGGGTGAGGTGGTAGTCAGGAGCCCGGTCCAGCGCATCGCAGATCTCGAAGGCTGCCGTCTTCTGGCCCTGCAAACGGAACGGGTTCACCGAGTTGACCAGAGCCACGGGATACCGCTCGGCCAGGGCCCGGGCGACGTCCAGAGCTACGTCGAAGTTGCCTTCGATCTCCAGGACCCTCCCCCCGTGGGCGAGGGTCTGGGCCATCTTGCCGGATGCGATCTTGCCCGCCGGCACGAGCACCGCACAGGTCAGCCCGGCCCGGGCGGCGTACGCCGACGCCGAGGCGCTGGTGTTGCCGGTGGAAGCGCATACGACGGCCCGAGCTCCCTCCTCCACCGCCTTCGAGATGGCCAGGGTCATCCCCCGATCCTTGAACGACCCCGTCGGGTTCGCGCCCTCGAACTTGAGGTAGACGTCGCAGTCCGTGGCTTCAGAGAGCGGTTCGGAACGAACCAGAGGAGTGCCGCCTTCCCGCAAGGTGACGATCGGGGTGGCATCGGAGACCGGTAAGTACTCGCGGTATTCCTCGATCACCCCCCGCCACTGATGAGCCATCAGGAGGACCCACCCGGAGGGGCGTTCACCCAGAGCCCCATGACGACCTCGTCCAGGTACCCGATCGACTTTTTCGAATGCCCGGTCAGCCTTCCCTCCTCCTTGAACCCGAACTTTCGGTACAGGGCCAGGGCCGCCTCGTTGTGCGGGTACACGGACAGGGCCAGCTTCTCCACGCCCATCTCCTTCGCCCAGCGGATGACCTCACCCATCAGGGCGGACCCCACGCCTCTCCCCCGCCACTCGGGGGCCACCGCCATCCCGAGCGAGGCTACGTGCCGGGTCATCGGCCCTTCCTCGCGGGAGACATTGAGATGGCCGATCACCCGATCGCCGTGCACAGCAACCAACGAAGCCTGCTCGTCCGTCCAGGACCGGCGAAAGTAGTGCCGACGGTAGTACCCCACCGAGCGGCCCACGGTCTCACTCCGCACGAACTGCTTCTCCGCCACCACGGTGCTCCACATCTCCAGGAACGAGCGAGCGTCCTTCGGCCGGGCGGCGCGGACGACGAAATCCGCTCGGCCGCCCGAGGCAGTGGGCACGCCGCTGTCAGGGAGCGTCTCCACCGATCCGTTCCATCGACTCAGGGGCGCTCACGCCGATCAGGCCAAGGGTGGCAGCGATGACGTGCTTTGTGGCGGTCGAGAGCCACAGCCGAGCCTGCGTGAGCCGCTCGTCGTCCGTGATCACGCGGCACTCCGAGTAGAAGTGGTGGAAGGTCGCAGCGGCCTCCTCCGCATACCGGGTAAGGCGGTGAGGAACCAACGCCTCGGCAGCCGTCGCCACGACCTCTGGCAGCTCGCCCAGCTTTCTCAGGAGGTCCAGTTCGGACTGGTGCTCGAGCAGGGCGAAGTTCACATCTTTCCAGGGCCGGAGGGCCACGCCCTGCTCGGAGGCGACCCGGAGCAGGCTGGCCACCCGGGCGTGTGCGTACTGCACGTAATACACGGGGTTGTCCATCGACTGCCGCTTGACCAGCTCGATGTCGAAGTCCAGGGCGGAGTCGTGCGACCGTGTCAGGAGGGTGTACCGGGCGGCGTCCGGTCCGACCTCGTCGAGGAGCTCGTCGAGCCAGATGATGTCTCCGGTTCGCTTGCTCATGCGCACCGGCTCGCCTCCGCGGTACAGAGAGACGAGCTGGTAGAGGACGATCTGCACTCGGGAGGGATCGATCCCGAGGACCTGGGCAGCCCCCAGGACACGCTTCACGTCGCCGTGATGATCGGCTCCCCACACGTAGACCATGCGGTCGAATCCCCGGCCCGCCTTGTCCAGCAGATAGGCGCAGTCCTTGGCGAAGTACGTGGGCTCGCCGCTTCGACGGATGAGCACGCGGTCCTTGTCGTCGCCGAAGTCGGTGGACCGGAACCAGACGGCTCCCTCGGCGTCGTACGCATACCCGGCCCGCCGGAGACGCTCGACCGCCTCAGCCACCTCGCCGCTCTCGACCAGCTCGGCCTCGGTCTTGAACGTGTCGAACCGAACCCCGAAACGCTCCAGGGTCTGCATGATGGCGTCCCACATGCGCCGGCGCGCCTCCTCCGTGAGGATCTGGCGGCGCTTCACAGGGTCCTCCTCGAGCAAGCGGTCACCGAGATCCCGCTTGATCTGCTCGGCCAGGTCGCGGAGATACCCGCCTTGATAGCCGCCCTCCGGCACCTCGGCCTCGACGCCGAAGAGCTCCAGATACCGCGCCTCTACCGAAGCGCCCAGGAGCTCCATCTGGGTGCCGGTGTCGTTCCAGTAGTACTCCCGCTCGACCTCGTACCCGGCGGCCTCCAGCACGTTGGCCAGGGAATCCCCCAGGGCCGCGTTGCGAGCGGTCCCGACATGTAGCGGCCCCGTGGGGTTGGCCGAGACAAACTCCACCTGGACCCGTTTCCCATTGGGCTGGTCACGCCCATAGGTCGGACCCCGTTCCAGGATCTCGGGCAGGAGGTCATGCAGCCACCGATCGCTCAGGAAGAGATTGATGAAGCCGGGCCCCGCCACCTCGACCCGGAGGATGAGATCGTCGGTCGGGATGCGGGCGGCCACGGACTCGGCCACCGCCCTGGGCGGGCGCCCGACCTGAGCCGCCAGCACGAGGGCGATGTTCGTGGACCAGTCCCCATGTTCTTTCACCCGTGGCTTCAGAAGCTCGGGCGTGGGAACGTTTGCCCGATCCAGGCCGAGGTCGGGCGCGGCCGCGGAGACGGCGTCTGCGAGGAGGCGGGTCAGAGTGTCCTGGATCATCGCCAACGATCGGGCCGATATTAGTCGTGGGGAGTGGCCTGTCGGCCGTTGCTAAGATGCTGATGCGTCTGATGAGGGCGCCAGAGCCCTCGTAGCTCAGGGGATAGAGCGCCGGCCTCCGGAGCCGGGTGCGCAGGTTCGAATCCTGCCGAGGGCACCGACCCCGTGCATTGTCCGAACACCCCTGTCAGAAGTGGGCCAGATCCAAAACTCGTTCTTGAAGCTACGTGACCGTGCAGTCCTCGAGACGGTCGACATACAGGTCACGCAGATGCGGGAAGAACAGATGGAGACAGCACGCTTCCTCGCCTGCCGGGCGATGCTGGACAATGACCCAACCTGGACGACTTCGGAGGGACCGCGATGAGAAAGATCATCTTGATGATGTCGGTGTCTCTTGATGGCTTCATCGAGGGACCGGACCGTGAGCTCGATTGGCACATGGTCGATGATGAGCTGCACCGCCACTTCAATGAGCAGCTCAGTGCGATGGGCGCGTTCCTGAGCGGACGTGTCACCTATGAGCTGATGGCCGGATTCTGGCCGACAGCCGACACGGACCCCTCGAGCACCGGCCCCATGGTCGAGTTCGCCCGCATCTGGCGGGACATGCCCAAGATCGTGTACTCCAGGACCCTGGAGCGGGCCGACTGGAACACCACCGTGGTCCGAGACGTCGTCCCCGAGGAGGTCATGGAGCTCAAGGCACGGCCCGGCGGGGACCTGGTGCTCGGCGGGGCCGACATCGCCGCAGCCTTCATGCGACACGACCTGATCGACGAGTACCGGCTCTATGTCCACCCAGTCCTCATTGGACAGGGCAAGCCCCTGTTCCAGGCATCAGACACCAAGATCGATCTCCAGCTCGCCGAGACCCGGACCTTCGGCAACGGGGTCGTCCTCCTCCGCTACCAGCGCCCTGACACACAGAGTACTGACACGAGGGATGCCCAGGCCCTCTGATCACCACGAGCCACGGCTTCACGATCTTTGAGCCAGAGCCCCAGTAATGGCCCCCGAGCTAACGGCGTGGCTCGGTGGAGGAGGCGGCTCCCATCCGTAGAGGCGGGAAGTCGGCGAGGAGTCCGTCGGCCTCGACCTGGAAGAGCGCTTCCGGCTGAGTCAGCCCGGGGAAGCGATGTCGGCCGAGGCTTCGGAAGCGGACGCCGGCCGGCACGGATCCCTCGACCGCTCTTTTGGTCTCGCCGGAGACGACGATCTGGCCGCCGTGGGCCGCCCAGCAGACCCGAGCTGCCGTGTGGACGGGCAGGCCGATGTACCCGGTGTCGGTCAGGGTGGGACTGCCGCTGTGGATTCCGGCACGGACCCGGCATTGCAGATCGTCGGGCCAGGTCCGCTCGCTCATCGTGCGCTGGATGGAGATGGCCGCCTCGATGGCAGGGACCACGCGCTCGAAGACCGCGAAGAACTCGTCGGCGTGGGCATCGACCGCGCGGCCTCCGGCCCGCAGCACGGCCTGCCGAACGATCCTGCGGACGTCGTTCAGCAGGCCCGCGTAGCGGTCGCCCAGCTGCCTGAGAAGAGCCGTGGAGCCCTCGATGTCGGTCAACAGGAAGGTGACGAAGCCGGTGGGGAGCGTCGCGGCATTGGTCGATCGGGCCTGGACCTGGCCGTGGAGCCGGTCTTTCTCGATGACGAAGCGCACAGCGGCAAGCACGGTCTCGGTGAGATCCGGATCGTCGAGGACGGCCGGATCGTGCACGATCGCGGTCATCGGCCGGCCCTGGCGCTCGAGATAGGTCACCACCCGCTGCTCCTGATCAGCAGGCAGCGGGACCGGCTTGCCCGCGCCGTCCAGGTACGACCCGGCCGCTTCCGACCAGTGCAGAACGGCAAGGGTGGGATCCCGCAGCGCGCTTCGCAGTTGCTGCTCGAGCTCGCCGGGTGCGCCCATCCGACCGAGCTCGATCACCAGGCGGCCGGCCGCTGCGTGCCTGCGCTCCGATCGGAGCTGCCCGTCGATGAACCCCACGGGCACGATCCCGTACCTTTTCGCGGCGTTCAGCAGCCGCTTGCGGGCGCGCTCCCGGGCCGCATCATCTTCGAAGGAGACCTGATTGAACCGAGCGAGCGCGTTCCGCACGTGAGACTCGTCGTGGATCGGCAGCCGTCGCCGGCCTCGAGAGTCGACGTAGGCGAAGGCGCTGTCGGGGAGGCTCGCCCGTTCACTGGCTTTGAGCTGGGCCATGCCCAGAGAATAACCGAGCCCGATGACAACGAAGGGTCAGCGGAATTCGTTCTTGATCTCGAACCACACGCTCTTCCCCCCGGGCGTGACGTCGCTTCCCCAGGCTGAACAGAGCGCGTCGAGCATGAGGAGGCCACGACCCGATGCCCCGTCTGGTCGTACCGCCCTACGGATCGGCGGTTCGAGGCTGGAATCGAACACGGCCACGCGTACGAGGTCCGAAGCAACGGTAACGGAGACTTCCACGTCGGACCGGGCGTGGACGATGGAGTTGGTGACGAGTTCGCTCACGAGGAGCTCGACCAGCTCGACCTCGCTCCTCACTCCCCATCGATCGAGCGCTTGCTTGACGAAGCGTCTCGCCAGGCGTGGCGTCTGGAGGTTCGGACCAAGGCGCGCCTTTGCCTCGTTGATCCCAGCCTCGACGACATCGAGCAGACCGCACACGGCAAGCAGGTCGTCGCCGAGGGTCAGTCGGGGGCGACTCTTCTCGAGATATCCGACGGCTCCCCCGGACAAGGCGGCAAATCGAAGCTCTGATGATGGGAACGATGAATGGAGCACGACCTTCGTTCCCGGAGCAGCTTCGCGGACGCGGGGCAGCGCCCACAGGCCGTCTGCTCCCACCAGCACCGGATCCAACATCACGATGTCGGGATGCCACGATGAGGCCAGGGAAACGGCATCTTCGGCCCCCGCCGCCTCGCCGATGATCTGGAACGTCTCCGATCCCCTGAGCGCGTGGGCAACGAGCAACCGGGAATCTGCATCGTCGTCGACCACCAGGAGGGTGAACATCAGTGCTCGGCTGGGGGAAGCGTGAAGAAGACCGTGGATCCGCTTCCCGGCTGAGATTCGAGCCAGATTCGCCCACCGTGCCGCTCGATGATCCTGCGGCACGTGACCAGACCGACGTCGAGGATCCCACCGGACGGGGAGCCCATCGTGGCGAACACGGTGAAGCGCCGAGCGGCATCACGCGGGTCGATCGCAACCCCGTTGTTGCCGATCGAGATCAGATGCTCCGTCGAGCCTTCACTCGCGTGGATTCGCACTTCGGGAGCTTCGTCCCCTCGAAGCTTGAGGGCGTGTTCGATCAGGACCTCGACCAACTCGACGAGCTGCCAGAAGTCTCCGCGTACGGCTGGGAGTGGCGATCGGACGACGCGCGCGCCGTTCTCCGCCAATGGGCTCTCGAGATCGTCGAGCGCCTGGTCGAGGACCTTGTCGAAAGCCACGACCTCGCTCGCTTCGAGCCCCTGGCCAGAGCTCGCCGACCCGACCAGTTTGTCGATCGCGTCGCGCATGCGCTCGACCTGGGCGATTGCCCGGGTGAGCAGGAGCCGGACATCGTCCCCGGCCGAACGGGCGGATTCCTGAGCGATGATCTCGAGGAATCCCGCCATGGTGTCAAGTGGCTCACGGATGTCGTGAGAGGCGATCTGAACCAACTGGTCGAGCTCCCTGTTGGATCGCGCCAGCTCGGCGGTCCGGCGCACCAGCGCGCGCTGCGCTCGGTCCCGCTCGTTCAGCCGTTTCCGGAGCTCTTCGGTCTGCGCCCGCAACAGGTCGCGCTTCTCGTTGAGATCGAGGAACACGGATACCTTCGAGCGGAGGATGTGGGCGTCGAATGGCTTGTTGATGTAATCCACTGCGCCCACTTCGTATCCCCTGAGGTGATGTTCGATGGCCTGGTTGATGGCCGTCAGGAAAATGATCGGGATGTCGCGGGTTCTCTCTCTCTGCTTGATGAGCTCTGCTGTCTCGAATCCGTCGAGCCCCGGCATCATCACGTCGAGGAGGATGAGAGCGACCTCCTCCCTCAGGAGGCACGCGAGCGCCTCGTCGGCAGACTGCGCCCTGAGCAGGGTGTGTCCGAGAGGTTCGAGCACGGCCTCGAGCGCGCGCAGATTCTCGGCTCGATCATCGACCAGCAGGATGGTCGCCATCGGTTATCCGAGCAGACGGGCCCGAACCTTGGCCAGCAGCTCGTCCACGTCCAGGGGCTTGGCGATGTAGTCGGTGGCCCCCGCGGCCAATGTCTTTTCGCGGTCCCCTTTCATGGCCTTGGCCGTGACTGCGATGATCGGGAGCTCCGCGAACTGAGGGGTGCTCCGGATCGTCCTCGTCGTCTCGTACCCGTCCATGTCGGGCATCATGATGTCCATCAAGACGAGGTCGATCTCGGGGTTGCGATACAGGACATCCAGCGCCTCGCGGCCGTTCTCCGCGAACAGCACGGTCGAGCCCTGGCTTTCGAGCGCGTTCGTGAGTGCGAAGACGTTCCGGATGTCATCGTCGACGATGAGGACCTGCTTCCCGGCCAGCAGCTCCTCCTTCCCGCCTCCGGTGGTGAGCGGCATGCCGTTCCGCGCTCGAAGGAAATCTGCGAGATCTTGCCCGTCGCTCGGCTGCGGCTCGAAGAGGACGACGCTCAATGGCTCCGACTGCTCTGGCAGTTCGCGGCTGCGCCCGTCGCGTGCTTCGATCGACGCGGCCTTGTCCTGCTCGTGCAGAGAGGGGCGCGCTGTCTCGCGGCTCGCAGGCTCGACTGGAACGTAGCTCCGTGGGAGGTACAGCGTGAACATGCTGCCTTCATCGACGCTGCTCTCGACGCGGATCTCTCCGCCGAGCAGGCGCGCCACCTCCCGGCTGATGGACAGACCGAGGCCGGTGCCTCCGAAGCGGCGGCTGGCGGTCCCGTCCGCCTGGCGGAACGCTTCGAAGATCGCATCGAGCTGGTCCGGGGCGATCCCGATCCCCGTGTCGCTGACCGTGAAGGCGAGGACGGTTCCAGCTTTTTCGAGCTGAGAGGTGGAGTAGCCGAGGGCGTCCGGTGCTCGATCGATCCGAACGGTAACACCGCCTTCGTTGGTGAACTTGACCGCGTTGGACAGCAGGTTGTTCAGGATCTGCTGAAGCCGTTGCAGATCGGTTTCGAAGGAGGGCGGACACTCCGCTCCGATTGATACGTCGAGGGAGAGCCCCTTTTGCTCGGCGAGTGGCCGGAATCCCTGCTCGATCGACTCGCGGATGTCGGCGACCGCCACGTCGGCGGGGGTGATGTCGAGCCGTCCGGCCTCGACCTTACTCAGGTCCAAGATGTCGTTGATCAAGCCAAGAAGATCCTTCCCCGCATCGTAGATCGTGTCGGCGAACTCCACCTGCCGGGAAGAGAGAGTGCCATCGGGATTCGAAGCGAGGAGCTGCGCGAGGACCATCAGGCTGTTGAGAGGAGTGCGCAGCTCGTGGGACATGTTCGCGAGGAATTCGGACTTGTACTTGGAGGCCAGAGCAAGCTGCCGCGCCTTCTCTTCCAAGCCCTTTCTCGCGATCTCGATCTCGCGGTTCTTGAGCTCGATGCTGCGGTTCTGCTCCTCCAACTGGCGTGCCTTCTCCTCGAGCTCCGCGTTCGTCTGCCGCAGCCTCTCCTGTCCGTGCTGCAGCTCCATGGATTGGCTCTGGAGCTCCTGGGCCAGTCGCTGGGACTCGGCGAGCAGCTCCTCGGTTCGCATGTTCGCAATAACGCCGTTGAGAACGACACCGATCGTCTCGACCAGCTGTTCGAGGAACATCAAGCTGGCTTCCGTGAACGGCTTGAACGAGGCGAGCTCGATGACGGCCAGGACCTGTTCTTCGAAGACGACTGGGAGCACGACGATCGCGGCGGGCCGTCCTTCCCCGATGCCGGAGGAAACCCGGATGTAGCCCTCGGGGGGATCGGTTACCAGTATTGGCTTCTTTTCGACTGCCGCCTGGCCGACGAGACCCTCGCCCAGACGAAACTGGTTGGACGCTTTCTTCCGGGACTTGTACGCGTACGAGGCGATCAGTCTCAGCTCGAGGTCGCTCCCCTCGGCACCGGCCATGAAGAACGCGCCATGTTGCGCGGACACCACCGGGGTGACCTCGGACATGATCAATTGGGAGAGCTCCCGCAGGTCTCGCTGTCCTTGCATCAAACGGGAGATCCGGGCGAGGTTCGTCTTGAGCCAGTCCTGCTCCGCGCTCTTCTGTGTGGTCTCACGAAGGTTGCGGATCATGTAGTTGATGTTGTTCCTGAGCTCCGAGACTTCCCCCCGGGCCTCCACGTCGATGCTACGCGTGAGGTCGCCCTGGGTAACGGCAGTTGCCACGTCGGCGATCGCTCGGACCTGAGTCGTCAGGTTCTGGGCAAGCTGGTTGACGCTCTCGGTCAGATGGCGCCAGGTACCAGAGACGTCCTCGACCTCGGCCTGCCCGCCGAGCTTCCCCTCCGTCCCCACCTCGTGCGCCACCCGGGTGACCTCGTCGGCGAATGAGGAGAGCTGATCGACCATGGTGTTGATCGTGTCTTTCAGCTCCAGGATCTCCCCTCGTACATCGACCGTGACCTTCTGCGACAGATCCCCGCGAGCGACGGCCGTCGCCACCTGAGCGATGTTCCGGACCTGCGCGGTCAGGTTTCCGGCCATGGAGTTCACGTTGTCGGTCAGGTCCTTCCACGTCCCCGATACGCCGGGTACGTGGGCCTGGCCGCCGAGCTTTCCCTCGGTCCCCACCTCGCGGGCGACCCGAGTCACCTCGTCGGCGAAGGAGGAGAGCTGGTCCACCATGGTGTTGATGGTGTTCTTGAGCTCCAGGATCTCCCCCTTGACGTCCACGGTGATCTTGTGCGACAGGTCGCCACGGGCAACCGCCGTGGTGACCTGGGCGATGTCCGCACCTGGCCCGTCAGGTTCGACGCCATGGAATTCACATTCTCCGTGAGGCCCTTCCAGGTGCCCCCGACACCGGGGACCTGTGCCTGGCCCCCGAGCTTGCCTTCGGTGCCCACTTCGCGCGCCACGCGGGTGACCTCGTCGGCGAACGAGGAGAGCTGGTCCACCATGGTGTTGATGGTGTTCTTGAGCTCGAGGATCTCGCCCCGGACGTCGACGGTGATCTTCTGCGAGAGGTCGCCCTTGGCCACCGCGGTCGTCACCCGTGCGATGTCGCGCACCTGGCTGGTCAGGTTGGACGCCATGAAGTTGACGTTGTCGGTGAGGTCCTTCCACGTGCCTGCGACGCCCAACACCTCCGCCTGACCCCCCAGCTTGCCTTCGGTCCCCACCTCGCGCGCGACGCGGGTGACCTCGTCGGCGAACGCTCGAAGCTGATCCACCATCGTGTTGATGGTGTCTTTCAGCTCGAGGATCTCGCCGCGGACATCGACCGTGATCTTCTGCGACAGGTCGCCACGAGCGACGGCCGTGGCCACCTGGGCGATGTTCCACACCTGGTCGGTCAGGTTCGAGGCCATGAAGTTCACGCTGTCGGTCAGGCCCTTCCATGTTCCCGAGACACCGAATACCTCAGCCTGGCCACCCAGCCTGCCCTCCGTTCCGACCTCGCGCGCGACGCGCGTCACCTCATCGGCGAACGACCTCAACTGGTCGACCATCGTGTTGATGGTGTCCTTGAGCTCGAGGATCTCGCCCTTGACGTCCACGGTGATCTTCTGCGAGAGGTCGCCCTTGGCCACCGCGGTCGTCACCCGCGCGATGTCGCGCACCTGACTGGTCAGGTTGGACGCCATGAAGTTGACGTTGTCGGTCAAGTCTTTCCACGTTCCTGAGACGCCCTTCACCTGCGCCTGGCCGCCGAGGTTCCCCTCGGTGCCCACCTCGCGAGCGACTCGGGTGACCTCGTCCGCAAACGATGAAAGCTGATCCACCATCGTGTTGATGGTGTCCTTCAGCTCGAGGATCTCGCCGCGGACGTCGACCGTGATCTTCTGCGAAAGATCGCCCTTGGCGACCGCCGTTGCCACCTGGGCGATGTTGCGGACCTGGGCGGTGAGGTTGAAGGCCATAGAGTTCACGCTCTCGGTCAGGTCCTTCCACGTCCCCGCGACCCCGGGGACTTCGGCCTGTCCACCAAGCCTGCCCTCGGTACCGACCTCGCGCGCGAACGCGCGTGACTTCGTCGCCGAAGACGCGCAGCGTGTCGGTCATCGAGTTGATGGTGTCGGCAAGCGCGGCGACCTCCCCCTCGGCTCCGACGGTGATCTTCTGGGACAGATCCCCCCGGGCGACCGCGCTCGCTACCTGCGCGATGTTCCGGACCTGACTCGTCAGGTTCGACGCCATGAGGTTGACGCTGTCCGTGAGGTCTCTCCACGTGCCCGACACGCCCTTCACGTTGGCCTGACCCCCGAGCTTCCCCTCGGTGCCCACCTCGCGCGCGACGCGCGTCACCTCGTCGGCGAACGAGGAGAGCTGGTCGACCATTGTGTTGATGGTGTTCTTCAGCTCGACGATCTCGCCCTTGACGTCGACGGTGATCTTTTGGGAAAGGTCCCCCCTCGCCACGGCCGTGGCGACCCGAGCGATGTCGCGCACCTGGGCAGTGAGGTTGGAGGCCATCAGGTTGACGTTGTCGGTCAGGTCCTTCCACCTGCCGGAGAGGCCTCTGACCTTCGCCTGGCCGCCGAGCTTGCCATCCGTACCAACTTCCTTCGCCACGCGGCTGACCTCGGCGCCGAACGAGGAGAGCTGGTCGACCATGGCGTTGACGGCCTTCCCGATCCGTAGATACTCGCCCCTGATCGGTCTCCCGTGGATGCTGAGCGCCACCCTCTGGGAGAGATCGCCGAGCGCAACGGCCTCGATCACCCGGGCGATCTCCGTCATCGGGCGGATCAGATCGTCGATGAGCCCGTTCATCGCGGCTGCTCGGGCCGCCCAGGTCCCCTCGGCCCCGGTCAGGACGATTCGCTCCGACACGCGGCCTTCGCGACCCACCAGCCTGGACACCCTGTCGATCTCTCGCGTCGTCCCATCGATCAGTTCCACGCAATCGTTGAACGCCCCCCCGATCCTGCCCGGCAGACCCGAGCGTCGGGCGGGCAGTCGCACGCGGAAGTCGCCCCGCTTGAGCTCGACGAGCGCATCGAGCAGCTCTTGGAGCACGAGGTCGCCGTCTTCGCTGTGGCCGTTCTTCGACGCAGGTCGGGCGGCCCGCTTCTTCGCCGGCGCGCGCGGCGATCCTTCTTCCGTGCCTC
The DNA here is from genome assembly GCA_036505215.1 of Actinomycetota bacterium. Taxonomy (GTDB): domain Bacteria; phylum Actinomycetota; class UBA4738; order UBA4738; family UBA4738; genus DASXTW01. The sequence continues at coordinate 33,402 of DASXTW010000085.1, read as the reverse complement.
TGGCACGAGCCTTCATCGGTCCCCCCTTCGTTCCCGAACCTCCATACGGACAGCGCGCCGTTGCGTGGAGCGGCTAGGGTTCATCGTTCCGCGCTCGCATGACGAGCAACGCGACGTCGTCCGCGCTCGGTCCTCCCTTCGAATTCAAGACCTCATCTTCGAGACGTTTCGTGAGTTGGCCGGCATCTTCCTCGGCGTGCTCGCGAAGCACGCCGAGCAGCACGGTCTCGTCGGACGTGGTCCGGCCCTCGGCATGGAAGTCGACGCACCCGTCGGTGAAGAAGACGAGGACGTCTCCGCTGTGCAGCGTCAGGCGCGTTTCGAGCAGCGTGGGATCGGCCAGCACTCCTACAGCGGTGCCAGGTCTTCCCACCGCGCGCACGGTTCCCTTCCGTCGATCCAGCAGGAGCGGACGTGGATGCCCGCCGAGACTCAGCGTGACGGCAACACCCTCCGCGGACGGCTCGAGGATGCCGTGGACGATCGTGCAGAAGCGTTCGCCGAGGGGCTCCGAGAGCATCACTCGATTCAAGGTCTGCAAGACGTCGGCGGGCCCCATACCAAGAAGCGCCGCGGCCCGAGTCGTGTGGCGCGCGAGGGCCGTGATCGCGGCCGCTTCGATTCCCTTGCCGGACACGTCACCGACCACGAGGCCCCATCGGCCTTCTCCGAGGGCATAGACGTCATAGAAGTCCCCGCCAACGACGGTTCCATCTCCGAACGGACGGTACGCCGCGGCGATATCGAGCCCGGGGATGCTGGGGAGGGCAGGTGGCATCAGGGAGGCCTGCAACACATGAGCCTCCCTCGCGCGCTGGGCGTACAAGCGCGCACGCTCGACGGCCTGGGCGCACTGGGTCCCAAGAGCGGCCAGGAACGACCGGAGGTCTCCGTCCAGATCCTTGTCTCGGGGGAAGATCAACTCGATGGCGCCGAGGACCTCGCCTCTGATCGCGAGCGGAACGACTGCCTTGAGACTGCCGTCATCGCGTCCGGCAGAGGCGGCGGACTCGGGCGGAAGGACGACCACCACGCTCCGCTTGAGGATCGTCCCCAGTGGGTCGTCGTTCGTAATCGAGATCGCGTTGGTGGACGCCCTCTCGTCCCCGATGGAGCGCACCGGCCGCAGGGTTCGGTCCTCGGCCAGCATGTAGCACGTGCCTCCGGTCGCGCCAAGCTCGGCGAGGGCATGGGTCATGACCACGTCGGCGACGTCCACAGGGCCGAGCGCCGCCGAAAGACCCGAAGTCAGCGATTGCAGTCGCGACAACCTGGCCGCAGACCACTCGGCCCGAGCGCGCATCCGCCGCTCCGACTCCAGTATGCGGGCTCTGTCGATGGCCGCACCCAGCCGGCCGATCAGAACGGGCAGAAGCGCATCGTCAATCGGCGGGTCGTCCGGACCGAGGAAGAGCCAGAGGGCTCCAACAACTCCCCGAGTGCCGAGGATAGGGAGGGTACACTCGCGAACCGCTCCGAGATCGGTCGGGGATCCTTCTCCCATGAGGCCATCCGCAAGGGGTCGCTGGCCGACCGGCCTGCCGGTGCGGATGGTCTCGGTGATCGGCAGCGGCGCGTCCAGGGCAAGTTCGGCGCATCGGGCAGCGAAGCCCTCGATCCCCGGACTGCCGACGACGGGCTCGAGGCGGAGCCGGAAGTCGGTCAATCCGATAACCGCAGCCTTTGCCCCGAAGGCTTCGAGACCGGGCCCCACCGCGGCCGAGATCACATCCGCCGTGGTGGCGCAGTGGCTCAGGTGCTCGTCGAAGAGGACCACCGTGGCGAGCGCTTCAGACGAAAGATGCGCGACGCCACGGGCCTGAGCCGTCGGGTCCGCACGGAAATCACCGACGACTCCGAGCGGGGAACGCCCGCCGTTTGGAGCCCCCTCTCGATCGCCGATCGTCCCTGAACCAGGGGTCGCAACTCCCCGAACCCGCACATGTCCCCCACCGATAAGGTGCGAGGCGGGTACCCAGTTCGGCTTGGTTTCAAACGTCCAGCTACAGTCGAACGACGGCCGGTTCCTCTGAGCCTTTGCCCCGGGCCTGTCCCGTCGTCTCGGGGCCTGGCCTCGTCCGTCGAGGGGGGCTTCGACTTTTGTTTCTGTCTGGGCCTTGACAACGAGGCGGGCAATCGGGCAGAATCCCACGGACTCGGAACTAACCGGGCAGACTCGGAGGTGGCATGTACGGGGAGGAGAGACGCCAAGAGATCGCCGTGCTGGTCCGGCAGAACGGTCGGGGCGACGTCTTGGAACTCGCAAACCGGTTCGAAGTGACCCCGGAGACCATCCGGCGAGACCTGACGGACCTGGAGCGCCGTAACGTCCTTCGTCGCGTCCACGGGGGAGCCATCCCCACCGAGCGTTTCCGGGCGGAGCCGGCGATCGCCGAGAAGGCCGCGTCGATGGCGAGTGAGAAGGGCCGGATAGCATCCGCCGCGCTCTCGTTCGTGCCCGACCGCGGCACGGTGCTCCTGGACGCGGGGACGACGACCCTCGCGCTAGCCCAGGTATTTCCCGACCGTGAGCTCACGGTCTTCACGAATTCTCTGCCCGTGGGGCTGGAGCTGGCCGCTCGACGAAACCTCCAGCTGTACGTGATCGGAGGCCGCGTCCGCGGACGCACCCTCGCCCACGTCGACGACTGGGCGCTGCGCGAGCTGGCCGACCTGCGGGTGGACGTGGCGTTCATCGGGACCAATGGGCTGACCCTCGAGCGTGGCCTTTCGACACCCGACCCCAGCGAGGCGGCGGTGAAGCGATCGATGTGCCGGGCGGCGCAGCAGGTCGTCGTGATCGCCGACCACACCAAGGTGGGCGAAGAGGACGCCGTGCGCTTCGCGTCGATCGAGGAGGTCGATGCGCTGGTCACCGACGCGGGCCTGGGCCCGTCCGACCGGCAGGCGCTCGAGGAGGCCGGGGTGGAGGTGGTCCTGGCGTGATCGGGACGCTCAGCGGCACAAGTGATGCCATCGAAGAGGTCGACCCGCTGGTGAAAGGCGCGCCCTTGTCACCGGCCGATCGGCGTAGGCTTCGAGGTGTTGGGGTGGAGGTGGTGCTGTCGTGATAGTCACCCTCACGGCGAACCCATCCGTTGACCGGACTCTGGAGATTCCTGCGCTGGAGCGGGGCGAGGTCGTTCGAGCCACAGCGGCCCGCGTGCATCCCGGCGGCAAAGGAGTGAACGTCGCCCGGGCTTTGATCGCCAACGGCATCTCCGCTCGAGCCGTCCTCCCGACGGGCGGCCGTGAAGGAGATCAGCTGTTGGACCTCCTGTCGAGCCGGGGCCTCGACGTGGTGCCGGTGCAGATCGCCGAGCCGATCCGCGAGAACGTGACCATCGTCGAGCCAGACGGAACGGTGACGAAGCTGAACGCTCCTGGCCCCAGGCTCACGTCGCAGGAAGTGGCGGAGCTGGTCGAAGCCACGGTTGAAGCCAGCCGGGGCGCAGATTGGGTGGCGCTGTGCGGTGCGCTACCGCCCGGTGTCCCAGAGGACCTGTACGGGAGCCTCGTGATGAAGCTCCACGCGGTGGGCGTTCGCGTCGCGGTGGACGCCTCGGGAACCGCTCTCACCGAATCGATCGATATGCGCCCGGATCTCATGAAACCCAACGCCGACGAGCTGGCCGAGGCCGTGGGCAAGCCTATCCACACTCTGCGCGACGTCGTGGAAGGCGCGCGCGGACTCCTCGACCGCGGCGTAGGCCATGTCCTGGTCTCGCTCGGAGAGAGAGGGGCCGTTTCGGTCTCCGACGCCGTCGCCACACGAGCGTGGACGACGCCGGTCATCCCGCGGTCGACCGTGGGAGCCGGCGACGCAACGCTGGCCGGATTCCTGGCCACGGACGGTGTGGCAGCCGAGGCTGTGCGCGCAGCTGTCGCGTGGGGAGCCGCCGCGGTTCGCCTCCCCGGCACCGGCATGCCGGGTCCGACGGATATCGACGTTGACGCGGTCACGGTTGAGGAGATCGACGCCGGACGAGCTCTCGACAACAGGGGGAGAATCGGATGACGACCATCGAGGAGCTGACGAACCCATCACTCGTGTCGGTGAGTCTCGCGGCCACAGAGCGACGGGCCGCGATCGAGGAGCTCGCCAAGCTCCTCGAAGCGGACGGGCGCGTGAGAGACGTCCCGACGTACGTGGACGCCGTTTGGGCGCGGGAAGAGGAGACCGGCGGGACCGGGATGGAGTCCGGGATCGCCATTCCTCACGCCAAGTCTCCCGCCGTGGTCCGTCCGTCGGTTGCGTTCGGGCACAGCGAGGCGGGGGTGGATTTCGGGGCGGAGGACGGCAGCACTGCCGACCTGATCTTCCTGATCGCCGCCCCTGAAGGTGCCGACGACCTGCACGTCCGGGTCCTCTCGCGCCTGGCCCGCCGCTTGATCCACGAGGGATTCCGAAGTGCGCTCCGCGAGGCTGGCTCGCCGGAGGCCGTGTACGACATCATCCGAAAGGAGGTCGAGCTATGAAGTTCGTCGCTGTGACCAGCTGCCCCACCGGGATCGCCCACAGCGAGATGGCGGCCGAGGCCCTCGAGGTCGCCGCCCGGGACAAGGGGCACGAGATCCAGGTCGAAGTGCAAGGCGCCTCGGGCGCGCCCCCGCTGGATTCGCGGGTGATCGCGGGAGCCGATGCCGTGATCTTCGCCGTCGACGCCATGGTCCGTGACCGAGAGCGGTTCGCCGGCCTGCCATTCGTCGAGGTCCGGACGCGCGAGGCCATCGACAAGGCGGCCGAGATTCTCGACCGGGCGGCGGCAGCGGCCAGTGCGGCACCGGCGCGAGCAGTCGACGTCGCAACGTCTCCCATCGAGGTGCCCACATCCGAGGGGGCCGGCGTGGGCGAGACGATCCGGCGGTGGCTCATGACCGGCGTCAGCTACATGATCCCGTTCGTAGTGGCCGGGGGCATCCTCATCGCCCTCGCCTTCGCCATCGGCGGTGCGGTCGCCGTGACCAAGGTGACCATCATCAACGACGCCGGGAAGGTCATGTACCCGGGGGACGTGGACGTCGCCTTCAGGGTGTGGCTCGGCGCCGTGCTGCTCAAACTGGGGTCGACGGCGTTCGGGATGCTCGTTCCCATCCTCGCCGGGTTCATCGCCTACGCCATGGCCGACCGGCCGGGGATCGCGCCGGGCATCGTGGGCGGCCTGATCGCCAGCGCCGTAGGCGCCGGCTTCCTCGGCGGTCTGATCGCCGGTCTGCTCGCCGGGTACGTCGTCAATGAGCTGAAGCGGATCCCGGTTAGAGGCCCCGTGAGCAAGATGATGCCGATCCTGGTGTATCCGATCGGCGGCTCCCTGATCGTCGGTCTGATCATCTTGCTGGTGGTCGGCGAGCCCGTGGCGGCGGCGAACCGGCACCTCTCCGACTGGATGAACGGCCTGTCCGGGACGAACGAGGTCCTGTTGGGGATCCTGATCGGGGCCATGATGGCGTTCGACATGGGCGGGCCGGTCAACAAGGTCGCCTACTCGTTCGGGCTGCTGTCGCTCGCCTCGGGGAAGCCGGGCGGCCTTCAGATCATGGCCGCGGTGATGGCCGCGGGGATGACGCCTCCGCTCGGCATGGCCCTGGCCACCGTCGTCCGGCCCGGCCTGTACAACGAGGCCGAGAAGCGGGCCGGGCAGGCTGCATGGCTGCTGGGGGCCTCGTTCATCACGGAGGGAGCCATCCCGTTCGCCGCGGCTGATCCGCTCCGCGTGATCCCCTCGTTGATGGTCGGCTCCGCGGCGACGGGGGTGCTGTCGCTCCTGTTCAACGCGACGCTGCGAGCCCCCCACGGAGGCATCTGGGTCATCGGCCTGATCGGCCACTGGCCCTTGTACCTCCTGGCCATCGCCGTCGGCACCGTGATCACGGGGGTCCTCGTCAACGCGCTGAAGGCCTTCCACCGTCAGGCTCGGGTGCCCGCGGCCGCGGGGGTGCCCGCACGTGCCTGAGGCGACGGTGACGCTGCGAAACGCGACTGGGCTCCACGCCCGGCCGGCGAAGGTCTTCGCCAAGGCCGCGGCCGCATCGTCGGCCGACGTGGTAGTGATGAAGGATGGGCGGGAGGTCAACGCGAAGTCCGTTCTTTCGGTCCTGACACTCGACTGCCACCAGGGCGATGAGATCGTGATCCGGACGGAGGGCGACGGGGCCGCCGAGACCCTGGCCGAGCTCGTCCGGCTGGTCGAGTCCGGGCTGGGAGAGGCAGAGGAAGGATGAGGGGCGAAGATGAGTACCAGGCTCACAGGGCGAGCGGCGGCGCCCGGCGCCGCCCTCGCCCCGGCCTTCGTGATCGTGCCCCAGCCGCCGATCGAGGACGACATGCCGAAGGTGCGGTCCGGGACTGCCGAAGAGGAGACGGCCCGGCTGCGCACGGCCCTCGAAGGCGCCGAGGAGCAACTTCGGGAGCTCGCCCACACCATTGAGTCGACCGCGGGCGAAGACGAGGCCGAGATCTTCGAGGCCCACGCGGAGTTCGCCGCCGATCCCGAGCTGGCGAGACTGGCGGATCAGGCGATCCGGGACGGGGCCTCCGCCGAGCGGGCAGTGGTCGAGGCGTTCGGGACGTTCCGGGAGCTCCTGGTCGCATCGGCGAGCGAGTACCTCGCTGCGCGGGCGGCCGACCTCGACGACGTGCGGGACCGTGTCGTCAAGATCCTGCTGGGGCGGAGCACGGCCGGCCAGGCACCGAGCGTGCGCTCGGTGATCGTCGCCCACGAGCTCACGCCTTCACAGACGGCGAGCATCCCCGTGGACGTGATCGCCGGCATCGTCACCGAGACCGGATCGCCCACCAGCCACGCCGCGATTCTGGCCCGCGCGCTCGGAATCCCCGCGGTCGTGTCGTGCCCGGGCCTGCTCCATGCGGTCGGTGGCGGGGGCGCTGTCGTCGCGGTGGACGGCCGGACCGGCGGGGTGGTCGTGGGTCCCGATGCGTCGGAACGGGATGCCATCAGGCGGCGGATGGGTGTCGAGGAACGGCGGCGCGAGGAACTGGTGGCCCTGCGCGACGAGCCCGGCCACACGGCCGACGGGCACCGGGTCGAGTTGGCGGCGAACATCGGCGCGATCCAGCACCTCCCGGCGGCCGTTGAGGCCGGTGGGGAGGGAAGCGGCCTGGTCCGCACCGAGTTCCTGTTCCTGGACCGGACGACCGCTCCCACGGTGGAGGAGCAGGTCGTCTTCTATGCGGAGGTGCTTCGGGCCTTCCCGGGCAACCGGGTAGTCTTCCGCACGCTCGACGTCGGGGCGGACAAGCCGCTGCCGTTCGTCGAGCGCGAGCCCGAGGAGAACCCTGCCCTGGGGCTCCGAGGCATTCGGCTGAGCTTCCAGCGTCCCGACCTGTTTCGGGCCCAGCTCCGCGCGCTCCTGCGGGCCAGCGCCGCGGTCTCGGGCGAGGAGGCAGGGCGGCTGGCGATCATGTTCCCCCTGGTGTCGACCGCTCGGGAGCTCGTTCAGGCGGGGGAGACTCTCGGGCGGGTTGCGGAGGAGGAGGGGATGGACCTCGCCGACATCGAGGTTGGAGTGATGGTCGAGGTTCCCTCCGCCGCTCTGGGCGCCGGGCGGCTCGCCGCGCATGCCGACTTCCTGTCGATCGGGACCAACGACCTGCTCCAGTACCTGTTCGCGGCCGACCGGCTGATCGGCGCCGTCGCCGACATTGCCGATGTGCTCGAGCCCGACGTGCTGTCCTTGATCCGGGGCGTGGTTCAGGCAGGACACGCGGGCGGCGCCTGGGTCGGGGTGTGCGGCGAGGCCGCAGGCGACCCGACGGTTGCCGCGGCGCTCGTTGGGCTGGGCATCGACGAGCTGTCGATGAACAGGGTGGCCATCCCCGAAGTAAAAGACACCCTGCGTCGCGTTACGCGCGGGGAGTGCCGCCAGGCCGTCCAGGCCGCGATCGAGGGCGCAAACGACGCGACGGAGGCGCGGAGGATCCTCGAGGAGCGACTCGGCACCGGCCTCGAGGCTCGACCGAGCGACGCCTCTACTGGCTCCCGAGGCTAAGTCGCCACCATCGGTCTGAATCGCCGCTAGTCCCGTAGCCAGCCTGCTCTTCCCCGCGATCTGGTAGACCTCAGCGATGCTGACCAATGCGCAGATCGCGGAGCTACTGGCCCGCGCTGTGGAGCAGGCAGAAGCCGGTAGCAACCGCGGGAAGGCGCTCGGCCGGGCCTCCCGTGCGGCGTTCTTCTGGCCCGTGGAGGCTTCGTCGCTTCTCGAGCAAAATCGCCCGTTGACCGAGCTTCGGTCGGTGGGTCCGTGGCTGGCCGGGGTCATCACCGGCTGGCTCCTGGATGAGACGATCGAACCGCCGGAACCGCCCGAGCTACGTCGTGGCTTCCTGACGAAGTCGGAGGTCCGCGCGACCATCGAGCGCCATCCCGACTGGATCCGAGAGCTTCGGGCCGACCTCCAGATGCACACCACATGGAGCGACGGCGCGGCGCCCCTCCGGGAGGTGGTGGCGGAGGCCGAGGCCCTGTGGAACTACGACTTCATCGCCATCACGGACCACTCGAAGGGGTTGAAGATCGCCGGAGGGATGGACGAGGAACAGCTGGCCGAGCAAGGAGCGGACATCGGCCGGGTGAACCAAGAGCTGGAAGCGCGGAGCTCTCGTCTGCGCGTGCTCCGATCCATCGAGATGAATCTCTCTCCGGAGGGCCTTCAGGACATGGAGCCCGAGGCTCTCGCCCGATTGGACCTGGTCCTCGGTGCGTTCCACTCGAAGCTTCGCCTGGCCGAGGACCAGACCGATCGCTACGTCCGGGCTCTGCGCAATCCCACCTTTCACGTACTGGCCCATCCCAGGGGGCGGGTGTTCAACCGGCGACAGGGACTCTCGGCCGATTGGCCTCGTGTCTTCGAGACGGCAGCCGAAGAGGGCAAGGCTCTGGAGATCGATGCGCACCCAAGCCGGCAGGATCTGGACTGCGGGCTCCTCGAGCTGGCTCGGGATGCAGGCGTGTGGATCTCGATCGGGACCGACGCCCACCTCCTTCGGGAGCTCCAATACGTGGAATTCGGTGTTGCACTGGCGATTCGAGCAGCTTTCCCGAGGGAACGCATCCTCAATTACCAGCCTCTCGAATCCGTGCTGGGATGGGCCCATCGGCAGTCCAGCGCCTGACGGCCATCGCGAGGGCCGCGACCAGTGTCAGACCGGACAGGTTTGTGGCGATTTATCACAATGGCGACCAACTCGCGAGAGCTCCTGCGGCCGCGGCGTTTGATCGGTTCGGTTATACAATCGCGCGTACCTACGGGGTAGATACCACGAGGGTTCGTTCGGAGGTCAGGGCCGTGACAGCGGGGCACCGGCCGGGCGAGCATACGTCCCAAACACCGAGAAGCTTACGGAGAGCCTGACCATGCTGCCCTCGGCTGGATTCGAGGCATATCTCCTCGATCAAGTCCATGCGGCGGTTACCGCCACCGACTTGACGGGAGCGACAACTCACTGGAACCGGGCCGCCGAGGCCATGTTCGGCTGGACCAGGGACGAGGCGCTGGGCCGGGATTTCCGAGAACTGTTGGTCTCCCCGAGCGACGTGAGCCGGGCAGACGACATCCGGGCATCCGTCCTGGCGGGGCACGGCTGGGAAGGCGAGTTCCAGATCCGGCGGAAGGATGGGAGTCACATGCTCTCCTTCACCACGCTCTCCCCCCTCCGAGGCGCCGACGAAGCCATCGAGGGGATCGTCAGCGTGTCGGTGGACATCACCGACCGGGTGCGCCAGGAGCGACTCCTCGCCGCCCGGACCGCCGTAACCCGAGCTCTGGCCGAGGCCTCGTCTCTCGCCGAGGCCGCCCCGACCATTCTTCAGGCGATCTGCGTGAACTTGGAGTGGCCCATGGGAGCACTATGGCGGGTCGACCAGGAACTCGGGGGCATTCGGTGCGTCGACGTATGGCATGCCCCGAGCACTGCGGTTGCCGAGTTCGAACGGGTGACTCGCGAATCGCTCTTTCCTCCGGGCGTGGGCCTTCCAGGCCGGGTGTGGGCGGCAGCCCGTTCTGCCTGGATCCCTGACGTGACGAAGGACGACAACTTCCCCAGGGCGCCCAGCGCCAGCCGGGAAGGCATCCACGCAGCCTTTGGTTTTCCCATCCTCTTCGGGAGGGAGGTCCTGGGCGTCCTCGAGTTCTTCAGCCGGGACATCCAGGAGCCGGACGCCGATCTCCTTCTGGCTCTCTCGGTGATCGGCAGCCAGATCGGCCAGTTCATGGAACGCAAGGAGGCCGAGCGGGCCGTCCTGGAGAGTGAGGCCAGGAAGTCCGCCATCGTGGAGGCCGCCCTCGACTGCATCATCACCATTGATCACGAAGGCAAGGTCCTCGAGTTCAATCCCGCGGCGGAAAGAACCTTCGGCTACCTCCGGGACGATGCCATTGGAAGGGAGATGGCCCAGCTCATCGTGCCGCCGGAGCTCCGTGAACGACACAGGGCCGGGCTGGCCCGCTTCCTGGCCACGGGGGAGGGTCCGCTCCTGGGCCAGCGCTTCGAGTTCACGGGCATGCGGGCAGACGGCACCGAATTCCCCATCGAGCTCACGGTCGCCCGGGTCGATCTCCCCGGCCCGCCGATGTTCACGGGGTTCGTGCGCGACATCACGCTGCGGCGAACGGTTGAGGAACGGCTTCGCGAGAGTCGGGAGCGGTTACGCCTCGCGCTGGAGGCCGGCAGGCTCGGCACCTGGCATTACGAGATCGCTACGGGGGCGGTGGCCTGGGACGAGACCCTCGAGGAGATATTCGGGCTTTCCCCGGGCACGTTCGGAGGCACCTTCGAGGAGTACCAGGAGCGGCTCCATCCCGAGGAGCGCGAGTGGATCATGGAGACGATCGAGCGGGCCCGTGAGTCCGGCTCGGATTTCCAGATTGAACATCGGGTGATATGGCCCGACGGCTCGATCCGCTGGATCGAAGGCAGGGGCCTGTGCATCAAGGACGAATCCGGCAAGGTCCTGGCCATGACCGGCGTGGTTGCGGACATCACGGAGCGCAAGCGGGTGGATCAGGCTCAACGGTTCCTGGCCGAGGCGGGCCCTCTGATGGCCGCGTCCATCGAGGGATTCGAGGAGACGTTGGCGGGAGTGGCGCGGCTCGTCGTCCCCCAGCTCGCCGACTGGTGCTCGATCGACATGCTCGAACCGGATGGCTCCATCCGCCAGGTCGCCGTGACCCACGTGGACCCGGAGAAAGTGAAGTTGGCAAGGGAGCTCAGGAACCGGTATCCACCCGACCCGGAGGCCCCCACCGGCGTCCCCAAGGTCCTCCGCACGGGGCGGCCGGAGATGATCGCCGAGATTCCGGAGTCCGTGCTGGTGGAGTCCGCTCCGGACCCCGGGTTCCTGGAGATCGTGCTGGGTTTGGGACTTCGGTCGGCGATGGTCGTGCCCATGGTGGCTCGGGGCCGCACACTGGGGGCCATCACGTTGGTGTCGGCGGAATCAGGCCGCCGGTATGACGAAGGCGACCTCGTCTTCGCTCAAGAGGTGGCCCGGCGTGCGGCGCTGGCGGTGGACAATGCCAGGCTCCTCCAAGAGATTCGCCGTGTGGCGACGCGGCTGCAGGAGAGTCTCCTTCCGCCGGCACTGCCGGAAATCTCCGGGTTGGAGGTCGAGGGCCGGTACCGGTGGGCGGGCGAGGGCAACGAGGTCGGAGGGGACTTCTACGACGTCTTCGACACCGGAGACGGCTCGTGGGCCCTGACCATCGGAGACGTCTGCGGGAAAGGCGTGGAGGCAGCCGTCGTCACGAGCCTCGCTCGCCACACCCTGCGGGCAGTGGCTCTGCAGGAGCGGAAGCCGAGCAGCATCCTCAGCCGTCTTAACCAGGCGGTGATGCAGCAGCGCTCCGACCACATCTTCTGCACCGTTTGCTACGTCAGGCTGAAACCGCATGAGAGCGGAGCCCGGTTGACAGTCTGCGTCGCAGGCCACCCCCTCCCCCTCGTCCTCAGGTCGGACGGGTCGGTGGAGGCCGCCGGCAGCCCTGGAGCCCTGCTCGGCATCTTCAACGATCCTGAACTGACGGACTGCGCCGTCGACCTGCATCATGGTGACGCGTTGGTGCTGTTCACCGACGGCGTCCTGGAGGAGCGCCGCGAGGGCGGCGAGATCTTCGGGCGTGACCGCTTGGAGTCCGTGCTCAGGTCCTGCCGAGGGGAAGACGCCAAAGGCATCGCGGAAGCGATCGAGCGCGCGTTGGTCGGGTTCAGCCCGGAGGCCACCCGGGACGACGTGGCTCTGCTCGTGGCCAAGGTCAAGGGCTGACGAGGGGCCGTGACGCAACTTCGGACCGACGTTCGGGAGGCTGAGGGGGCAATCCTCGTGAGCCTGTTCGGGGAGCTCGACATCTCAGAGATCGAACAGGTCGAGAAAGTACTGGCTGCGGCAGAGGCCAAGCAGCCCCATGTGGTGGTGATCGACCTCCGAGGCCTCGAGTTCATGGATTCCTCCGGCATCAGGCTGGTGGTCGAGGCGGACCTCCGAGCCCGACAAGAGGGCAGGCGGCTGGTCCTCATCCGTGGTTCCGAAACGGTTCACCGCGTCTTCACGATCGCTCTCCTCGACAGGCGGCTGGACTTCGTGGACGAGCCGCCACCGGAGTTCCCAGATGCACGAGACGGTTGAGCTCAGGCCTCGATCGGCTGCCGAGGCTCCCCGCGAAGCCCGAGGTAGGCTCACACTGCGAACCGGACGTGAACGACGTCGCCCTCCTGCACGACATAGTCCTTTCCCTCGACCCTCATGTGCCCCCTGGCTCTGGCGGCATCCCAGCCCCCAGCCTCGATCAGATCCTCATACCGGATCACTTCGGCTCGGATGAATCCCCTTTGCATGTCGGTGTGGACCACGCCGGCGGCTTCCGGGGCGGTGGCCCCGCTCTTCACCTCCCACGCCCTGGTCTCGTCCTCGCCGGTGGTCAGGAACGTGATCAGGTCGAGGCCCCGATAGCAAGCCGAGACCACACGCCCCAGGCCAGGCTCCTCGACCCCGAACTCGCGCAGGAGAGCGCTCGCCTCCTCGGCCGGCATGCCTGCCGTCTCCGCCTCGATCTCGGCCCAGACGCCGACGGTTCCCTCCGGGAGCCCCTCAGGGAGCGTCGAGCTCTCTTCGAGGTTGGCCACCACCACCCACGGCTTCAAGGTCAGCAGTGAAAGCCCCCGCAGAGCTTTGTTCCCCTCGACCGACAGTCCGGCATCGCGAAGGAGCGTCTCCGACGAGAGCGCGGCATGTGCCGCCTCCAGGATCTCCACTTCGGGCCTGGCGTCCTGTCCCCGGCCCTTGAGCTTGCGCCGGGCGTTCTCCAGGGCCGTCTCGACCACCGCGAGGTCGGCGATGATCAGGTCCGCGGTGACCTCCGAGAGCTCTCCCAGGGGATCCTGATCGGGACCGAAGGCTCGAAGGACCACGCACAGGGCGTCGGTCTCGCGGAGCTGCCCGAGTCCCTGGGAGGAGGTTCCACCTGGAACATCGACGAACCGTACCTGCGCCGGGACGATCCTCTCCGACCTCTCGAGATCGGCCAGAGTCTTCAGCCGAAGGTCAGGTACCGGAACCACGGCCTGGTTGGCCCGGCCCCCGGCAGCTCCCGTCCGAGTCAGCGCGGTGAACAGCGTGGACTTTCCCGAATACGGGACGCCGACCAGGCCGATGTCCTTCATGCGACTCCCCGGTTCGCCATGGCCCGGATCACCCAGGATGGCGAAGGCCGCGGAACTCGACCGCCCACGTCCAGCGGTCCCCGTCGGGGGAGTGCTCGAAGCGAAGGAGGCGGCCCTCCTCACCACCCGGCAGGAGGACTGGCAGGCCGGTGTGCTCCGGTCCTGGCCACAGGTCCTCTCGCTCGGGCTCCTCGAGACGCAGGAGCGTCATGGGGTGATCGCCCGCCCGTTCCAGGGGCGTGCACCATTCTTCGTCGCCGTCGAGCCTCCGGAACCGCACGAATCGAGGAGCCGCGTGGACCAAGAGAGCTTCACCAGGCTTCGCCCAGGCCTTGCCGAAGAAGCGCCATCGTTCGCCGTCCTTGGAGGTCTCGATGGCCCACGCGATCTCCCCTTCCACAGGTCAAGAGGCTAGCCATTTTTGGACGAAACAGGACGTGGCCTCGGAAGGGCGGCGGTCAGGGATCGAGGAGGTGCCGGCCAGGCTCGTATCGCTGGTAATGGATCTGGCCTGCCGCGTGCAATCGGACGAACGCCTCGATGACCCTCGGATCGAACTGGGTCCCGGAGGCGAGCTTCAGCCGGCGGATGGCCTCCTTCTCCGGCAATGCCTTCCGGTAGGGGCGATCGCTGGTCATGGCATGGAAGGCGTCGCACACGAAGACGATCCGGGCCTCCAGAGGGATGGCCTCGCCGGCCAGGCCGTCCGGGTACCCCTTCCCATCCCACCGCTCGTGGCACGCTCGGACGATCGGGCGGATCAACTGGAGGAACGGCACCGGAGCCAGGATCTGCTCGCCGATCTCGGGATGGAGGTTCATGACCCGCCGCTCCTCGGCCCGGAGCGGACCGGGCTTGCGGATGATCTCGGAGGGGACCCCGATCTTCCCGATGTCGTGGAACAGGGCGGCGAGCTCCAGAGTCTTCAGCCGCTCGCCCTCCAGGCCGAGCTCGGCGCCGACCGCCAGCGTCATCTCGGCCAGGGCCCTGGCGTGATCGCTGGTGTATTCGTCCTGGGCCTCCAGCGCGTTGGCCAGCGCCTCCACCGTGGACACGTACGCCCGCTCGAGGTCGTCGAACCGGCGAGCATTGCCCAGAGCCAGCGACGTGATGTCGGCGATGCCCCTGGCCAGCTGCAGATCCTCATCGGTGAACGTCTCGCCGGCCGCGGGAGCCGATACCACGATCGCCCCCAGCCCGTCGGGCTCCCACCGCATCGGGGCCACCAGGGTCTCCTTGCTCGAGCTCGCAGTCCTGGACTCGGGTGGCACCAGGGCCACGACGTCGTTCGAGACCACGAAGGGCTCCTCCACGGAGCGAAGGAATCGCTCTGCCACGTCGGCCGGGACGGTGATGTCCTGAAGCCGGTCCGCCGACCCGGGCCCGTAGCCGAGGTGCTCGATGAGATGGAATGCACCCGTCCCCGAGTCGCGGATCCACGCGGTGACCTCTTCACAGCGCAGCATCGATGGAATGGCTCGGACGGCTTCACTCAGCACGCCCGACGTGTCGCTGACCTTCGTGAGCGCCTGGGACAGTCGCAGGAGCGCCCCGGCCACTTCGGCCGCCTCGTGCTCGACCTGCAGGAGACGGGCGTTCTCGAAGGCGACCGCGGCGCTGGCCCCGAGCGCTTCCAGGAGCCGCATGTCCTCGTGGTCGAACTGGTCGATGCCGAGCTTCGACAGCACGACCACCCCGATGAGCCGGTCCCCATAGAGCATGGGAACGGCCATGATCGACTCATCGATGTCCACGGTGCCGGGGATGTTCACGGCGTACGGGTCGACGTTTGCGTCCGGTGCGTACCAGGACTCGTGGCTCTCGGCGACGTGGCCGGTGATGCCCACACCGACCTTGGTCAGGAGGGCGTCGAAGGTTTCCCCCTGATACTCCATCAGCTCGCCCCCGAAAGCGATGGGGAGAAGGGTCTCTCCGTCCTCGTGCAGCAGGAAGACCCGGCAGTTGTGGTAGTCGATCAGGCTTCGGAGCTCGGCCGTGATGACCGCTCCGATCTGTCGGACGTCGTTGAGGCGGTTCAGCTTCGCCGAGAGGCTCTGGAGCATGCGGAGCTGGGCGGCGGATCTGGGCTCGCCGGCGGACGTGAGCGTGGCCAGGCGGGCCCGGGATCGACGGGTACCGATCGCCAGGGGCGGAGCTTCCCCCTCGCCTCCAACGCCGGAGGTCAACCCTGCCACCTGGCCGTCCGCTACACCCTCCGAGTAAACCAGCACCTGGTTCTTGCCCGAGGCCTTGGCCTGCAGCAGGGCCAGGTCGGCAGAGGTGATGAGCTCCCGCGGGCTGGAGGCGTGTATGGGCCCCTGGGCCACTCCAGCGCTCACGGTGATGCGTCCCACGATCGGAAAGGACACGCTGCTGATGCCCAGCCGGAGCCTCTCCGCAAGGGCCACGGCGTCGGCCAGATCGGCTCCTGGAAGGATCACGGCGAACTCTTCGCCCCCGATCCTGCAGATCACGTCCTCGGTTCGACAGGTTTCGCGGGAGATGGCGGCGACTCCTTGCAGGACCTGGTCTCCCACCAGGTGACCGTACGTGTCGTTCACCCGCTTGAAGTCGTCGATGTCGTAGATCACCAGGCCCACCCGCGAACGCTGCCGGTTGGCCCGCCTGATCTCCTCGCCGAGGCGCTCGTGGAAGAACCGGTGATTGAACAGCGCCGTCAGGTGGTCTGTGACCACCTCTGTCTCGAGGCGCGTCCTGATCTCGGCGTTGTCGATGGCGAGGGCGGCCAGCTCACCGAACACGATGGCGAGCTTGAACTCGCTGACGTTGAAACGGTTCTCCTCCCCCAGCCGATAGAGGCACATCACACCCTTCAGTTCGTCTCGGGCCAACAAGGGGATCGCCACCAGCGATTCGGGGTCGTTCGGAGTATCCGGGATCTGAAGGGCGCGAGGGTCGAGGTGGGCGTCGTTGACCAGCTGAGGAGCACGGGTCTCCGCGGCGGTCCCGGCGATCCCTTTCCCGTACGGGATCGTTCCGATGGCCCAGATCTGCCGCTCGTAGAGCGGGTCCTTCACCAGGACCGGCCGAAGCAGGCGTAGCGGGGGCTCGGCGCGGTAGAGAACGAGGCTCTCGTGCGGGACGAGCTCGGCCAGGGCCTCCGCCACCGCCTCCAGCACCTTGTCCGGTGCTCCTTCGGAGACCAGGAGGTGCGTGATGTCGGAGAGGACACCGTCGGGCAGGGGTGGTGGGAGATCATCGACCAGCGAGTCGGTCGGGGCCGAATGCTCCGAGTCCGGGTACTCCACAGGTCTGTTCCCTCGCCTCCCCACTGCTTCGTCGGTCGGATCGGCCCGGTCGTCAGGCCGAATGGCCAGGTCGTCCACCACGAGCCGGCTGCTTAGTGGATCGGCTCAGCCTGCGTCGGATTGAGGCGACGGGGTCGGGCAAGCCCCGGTTATGCTGGCAGTCGATGGAGCACGTCACGTTCCTGGAGCGTCCCGACCTGGACCGCCCCCCGCTCATCTGCGCGTTCAGGGGCTGGAACGACGGTGGGGAGGCGGCATCGATCGCATTGAGGTACCTCCAGGAGCGGTGGGGTGCCACCACGTTTGCCACGCTCGATCCGGAGGAGTTCTACGACTTCCAGGTGACCCGCCCCACCGTACGCCTGGAGGAAGGCGTGAGCCGCGTGATCGAGTGGCCCAAGGGCGAATTCGCCGCGGCCTCGGTCGGGGGCCGGGACGTGGTCCTGTTCGGCGCCACCGAGCCGAACGTCAGGTGGCGCACGTTCACCGGGGCGGTCCTCGGCACGGCCCAGGAGATCGGGTCTTCGATGCTCATCACGCTGGGCGCGTTCCTCACCGACGTGCCGCACAGCCGCCCCGTGCCCGTGGTGGGGTCGGCGGTGGACGAGGAGACCGCCGGCCGACTCGGACTGGCCCGGTCGCAGTATGAGGGTCCCACCGGCATCGTCGGGGTGCTCCACGACGCCTCCAACAGAGCAGGGTTGCCATCGGTCAGCCTCTGGGCTGCCGTCCCCCATTACCTGCCGGTGGCGCCGAATCCCAAGGCAGCCCTGGCACTGGTCGAGCGAGTCGCCGAGCTCTTGGGGATGTCGGTGGACACGGACCCCCTGACACGGGCGGTGGGGGGCTGGGAGCAGACCGTGCTCGGGGCGGTGCAGGAAAGCGACGAGCTCACCGAGTACGTGGCTCGCCTGGAGGCGGCAGCCGATGAGAACGTCGGTCGGGCACGACTGAGTGAAGAGCAGGTGCCCTCCGGCGAGTCGATCGCGGCGGAGCTCGAGCGGTTCCTGCGGGAGCAGGGCGACGGAGACGCGGAGCGGTGAGGAACGGAGGATGAGGTAGGGGGCTCATGTCGGTCGCCGATCCAAGCGTGCTGTCTCGAATCAGGAAGCGGCTCAGGTTGTCGCATCGCATGCCAATGGTCCATCCGCATCCCGGGCCCACCCACGGCAGCGACGAGCCCATGGGCCTGGGGGGGAAGAGCGGCGCGCTCCGGGCCGCCATCTTCGGAGTGAACGACGGTTTGGTGTCGAACTTGTCGCTCATCATGGGGGTGACCGGGGCAAACGTGTCGAACAAAGTCATCCTCGTGGCCGGCGTGGCCGGCCTCCTGGCTGGAGCCTTCTCCATGGGCGGCGGCGAGTACGTGTCCATGCGGGTGCAACGGGAACTCTTCGAACGACTGCTGCACATCGAGGCCCACGAGCTCGCCACGGATCCCGAGGAAGAGCACGAGGAACTTCGGGAGATCTACGAGCAGCGAGGCTTCCCACCTGAGCTGGCTCAGCGGGTCACCGAAGTCGTGATGGCTGATCCGAAGGTGGCCCTGGACACGCACGCCCGCGAAGAGCTGGGTCTGGATCCAGAGGAGCTCGGCTCACCGTGGGGCGCTGCGGTCTCATCGTTCGTCATGTTCTCGCTGGGAGCAGCTGTTCCTCTCCTTCCCTTCGTGGTCGGGTCCGGCACCGCGGCCGTCCTCTCGTCCATCGGGGCAAGTGGCACCGTCCTGTTCGCGGTGGGGGCCTCGATGTCGTTCCTCACGGGGCGTTCAGGGTGGCTCTCAGGGGGCAGGATGCTGGTGATCGGGGGATCGCTGGCCGCCATCACCTACGGCGTGGGGACACTGCTCCACGTGGGCGGCGCGGTCGGGTAGCGGATTCCGGGAGGGTTCAGCTCCCCGCGGCCGCACGGTCAGCCAGGATCACCAGGCGCTCTGGTTTCAGCCTGGCTGCCGGGAGGTCCTCCCCGGCCATGAGCCGACGAAGCGGGATCTGTTTGTCCACGCCGGCCACGAGGAAGACCCCGAGCTTCGCGGCCGACAGCGCCGGTACGGTGAGCGAGATCCGCGGGACGAACGGCTCGAGTCCGGCCTCGCGCACATGCACAACCCATCGATCGGTCACCTCGACCTCCGGCCTCCCCGGGAAGAGCGAGGCCGTGTGGCCGTCCGGCCCCAGGCCGTAGAGCGCCAGGTCGAACAGGAGGTCCTCGCCGAACCGGCGTCGAAGCATCCGCTCGTACCACTCCGCGTCGCAGCCCTGTCCGTCCATGGCATAGCTCCTCGCCGGTACTTTGGAGAAAAGGGCTTCGTCGGCCATCCGCGCGTTGGACCATTGGTCCTCTCGCGACACGCAACGCTCGTCCCCGAAGAAGAACTCGACCTCCTCCCAGGCGTACTCCGCGCCGGCCAGCCGCCGGTAGAAAGCCTCCGGCGTGCCTCCCCCCGAGAGCACGACCGTCTTCGGCGCGGCGGCCAAGAAGATCGCCAGGGCCTCCTCGGCCACGTCGTCCACGACACGCAGCTCGCGTTCCAACACGGGAGCTCGCCTACTAGGCGGTTTCCAGGTCGGCCAGACCAACCCTGGCCACCCGCCGTCCGTGGGCGCGAAGCGACTGGAGGTCGCCGACAGCCTGGGCGGCGATCAGCGTTCCGAAGGAGTAGGGCTGTCCGGGTATCGGGGCGTCCTCAGCCGGTGGATCCACGACCTGGATGAACACACCCGTGTTCGGCCCTCCTTTGTGAAGCTGCCCCGTCGAATGCAGGAACCGCGGGCCGAACCCCACGGTGGTGGCGACCCTCAGCCGGTCACGCAGGCGCATCCTGGTTTCCTGGAGGCGCCGCTCGGTGTCCTGGTCCCTGGGCAGATACGCCTGGATCGCCACGTAGTCGCCCGGGCGGACCTGCTGGAGGAGCCGGCCGAGGTCGTCGTGGCCGGGGTCGGGCACGTCGCCTCGAGCCAGGAGCCTCCTGGTCGCGTCCTTGGCCTCCTGCACGTTCGGCTGGTCGAACGGATGGATGCCGAGAACAGCCCCGGCCACGGCCGTGGCGAACTCCCAGCGGAAGAGCTCCCGGCCGAGCTCGATGGCATCTTCCAGCCAGAGATGGATGGCGGGATGCCCGGCGTCACGGATGGGCGCCAGTCCCTTGTCGACGTTGTCGCCGCCGATCCCCACGAACAACCGGTCGGACCCGTACACCGTCGGGTCTCCCAGGTCCTCGCCTTCGACCGGCACGACGCCTTTCCCCTCCTTGCCGGTCGACTCGGCGATGAGCTGTTCCACCCAGTAGCCGAACGTCCGGACGATCGGATCGAGGATGAGCGTGAGCTTGTCCCTACCGGCCAGGGCGGCCTCGCCGATGGCGGCTCCGACCCGAGCTCCCGGGTTGTTCGCCGCCGGGGCGTCTGAGGCACAGGCGTCGGCCATTGAGATCGCGCGGTCCAGCAGCTCGTCCAGATCAACGCCGACGAGGGAGCCGGGCACCAACCCGAAGTAGGAGAGCGCCGAGTACCGCCCCCCGATGTCGGGCGGGTTCAGGAACACGCGCCGGAAGCCACGTTCGGCCGCGAGCTTCTCCAACGGTGTCCCCGGGTCGGTGATGGCGACGAACCTGGAGCCGTCCGGAACCTTCTCCCAGAAGTAGGCGAAATGGGAGAGGGTCTCGGTTGTGGTCCCGGACTTCGATGCGATGACGAACAGGGTTCGGTCGATGGGCAGGCTTCGCTCCACGGCCAGGATCTGGTCGGGATGCGTCGTGTCGAGGACGACGAGGTCGAGTCTGCCCGGCGATACACCGAAGGTTTCCCGGAGAACCTCCGGAGCCAAGGTCGAGCCGCCCATGCCCGCCAGGACGGCATGGGTCAATCCGTCTGCGGCGCAGCTCGATGCGAATTCCTCGAGCTCGGGCACCCGCTCCTGCATGCCCTCACTGACGGTCAACCAGCCGAGGCGATCCGTGATCTCTGTGGGATCGTCCCGCCAGACCGTGAAGTCCTCGTGCCAGATGCGCCGGATGGTGTCGTTCTGGTCGAACGCCGCCAGCCGAAGGGCAACCCTGTCGTCCAACGCCTCTATTCCTCTGCTTCGGTGACCTCGGTCAGGGCGGCCCGGAGAGCCTCGTATCGCCTGCCTCCGAGTCGCCGGCGGATGCGCGACTCCACAGCCTGGATCGATTTGCGAGAGCTGGCCCGTAGCCGGAGTCCCTTGGCCGTGAGCCGCACCATCTTGGCCCGGGCATCCTCGGTATCGGGAACGCGGCGCACACACCCCATTTCCTGCAGGTCGTCCACGAGCTGCATCATCGCCTGTTTCGTGATGGCCGCCCGCTGCGCCAACTCGGACAGGCGCGTCCCGGCCCTGTCGACAAGGAGCAGGGCCAGAGCCTGGCTCGGCCTGAGCTCGCCGGCGCCTCGATCCTCCAGGGCGGCCTCGATCTCCCGATCAAGGCTGCGGAACGCTTCCAGCAGGAGATGGCTGAGATCGAGCTCGTTCATTCGATGCATGGTCGCGCCCGCCAGCGAATTCGTCAAGTCGCTTTACCAATGCAACGCCGGATCCGATAGGCTCAACTCGCCGTGGAGATCCGCGAGGTTCGGCCCGAGGAGTACCAAGAGACCGGAGATGTCGTTGCTCGAGCCTACTCCGAGTTCTGGGATCCGGAAGACCCGGGCTGGAGCGAGCACATCGATCTGGTCCGGGACGTGGCGGGACGAGTGGGACGCACGGTCGTCCTGGTCGCCCTCGAGGACGGCCGGGTGGTGGGGTCGGCCACCATAGAGCTGGACGACGTGATCGGCGACGACGACCGCCAGGCCACTCCGGGGATAGCCGGCCTTCGGATGGTGGGGGTCGATCCAGCTCGTCGGCGGGAAGGGATCGGCCGTGCCCTCATCGAGGAGGTCATCGCCAGATGTCGCGCGGCAGGGAAGGAGACGCTGATCCTGAGGACGACGCCTCCGATGGTGCCGGCCCAGCGCATGTATCAATCCCTCGGGTTCGAGCGGGCAACCGACATCGACATGCCGGTGAGCGAACAGATGACCCTCCTCGGATACCGGCTGCGCCTCTAGCTGCCCGCGCTCGACGACGAGGGCTGCCTCGGGCGGGAGCGGCCCCTAGGAAGCCTTCGGGGTCTGAAGGATCTGACCGGTGGCCAGCACGACGCCGTCCTCGCACTCGGCCTCCACCATCCCGCCCTGGAACTGCTGCTGGTAGAACCGGGCATACAGGCCACCCCGGTCGAGCAGCTCGGCGTGAGTTCCTCGCTCCACCACGCGCCCCTGATCCAGCACGAAGATGACGTCTGCGGCAAGGATCGTGGACAGCCTGTGGGCGATGGCGATGGTGGTTCGGCCGCGCATCAGTGGCCTGAGCGCTTCCTGGACCAGCCGCTCGCTGGTGGTGTCCAGCGACGAGGTAGCCTCGTCCAGAATGAGGATGCGAGGGTCCTTCAGGATGACCCGGGCGATGGCCAGGCGCTGCTTCTCCCCGCCGGACATCCGGTAGCCCCGCTCCCCCACGACCGTGTCATAGCCGTCCGGCATCTCCACGATCCGGTCGTGGATGAAGGCCGCTCGCGCCGCGGCCTCCAGCTCCTCCTGGGTGGCGCCGGGCTTGCCGTACAGCAGGTTGGTCCGGACCGACGTGTGGAAGAGGTAGGTCTCCTGGGTGACCATCCCGATGATCTCGCCGAGCGACGCCAGCTTGATCTCACGCACGTCGGTGCCGTCGATCTCCATGGATCCCTCGCCCACGTCGTACATCCGTGGCACCAGATACGTGATCGTGGTCTTGCCCGCTCCGCTCGGCCCGACCAGGGCGGCGAGCTGTCCGGGTTGGATCTCGAAGTCGACGTCCTCGAGGGTCCATTCCCTGCCACGCTGTCCGTTGCCCGCTGCGAGCGGCACGCCCGTGGTCACCTCCGCACGGGTGACGGCGTCGGTTCCGCCCATCTCCGCCACCGCCTCCGTCGCTCCTTCCAACGGACCGTCCTGCTCCCCCGAGGCCTCGGCGGCGGGCCGGGCCTCGTACCGGAAGAAGACATGCCGGAACCGCATATGGCCCTGGACGGACTCCTTCGGCAGGTCGCGCGCGTTCGGCGCGTCCACGATCTCATGGGGCATGTCGAGGTACTCGAAGATCCGGTCGAACAGGGCCATCGAGGACTGCACCTCCACCGAGATCTGCAGCATCGAGCCGATGGGGAAGAACAGCCGGCTCTGCAGGGTGGTGAACGCCACGATCGTTCCAGCCTGGATCGTGACAGCCGACAGGGGCTGGTTGGCGATGACCAGGCCGGCCACCAGATACACCAGCGCCGGGGTGATCGAGAAGAAGATCTGCACGACGGCGAAGAAGGAACGGCCGATCATCTGCTGGCGTATCTCCAGGTCGGCCAGCCGCTCGTTCTCCGTCCGGAACCGGGCGATCTCGTGGCGCTGCCTGCCGAAGGCCTTGGACAGAAGGATCCCCGACACGGACAGCGTCTCTTCTGTGATCGCCGAGAGGTCGGCCAGCGACTTCTGGGTTGACCTGGCGATCTGCTGACGGGCCTTCCCCACCTTGTAGGTCAGCCAGACGAACAACGGAGTGAGGAACAACGAGAGCACGGTGAGCTGCCACGAGAGAACCAGCATGGCCACCAGCGTGCTTATCAGGATGACCACGTTCGACAGGATGCTGGAGGCCGTGTCGGTGACAACGGATTGCACGCCGCCGACGTCGTTCGCCAGGCGCGACTGGATCTCGCCGGTCCGGGTGGCGGTGAAGAACCTGAGCGGCATGTTCTGGAGGTGGGCGTACAGCGAGTTACGGAAGTCCTGCATCACCCGCTGGCCGACCACGTTCGCCAGGTAGGTCTGGACGATGCCGAGGAGACCGGAGAGGACGGGGATGGCCACCATCAGGCCCACCAGCCAGTACAAGCGGTGGAGATGTGGTGGCAGGATCCGCTGGCCAACGTGAGGGAACAGAGCGGTGTCGAAGATGACCTTGATCAGCAGAGGGTTGATCACGCCGATGGCCGAGGTGATCACGATCAGCGCGCCCACTCCGGTGACCTTGTTCCGATACGGCCTGAAGCTGGCCACTACGCGGCGCACGGTGCGCTTGTTGACCGGCCCCGCATTCGGATCGGGGATCCTCACCTGCCAGTGGTAAGCCCGCCGCCCCATGTGGCCCAGCATACGGCTGTTCTCTCGCTTGTCATCCCGTGGAGGCGGCCGCCTTCGCTGAGGGGAGAGAGGTCGTCAGTCGGCCAGGGCGATGGCCCTTCGGAGCACGGCCTCGAGCATCTCTGTTGTGAGCTTCCCGGTGAAGGTGTTCTGCTGGCTCGGATGGAACGAACCGATCAGCGTGTACGGTCCCATTCTCGCTTCCACACCATGACCGAACCGCGGCTTTGGCTGCGGCGTCGGATGCCCCAGTTGGTGGAGCGCGCGAAGCGCCCCGTCCCAGGCGAAGGAGCCCAGGGCCACCAGCACCTTCAGGCTCTGGAGCAGATCGATCTCCCGAGCCAGGTAGGGAAGGCAATTGTCCCGCTCCTCGGGCGTGGGGCGATTCCCCGGTGGGCAGCACCGGTTCACAGCGGCAACGTACAGGTCCTTCAGCTCCAGCCCGTCGTCCGCGCTGACCGATGTCGCCTGGTTCGAGAGGCGGCACCTGTAGACGACATCGAAGAGGAAGTCGCCCGAACGATCCCCGGTGAAGATTCGTCCAGTGCGATTTCCCCCGTGGGCCGCTGGAGCCAGGCCCACGATCAGGATCCGGGCCTGGGGATCACCGAAGCCCGGGACGGGGCGGCCCCAGTACTCCCAGTTGGCGAAGGAGGCTCGCTTCTCCCGTGCCGCCCGCTCCCGCCATTCGACCAGCCGGGGGCAACGCCGGCACACCACGATGTCGTTCCTCAGATCGGCCAGTGAGCCAGCGAGCGGCACGCCGGCGATTCTAGGGGCAGGGGATATCACTCCATTTAGGTACTCGTTCCCGGTGGTCGAACCATTACCCTGAGGTACCAAGATGGGCAACTCCGTACGCGTCATGGTCGTGGACGACTCCTCGAGCACCAGGACGATGCTCCGGGAGGCGCTTGCCCTGGGCGGAGGCATCCAGGTTGTCGGGGAGGCCGGGGACGGCCGGGAGGCCATCAACGTCGCCGCCGAGTGCAGGCCGGACGTCGTCCTCATGGACGTCCGCATGCCGGACATGGATGGAGTCGCCGCGGCCCGGTCTCTTCTGGACGAGTACCCCGGGGTGAAGGTCGTCGCCCTGACCTGGTCGGACGACCCCAGCACGGTGCGGGACATGCTCACGGCGGGCGCGATCGGCTATGTCGTGAAGGGGGGCACGATCGACGAGCTGTCCGCCGCCATCAAGCGGGCCGCCACCGGGGAGGCCGAGCTGGACCACCGGGTTCTCCCCGCCGCGGTGGAGGACCTCCGGAGGCTTCTGGAAGAAGAGCGGGAACGCCGGGCTCAGATCGAACGGCTTGCCCGAGCCAGGGCCGAGTTCGTCCAGGTGCTGTCCCACGAGCTGCGGACGCCGCTCACCATCATCTCCGGCGCGATCCGGATGCTCGAGCAAAGCGGGGTCTCGCCCGAGGAACGCCCCATCGTGGAGAGCGCTCTGCGCCGGGTGGGCGAGCTCGAGTTTCTCGTCGAGGGTCTGGAGCTGGTGGCTGCCGGTCCTTCCACCGAGGGCATCACCGACGTCGAGCAGGCCATCGCCACGGCCGCGCACCGGCTCGACGCGCCGCCGGACCGGGCGATCGTCAAGGACGCGGTGTGGGAAGGAGTGCCGCACAAGTGTGTAGAGCGAGTCGCGTTCGAGCTGCTGTCGAATGCGGTCCGGCACGGGACCCGCCCCATCGAGGTGAGCGCGTGGAAGGACGACGGCTACGCCGTCCTTTCGGTTGCCGACGCCGGGGGCTGGACGCCCCAGAGCCAGGACTTCGGCGCGTTCTTCCAGGAGGACATGTCGGCCACCCGGACGCGGAGCGGGTTCGGGCTCGGTCTGTTCGTGGCGTCCCGACTGTGCCAGTCCTGCGAGGGCGACCTCTCGATCAACGCATCGGGTGGACGGACATTGGCCCAGGCCAAGTTCCGGTTGCGCTAGTTCGGAGGGGCCTGGACCCCCTAGCCCAGCAAGGGGAACCGATCTGCCAGAGCTCCCAGGATCTCTCGCTCCTTGCTCGTGAGAGACCTCCGGCCGGTGCCCGCCTCGATGAATTCGACGACATCCCACTCCAGGTCACTGGGCGGCTGCTCGCCCAGGAGACCCTCCAGCGTGTCGTCCACGATGGAGACGGCTTGGTCTGTCCCCCAGCCCTTCTGCCCCAGGGCGTCCTCCAGATCCATCCGGTGCACGGTGATCTCCAGAACCCGAGTCTTCAGGAATTCGTCCAGGGTCAGGGTGGGACCCCACGTCGAGACGACCCGGGATCGGTCCTCGCGGCCTGCCGACTCCACGACCTCCCGCCACAGCCCGTCCCACGCCATGGCGAGCTCGTTTCCGCTGGCGTACTCGGCCGCCCGCTGCGTGGCCCGGTCGGCGATGCCCGGGGCATCCTCCAGGGGGTCGTAACTGCGCCAGTAGCCAACCGAATCCGCGTCGGCCGCCTCGGGAGGCGGCTCGGCCAGCCACCGCTTGGCCCGGTTCAGACCCCAGTACATGTGGGCGAGGAGTTCCTTGACGGTCCAGGCCGCGCACCGAGTGGGCCGGGAGAAGTCCGCCTCGGAGAGGCCAACGACGACCATCGAGACCTCCTCGCATTCGTCTCGAAGCGCCTCGAGCGCGTCCGTCGATGCGCCGCCCCCCACCAGGTCGGGCCGGGGAAGGCGACTCGGGCTCTCATCCGCCATCGTCAGTTCATTCTCCTTCGACGTCCCCCGAGCCGGCCGGGACACCGTCCAGCTGGCCTTTCGATGCCCTCACCGCGGCCTCGGAGAGGACGTCGAGGCCTTCGTCGAGCTCCTCGTCGGTGATGACCAGAGGCATCAGATGGCGCACCACATTGTGGTACGGGCCGCAGGACACGGCCACCACACCGTTCTTCATGGCCCGGCCGATCAGCGCCCTCACGAATTCTTCGTGCGGCTGCTTGGTCTCGCGGTCCTCTACGAACTCCACTCCCACCATGGCCCCGATCGCTCGGACCTCGCCGATCTGTGGCACATCCTGGGCCACCTCTTCCCAGCGAGCCTTGAGGGTCTTGCCGAGCTGCTCGGCTCTCTGGAAGAGACCCTCGTCCTCGATGACCTGGAGGACCGCGTTGGCCGCGGCGCACGCGACTGGATTCCCCACGTAGGTGCCGCCGATGGCCGACGGCCCGGGCGCATCCATGATCTCCTTGCGGGCGACCACAGCCGACAACGGATAGCCGTCGGCGAGCGCCTTGGCCAGGATCACCACGTCGGGTTCGAACCCAAAATGCTCGGAGGCCAGGAACCTGCCGGTGCGGCCGCAGCCCGACTGCACTTCGTCGGCGATGACCAGGATGCCGTGGCGGCGGCACAGCTCGCCCAGGCCCCGGAGGAAATCCGGCGTCGGCACCACGAAGCCGCCCTCTCCCTGGACCGGCTCGACGATCGCCGCCGCAACCGATGTGGGGTCGATCGTGGTCTGGAGCCCCCGCTCGATCGACTGAAGCGCGAGCTGGCCGGCTTCTTCGGGATGGGCGCTCCGGTAGGGATATGGATACGGCATCCGGTACACCTCCGGAGCGAACGGGCCGAATCCCGACTTGTACGGCTTGTACCGGCTGGTCAGCGTCATCGTGAGGAGCGTCCGCCCGTGGAAGGCGCCCTCGAAGCACAGCATCGCCGGCCGGCCCGTGGCCGCTCGAGCGAACTTGACCGCGTTCTCCACCGCCTCCGCTCCGGCGTTGAACAGCGCCACCTTGCCCTCCTGCATGCCGGTGAGGGCGACCAGCCGCTCGGCCAGTTGCACATAGACCTCGTAGGGAATGACAGAGAAGTCCGTGTGGGAGAAGCGGGCGGCTTGTCGCTGGACCGCTTCGACGACCCGTGGGTGCGAGTAGCCGACCAGGTGGCACCCCAATCCGCCCGAGAAGTCCAACAGCCTGTTGCCGTCCAGGTCGGTGATCCGCGCACCTTCCCCGTGGTCGATCACCGCGGGCACGTGGATATCGAGCGGGTCGCATACCACCTTGGCCTTGCGCTCGAGGACCGCCCTGGACCTCGGCCCGGGGAGCTCGGTCACCATGCGGATGGCCTTGCCCATGCAGAGACCTCCTGGACGGAGTCGGGCTGCGTCGGCGGCGCGGCGAGCCTACACGACCGTCCTGGCCTCCGGCATGCGCCACGGCGAGAGGCCGATTCGTTGGGCCCCCGACAGGCGAGTTGACATTTGAGTGAGTGCTCACTCAAAATGAGCGAGTACTCACTCACTCCACAGGGGTTTGGGACGGGCCGGACGCCCCCTGACGGGAGGGATCATCCATGGAACGAGCGATCGACAGAGCGATTTCCCAGCCCCACGTGGCTACCGAAGACGGGCGGAAGTGGTGGGTGCTGGTCGCCATGGTGTTCGGGCTGTTCATGCCCATGCTGGACAACCTGGTGGTCAACGTGGCGCTCCCGACCATCCAGACCAAGCTCGGAGCGGGCGTGTCGGGGCTGCAATGGATCATCGATGCGTACACGCTCACCTTCGCCTCGTTCATGCTCACCGGCGGCGCGCTGGGAGACCTGTACGGTCGCAAGCGCTTCTTCATGGCGGGGCTGGTCGTCTTCACCCTCGGCTCGCTGATGTGCGGGCTTGCCGGGTCCACCTCGGAGCTGGTTGCCTTCCGCGCCGTCCAGGGGCTCGGCGCGGCCCTGCTCCTTCCCGGTTCGCTCTCGATCATCACGGCCACGTTCAGCGGCAAGGAGCGAGGCGCGGCCATCGGGATCTGGGCGGCCATGTCCGGGCTGGCGGTGGCCATCGGTCCGGTGATCGGCGGGTATCTCGTAGAGCACGTCTCCTGGCAGAGCATCTTCTACGTCAACGTTCCGGTCGGGATCATCGGCTTGGTCATGACATACCTGGTGGTGCGGGAGTCTCGCGATCGAACCAGGTCTCGGCGCGTCGACCCGCCCGGACTGGTCACAGGGACCGCCGGGCTCTTCTTCCTGGTGTTCGCCCTGATCGAAGGAAACGCCCGAGGGTGGACCGACGGCTTGATCCTCGCCGCGTTCGCCCTCTCCGCGATCCTCCTCGCCGTGTTTTTCTACGTGGAGTCCCATCGGGAGTCCCCCATGCTCCCTCTGTCGTTCTTCCGGATCCCCACGTTCGCCGCTGCCAACGTGGTCGCCGCCGCCGTGTTCTTCGCCATGTTCGGGTCGGTGTTCTTCCTGACCCTGTACCTGCAGAACGTGCGGGGCTACTCGCCGGTGGGGGCGGGGATGCGGCTGTTTGCGTTCTCGGTGGTGATCCTGCTGGTGGCCCCGATGGCCGGCCGGCTGTCCGACCGTTTCGGCTCCCGGTGGTTCATGACCTTCGGGCCGCTGGTGGCAGCAGCGGGAATGGGCCTGCTGCTGCGAACCCAGCCGGATTCCTCCTACCTGACCGTGATCCTTCCAGCATTCATCGTCCTTGCGGCCGGGATGGCCTCCACCATGACCCCCATGACGGCGGCGGTCATGGGGTCGGTGGAGACGCGCCACGCCGGGGTGGCCTCGGCGGCCACCAACACCAGCCGGGAGCTGGGTGGGGTGTTCGGCATCGCCCTGCTCGGAGCGATCGTGACGGCAGCCTTCAACCGTGGGTTCCTGGCCCGGCTGGTGGAGGCCGGCATCCCCAAGGCTCAGGCTGCCGTCGTCGTGACGAAGGCCGGCGCCAGCGCAGCGGCTGGCAACACGGCAGGGGATGGGGCGAACTCCACCATCGGCCAGGCCGTCCAGCACGCTTTCGTCCACTCCATCCACGTCGGGATGCTGGTGGCGATCGGGTTCTTGATCCTGGCGTCGGTGGTCTCGGTGCTGTTCGTGAGGAGCCATGTCCAGCCAGTCTCGGTCTCCCCCAACGGGGACGTCGCAGAAGGAGCTGTGGTTGGCCACTGAGGAGATCCCCCCTGGGATACGCATGCACATCCTCGCGGCGGCCGAGGAGATCATCCACGATCGCGGCCTTCGAGCGGCCACCACGCGCGCCATTGCCGAACGAGCCGGCTGCGCCGAGGGAAGCATCTACCGCTACTTCGTGGACAAGCATGCCCTGTTCATGGAAATCATCCGGACCCGTTTCCCTGAGTTCCTGGAGCTGATCAGCACCCTGCCGGACCGGGCCGGAACCGGCACGGTTCGCAAGAACCTGGAGGAAGTTGGTCGGATGGCCCTGGGTTTCTACCGGGTCATCGTGCCGATGGTGATCGGGGCGATGGCCGAACGGGAGCTCCTCGAAGAGCAACGCCGCCACTTCCGCGAGACCAAGGGCGGCCCGATGAAAGCGTTGCGATCGCTCTCGACCTACCTTCGGAAGGAGCAGCGCCTCGGGCGGATCTCGGAGGAGGCCTCCCCCGAGCACGTGACCAGGACGCTCCTGGGGGCCTGCTTCAGCCAGGCCGTCATCGAGGAGCTGGTCGGGGACGAAGCCGCGCTGGGAACCGACGAGCACTACGCACGAGAGATCGTGCGAAATCTCATGGAGGGACTGACCCCGCGAAGTGAGCGGGCGAGAGGGGTGACCCGATGAACGAGGTTCCACGGCTGATCGAGGTGGAGAACCTGGTCAAGGTCTACCCCGACGGTACCCGGGCCGTGGACGACGTGTCCTTCGAGGTGCGCCCCGGTGAGATCTTCGGGTTCCTCGGACCCAACGGCGCGGGCAAGACCACGACCATCCGCATCCTGGTGACCCTGTTGCCCAGGACCTCGGGAAGAGCCAGGGTCGGCGGGCACGACGTCGATCGGGAGGCCGAGGCCATCCGCAGGATGATCGGCTATGCCGGCCAGTTCATCGGCATCGACGTCGATCTCACCGGCCGAGAGAACCTCGTCCTGCAAGGCCGGCTCCACGGCATGAGTTCGGCGGAGGCCGCCCGAAGGGCCGACGAGCTGCTGGAGATCTTCGGGCTCACCGACGCCCGGGACCGGCGGGCGGCGGCCTACTCGGGCGGCATGCGCCGCCGCCTCGATCTTGTCCAGGCCCTGGTTCACCAGCCACCGCTCCTCTTCCTGGACGAGCCCACCACCGGACTGGATCCGCAAACGCGGAATGCCCTTTGGCGCCACCTGGAGGAGCTGAGGAGCGCCGGCTCGACGATCTTCCTGACCACGCAGTACATGGAGGAGGCCGACCGGCTGTGCAGCCGCCTCGCCATCATCGACCACGGCAAGATCGTGGTGTCGGGCTCGCCATCGGAGCTCAAGGCGACGGTCGGTGGGGACGTGGTCACGCTGGCCCTTCCCGAAGACTCGGACGGAGCACGGGTGGAGCGGGCCAAGGCGGCCCTGGCCGGGTTCCCCGGCGCCGGCGAGCCAACCGCGTTCGACCACTCGGTGGCGGTGCCGGTCACCGATGCCGGGCAGTCGCTGTCGGCGCTGGTGCGCCGCCTCGACGAACAGGGTGTGCCGATCGCCAAGCTTACGTTCACGACGCCCACGCTGGACGAGGTGTTCCTGAGGTACACGGGCGAACGCATGCGGGTGGAGGAAGCGACCACGGCGCACAGCTCGATGTTCGCAACGATGCGCGGAGCGAGGAGAGGATAGCCATGGCGAAGTCGATCGAGACCACGTCAGGGACGCCCGTTCGGCCAGCGGATTCGGGCTCCGGCGATCGATGGGAGCTCCTCACCCGCCCGGAAGCACAGGGCAATCCCGCCACTCGGCTGGTCGGCGAGTCCGTCACGATCTTCGGGCGCAACCTGAAGAAGCTGGTACGGATCCCGATGATGCTGTTCTTCTCGCTGTTCCAGCCGATGCTGTGGCTCCTGCTGTTCACACAGATCTTCAAGAAGCTCGGCGAGTTCCCGCAGTTCCAGCAGCAGGGGTTCGCCAGCTACCTGATGTTCTTCGCCCCGAGCGTCCTGACCATGACCGTTCTGACGTCGGCCTTCCAGTCCGGCATGGGGATGGTGGCCGACCTCGAACAGGGGATGCTCGACAAGTTCCTGATCAGCCCGATCCACCGCTCGAGCGTGCTGATCGGCAAGATCCTGGCGGACGCCACCCGAATGGTCCTACAAGGAGCCCTGGTGCTGGTCGTGGCCCTCCTCATGGGGGCCAGGATCGAGACCGGGGTGATCGGCGCACTCGTAATGCTCTTCACTGCAGCATGCTTCGGCATCGTGTGGGCGGGACTCTCCAACATCGTGGCCCTTCGGACGAAGAACTCCGAGATGACCATGATGATCGGCATCCTGTTGACGTTCCCGCTGCTGTTCCTGTCCACGGCCATGATGCCCTCCGCGTTGCTCCCGCACTGGCTGGAAACGGTGGGCAAGTTCAATCCGGTGACCTACGTCATCAACACGGCCCGGGACTTCATGAACTTCGGATACAGCTGGATGCAGTTCGGAAAGACGATTGGCGTCATCGCCATCGTCGGGCTGTTCACGCTCACTGGAGCGACCAGGGCGTTCAAGAAGGCCACGTCCTAGCGGGACGGGGGCGCGTTCGACCCGGAGCAGCAGGAGGCTGCCGACCTGGCCTATGCGCCACTTTCATCTCCTCGGAAGCGCGTTCCGCCTTTGACGGACCGCTTCGCGAGCCAGGAGGTTCGCAGCTGCCTCGCTCTTCCCGATAAGGCCGATCCTTCGGATCGTCCTCATCGCCAGGGGAGTGCAGCACCCTGATCCGCTCGCTCCGCTCACGGGGCTGCTGCCCCCTGGACCCCCCTCTCCCCGTACCCAAGGCAAGGTATTCCTCGGCGGCTCCTCAAGCCGTGACCTCGTTTTCGCCGATGTTTGTAGGGGGCTCGAAGATGCGGTGCACGTTTTGTGGTACCGGGCTCGCGCGAGATGCGACGCGATGCTGGCTGTGCCACGCCGGCGTCGACCCGAGCGCGCCCGACGACGGTCCGGCCGACCTCGACTTCCTTCCTCACCCGGCTCACGTGTGGACCGGGCCCCTCGCCCGAGCGCCCGTCGTGCATTCAGCACCCGATCCGGTGCTCGCAACCGAATACTCGCGTCCCCGTGGCGGGGGCTTCAGCTTCCGGGGAGAGATCAGGATCCTCATGACGCTCCTCGTGGTCCTGACGGCCGTTCTTCCCTACGCCGCCACGGGCAGCCAAAGGATCCTCCTCCTGTTCGGCGTCCCCTTCGGACTGATGGCGATCTGGTCGCTGAAGCACATCTGGAGACGAGCTCGGTTCGGTTGATTGGGGCATCCCGGATCGCTTCGATGGCTCCGGGCCACGCTCAAGGTGCTCGGGGATTCTGGCCGATGGGTGAGTGATGGCTCGCTGCGCAAACTGTGGGGGGCTCCTCGGCCCCGACGCGGAATGGTGCGGCCA
>DASXTW010000084.1:0-5732 GCA_036505215.1 Actinomycetota bacterium | reverse complement strand
CCTGGGGGCGCGGGATCCGGAGAGCGGCCGCTTCGTGATGCTGGGGAAGACGTTCAAGGGCATGACTGACCAGATGCTGGCCTGGCAGACCGAGCGGTTGCAGCAGCTCGAGACCTCTCGCGACGCCTATACGGTCTACGTCCGGCCGGAGCTGGTGGTGGAGGTGGCCTTCGATGGTCTGCAGGCGAGCTCACGCTACCCGGCTGGCCTGGCGCTGCGCTTCGCCAGGATCAAGGGGTACCGCCCGGACAAAGGTCCTGAGGACGCGGACACGATCGACACGGTCAGGGGGCTCCACGCCGGCCACGTTTGACCCTAGGCCAACGGCGGACCTCAGCTACAGTCAGCCAAGTGCCGGGCAGAGTGACGATCCGCCCTGCCCGTGGCTTCTTGATTCGGAGGCCAAACCCCGATGGAGGCCACAACCGAGGTCGCGCAGGAATCAAGCTTCGAGCGGTTCTTCACGGACGGGTATGTCCGGCTCGTCCGAGCGATGTATCTGCTGACGGGGAGCATGGCAGAGGCCGAAGACCTGGCCCAGGAAGCGATGGCGCGCGTATACGAGCGGTGGGAGCGTCAGCCAGCTCACGCACACACCCTGGGCCGAGCTCTTGGCTGCGTGGTCTCCGGACGGCTCCCATCTGGCCGTCTCCATTTCCAAAGACGGCGGCAGACATCAGGAGATCTATCTCATGGACGCGGACGGGACGAAGCCGGTGAAGCTGACCAGTAACCAAACAGGCTTCGAGTACTTGCCCGCCTGGTCTCCTGATGGGCGTCACATCGCATTTGTCGGATTCCGGGGCGGCAACTTCGACATCTACGTGGTCCGCTTTGAGGTCAACGAGGTGCGCCGGATCGAGGTAAATGAGGTGCGGCGATTAACCACTAGGCCCGGGGTGGACACGTACCCGACGTGGTCGCCCGATGGAAGCAAGATCGCCTTCGCCAGTCCACGTGGCGGCAATTACGACATCTTCGTCATGAACGCCGACGGCACCGACCAGAGGCCCTTGACACGCCTGCCGGGTATCGACAGCGAACCGGCGTGGTTCGACTATCCAGAAGCCGAGCTGGCGGTGGGATTCGAACCCACGACCTAGCGATTACAAGTCGCTTGCGCTACCGGACTGCGCCACGCCAGCCAGCCAATCGTAACAGCGGAATCCGACGGCTCTGGCGTGCGCCGGACGAGTCACTTGGGCGGGCGCAACGCGTAGCCGAACAACGCCACCGCCAACGCCGCCGACGCGTTCAGCGACGATGTCTGCCCGGCCATCGGGATGGCTATCAGCTCGTCGCAAGACTCTCGGACCAGCCTGGATAGCCCGACGTCCTCGGCCCCTACCACTAGGGCGAGCGGCCGAGGAGGCGGCGGCGAGGCATGAATATCCGATGACGCCCTGTGGTTCAGGCCGACGACGAAGAACCCGCGCTCCTTGAGGCTCTCCAGAGCCCGCGAGATGTTCGCCACCCTGGCCACGGGCAAGTGGAACAGAGCTCCGGCCGATGCCTTCAGCGCGCCGGCCGACAGGGGAGCAGCCCGCCGCTTCCTGGTGATCAGCATGGCGACTCCGGCAGCCTCGGCGGATCGGACGCACGCTCCGAAGTTCTGCGGGTCGGTGATGCCGTCCAGCACCACGACCACGGTGTCAGGACCGACGGCGGCCGAGGCCATCCCCCGTTCGTCCAGCTCTCTGGGAGGGCTTACGAACGCCGCCACCCCCTGGTGCTCCCGCAAGCCGAGCGACTCGATGCCCGCAGGCTCCACCCACTCGACGGGGAGGCCAGTCTTCTCGGCCTGGGACAGCATGGATCGCAGTCCCTCCGTTGGATTGGAGCCCCGAGCGATCAACAGCCGGGATGCGCGGCCCGACCGGATCGCCTCCGTCACGGCCCGCCTTCCCCCCACGGCGATTCCGGCCGATCGGGGGCGCTTCACGACGCCGGGGCCGGTGTCACCGTCACCACCGCCAGGCACGCCGCCCCGTCGCCCACCAGGCCCAGGCCCTCAGGCCGAGTAGCCTTCACCGACACCTCGTCCACTCGTATGGCGAGCGTGGCGGCGAGCCTCGACCGTAACTCCTCCCGTCTGGCGCTGATGCGTGGCCGCTCCGCGATGACGGTGAGGTCACATGCCCGAGGGACCAGGCCACGCTCGGCGAGCAACATCACCACCCGGCTCAGCAGGTCGAGGCCCGCGATGCCCTCGAACGAAGGGTCGGTATCGGGGAAGTGATCGCCGAGGTCGCCCAGCGCAGCCGCTCCGAGCAGGGCGCTCGCTACCGAGTGGCACACCACGTCGCCGTCGGAATGGCCGGCCAGTCCGGGCTCGCCGTCGAACCGGACCCCCCCGAGGGAGAGCGGCCGACCATCGTCCCTGGGATGGACGTCGAAGCCGAGCCCAACCCGCATGTCGTTCACGGCGGAACGCCCTCCAGAGGTTGTCTCTCGGCCAGGACCTGCTCGGCCCGGCGGAGATCCTCTGGCGTGGTGATCTTGAAGTTGTCCACCTCTCCTTCGACCGCGGCGACCGCGTACCCCGCTGCCTCGACGAGCATCGCGTCGTCCGTTCCCTCTTCCCCCTCTCGAAGGGCCCGCGCATGGGCCTCCAGCAAGGTCGAAAGGACGAAGGCCTGCGGCGTCTGGGCCAGGCTTACCTGGGCCCGGGGCAACGTTCGGACCACCCGGCCCGCCTGAACCATCTTCACGGTGTCCGGACTCGGGACGACCGGAACGCACCCCTCCATGCCCCGAAGACCCTGAACGACCCGGCGGAACAGCTCCGGTGTGGCGAGCGGCCGCGCGGCGTCATGGCACAGAACGAGGTCCGCGCTTCTCGGGACGGCGCCCAGGCCCAGCCGAACCGACTCCTGGCGGGTCCTTCCTCCAGGGACGAGGGGCTCGATCGCTATGGAAGGCGGCAACTCCTCGATCAGCGACTGGAACCTGGAGCGAGCGGCATTGGGGACCACGAGTACCACCGTGTCCGCGACGCGGGAGGCGGCGACGCTCTCGAGCGTGTGCTGCAGCATGGGTCGGCCTCGCAGCGGTACCAGCGCCTTGGGGATCCCCGCGGCCAGGCGATCGCCCGACCCCGCGGCGACGACGAGGACGACCGTGCTCACCGGGCCTCTTTGGTTTGGATCTTGCGAACGTACATACGCTCTGGCGACATGCAGTAGAGCGTAGCCGTCGCCGACCCGGTACGGGTGACGAAGGCGCGTTCAGGCTTCGGGCGCGGGGTCTCCCGCCACGCGCGCGAAGATCAGGCGTCCGGTGGAGGTCTGCAGGGCATTGGTCACGGCGATGGTGACCGTGTCCCCTAGCAGATGATCGGCCTCCTCCACCACCACCATCGTCCCGTCGTCCAGGTATCCGACTGCCTGCCCCGCCTCTCGGCCGCGACGGGTCAGCCGGACGGGGACCCTGTCTCCGGCGACCACCTCCGGACGGAGGGCCTCGGCCAGGGCGTGGATCGACCGGACCGGGACCTCCAGCGCCGCGGCCACCTTGGCCAGTCCGCTGTCGTTGGTGACGAGGGCCCCACCCCGGGCCCGGGCCAGACGGACGAGCTGGGTGTCCACGTTCTCTCCGTGAGCCGCCCACCCCTCCTCGTCGTGGACCAGCAGCAGGTCCACGGAAGGATCCTTTCGGAGCGCGACCAGGGCGTCGAGGGCCTTGCGGCCCCTGGCCCGACGGCCCGGGTTCGACGAGTCCGCCACGGACTGGAGCTCCTCGAGCACACCCCGGGTCACCAGGAGCGTTCCACCCAGGAACCCCAGCCTCACCAGGGCCATGATGCGCCCGTCCAGGATCGCGCTCGCGTCGAGGACCGCGACCTCCCGGGGGCTTCCCCCCGCCGCTCGAGGCTTCACGCCGAACAGCGCGAAGATCTCGTCGTTCTTGGCTCGCCCGATCCGGTAGCCGAAGAAGCCGGTGGTCATGTACACGAAGGCCACCGCCGGATACGCCGCTTTCGGAGGAAGGTGGAACAAGGGAAGGGATATGAGCGTGGCCAGGATCATCCCCACGATCAAGCCGATCCCACCGGCCAGGATCTCGGCGGCCGGGATCTTCCGAAACTCTCGCTCCAGCTCCGAGACAGCCGACGCAGTTCGCCTGCCGAACACGCCGCCCAGCACGTATCCCACGCCGGTGCCGACGAGGATGCCCAGAAGGTGTCCGCCCGAGCTCGCGGGGGCGACATACGTCGACACTTCCCAGCCCCCGGCGGCGAGGAGGGTCACGATGATCAGACGGACGAACTCGACCAGGAGCCCGCCACCCACGCGGTCCGGGCCAGGCTCAGGTGATTTCTCCGGCCCCCACTCCTCCTCTCGTTCGAATAGCCCTTCGTCGACACCGCTCTTCGCGCGTTCGACCCAGTCCGTATGGGAGGAGTACCGCCCATCCTCGGCCAGTTGAAGGGCCGGACGGGAGGGGGATTGGTCCCCGCCACCGCGAGTCTTCGATCGACGCGGCTTGCGCGATCGTTCCATGTCACATCATCCACGCCGGCTGGGCTGGATCCGGGACCGGCCTGGCCCCGAGCCCGCCCGCGCGAACGCCTCCTCCCACCGGTTTTCGACCGGGGGCCTCGACGGCTTGAAACGAGGGAACCGAGCATCCCGGAAGAACCTCGATGAGAGACTGGCTACGGAGAACGGGGAGAGGCCCAGAAGTTCGGAGACGAACCGCAGGAGCTACGAAGCGGAGCGAGCATCCTCCAGAACCTTGTCCAGCATCGCCTCGGCCTTCTCCTCGGTGGAGTCGAAGGCGAAGGTGAGCTCCGAGATCAGGATCTGACGGGCCTTCGCCAGCATGTGCTTCTCCCCCGCTGACAGGCCCTTCTCCTTCTCCCGGATTGACAGGTTCCTCACGACCTCGGCCACTTGATAGATATCGCCGGAGCTGAGCTTGGCCAGGTTCGTCTTGTACCGGCGGCTCCAATTCGTGGCGATGGTTTCCTCTTCCTCTCGGAGGAGATCGAATACCTTCTTGACTTCACGTTTGGAAACCACCCCACGCAAGCCGACCTCTTCCGTGTTGTCTATGGGCACCATCAGGGTGAGGTCGCCGTGAGCAAGTCGAAGCTTGAAATAGGTCCTGCGCTCGCCGAAAATCTCGCGTTCCACAAGGTCTTCGATTACAGCTGCTCCGTGGTGTGGATAGACGACCTTGTCTCCCTTGGTGAACACAAGACTCCCTCGTCTGCGAGACGGACTTCCTTCGGTAACGGCAGGATAGCAGCTCAGGCCGTCCATTGCAACTCAAAAGCGCAGGTCAGGGCACATGTCTCGGTTGGTTGCCCCCGCTTGCGGCCCACGAGGAAAGGCGGGGCTCCCTTGTGGGAACCCCGCCTCTCTTCGCTTCGCTGCCCGGAGGCAGCAGGTACTGGGACCGTCCTGTTACATGATTCCCAGCCCCGTGAGCTGGCCGTTCTCGCCCCTCCGGACCTTCCTGCCCGACCGCCCCTGGATGCCTGGGCACGGATCCCAGCACACTGGGCCGCCGGCCAAGGCATCACAGCAGGTGTGCAGGCAGAGCTGCCCTGCCGGGCATGGGGTGTCGATGCACGGCTGCCTGTTGACGCAGAGGTCGTTGCAGTAGCACTGGCAGCAGCTCCCGCCTTCCTGCCCCTTGGGCTGAGCGCATCCACAGAGGCCGCCGAAGCACGGAGCGTTCTCCGAGCAGATCGACTGGCCGGTACAGAAGTCCCCCGCGCACGG
>DASXTW010000083.1:0-6977 GCA_036505215.1 Actinomycetota bacterium | reverse complement strand
ATCGGCGATCTGGCTCAGGCCGTCCAGGACCAGACCGGGCACCTGGTCGACCTCGACAATGAGTTGCGGCTGCTTCAGGGACTGACGGCTAGCCCACTTCGCGCCGTCCGAGCTCGTCGAGTCGATGGCCAGCGACATGGGACCTTCGGTCAATAAGACTTGACCCAGGTCAGCCTCGTACCACGTGCCGGTCGAAACCGCGCTGAAGCTCCCGAGCTGGGGCCCCATCGATCGCCGGCCGCGTGTTCCACGTAATCGTCTCGTCCCAGATAGTAGATGTCATCGAAAAGACACGACCGCCCAGGGAAGAGGCGTCGGTCTGGTACATGCGCAGGCGGACATCTTCGATGGTGCGACCCGAGATATTGGTGAGATCGAAGCGGAGAAAACGATTGCTCCTGTGGATTCGAGTCGACCCAGATGGAGCCCGACGTGCCATAACTCGTGGTGGGGGCGCTCGCGTTCACGTACGTGTCAGCGACTGGACTGAAGATGAACCGATCGACGGATGAAGCCGCGTGACCTGGTCGGATACCAGTCAATGCGGTCCCGAAGACCACCAAAAGACAGAGGGTCAGCCATCCGATGGTCCGCCATCGGCCGTCAACGGAGTACGGAGCCGCGACCTCACCATGAGTTCCACGCGCCACGGACCACGGGCGGACCGCACGAGTTCGACTAGACATAAGGCTCAACCCCCCATTTGAGATCATCCACGTGCCCGTTCCGCTGAAGGCGCCTGGACTCGTCCTCTACCACACGGTTTTCTCCCGGCGCACGCGGACGGGTACCGAGAGTCGAAATCAGAATCTCCATGCCGCCACTTCCCGTCTCCAGCCCGCCGGGTTCAGGCACGCCAATCCACGTGTGCCTCATCCAATTGGCGCGAGCTCCCGCTCGGCGAGTTCCGACCGGAGCTGCTCATCGAAAGCCCTATTGAACTGCCGCCAGAACACGGCAGCTCCGAGGAAGCCTGCGATCGCAAGGCCCCAGGCCGCCCCGCGGGCTCCGCCTGCGGCTGCGCCACCTATGGCACCGGCGAGCTGGAGCAGGGAGACGAGCAAGCGGGCCCGAAGGCTCCGCCCCGCGGCCACCAACGCGCGCAGTCCGATGGCCGCCCCCGTGATCGCCCCGGCCGCCGCCTGGACCAACGTCAGGGGGACGAATACGCTCCGTGCCGCGGGCCAACTCAGTCCGAGAATTGCATTCCCCAGAGAGGAGGGCAACAGGACAAGCACCGTTCCCAAGGCGACGGCCGTGGTGACAAGGACGGCAGCGATGACCCGCACCATCCGTCGCAGCTGCTGAACGGAGTCTCGCCCGATCCGTACAGCCTCCGGCAGGGCGACGAGCCTGATGCCGATGCTGAGGATATGAAGAGGGTTCAGCAATAGCTGCCCTGCGCGGATGGCGCCGACCGCGGCCAGCCCTGCGCTCGCTCCAATCCCGTATTGGCTCAGCTGCGTCGAACCCGTGAGGGCCATCATCTCCCCCAAGAATCGGGGGGCGATATCCCGGTGCTCCCGGAGCCACCCTGCGGTCCGGCGCGGATTCGGGACGAGCCTCGCCTGGAGCATGCCGACCAGTGCAGCTGCATTGGCCGCCCCGCCCCACGCCAGGGTCAGCCAGAACAGGGAGCCTCTCCCCGTCAGGACCACGACCGCGAGCGCAGGGAACATCACCACGGCCCATATCACGTCGTTGACCAGGGCGTGCTGACCGCGCCGGGACGCGAAGAAGATCATTCGCAAGTTGTCCTGGACGAGCAACCCGGGCAGGGTCAACCCGAGTGCGGTGAACGCCTGGCCCAGGGCTCCGGACAACGCCCAGCCGATCACTAGGCAAACCCCTCCGACGAGCACCCCAACCGTCAGGGCCGTTCCGCTGGCTGAACGGGCGCCCTCCTTCAGGGCTTGGGATCGGGTACCGCTGTACCTGACCAGGAGCGGCTCCGATGCCACCGTCTGCGAGATGCTTAGGGCAACCACGTACGTTGCAAAGGCCAGTCCGAATGCACCGAAGTCACGGGGCCCGAGCGTCCTGGCCACAACGATGCCCAGCGCGAAGTTGGTGAGACTCGAGAAGGCCTGGTCACTAACGCCCCAACCGGCACGGCGAGCGATCCGAGGCCAGGCCCCCGTGGTCACGATGCGCGGTTCCCCTTCGCTGTTCGATTTGAGGCACGGCGCGAGGACAGGGCCGGCGTCGGCGCCGCCGCGGACCCTACCCACGTGTGGCGATCGTCCAGGATCAGCGCGAACGTGAGGGATCCATTGACGAGAGCCCTGGACGGAAGGCTAGGCGGCATCTCGATCTCTCACGCCCTCGGCGATGCGCTTGGTCGCGTACCACAAGCGATTGAACGTCGGCCCCGGATCGGTAAGGGATTCGGTGCTGTGGGCGGTGCCTCGACGGGGTCGCAACTCCCGAAGCGCC
Source organism: Actinomycetota bacterium (assembly GCA_036505215.1). GTDB lineage: Bacteria > Actinomycetota > UBA4738 > UBA4738 > UBA4738 > DASXTW01. The sequence goes on along the minus strand of DASXTW010000083.1, from coordinate 4,541 downwards.
TGCCCGGCGCTCATCTGGCCCAGGCGCACCGCCTTGAGGAGATGCCGTACGTCACCCTCCAGCCACCGGAAGAACACCCCGGGGCGAGCCCGTGCCGGCGGCACCTCCTCACCCCTGAGAAGATCGCAGTAGATCCCGACCAGATTCACTCCAGCGGCCACCGCCAGCGGATGCGACGTGTGGACGCGGAGATTGAGGTCGAGCAGGTACGGGCCGGCGAACTGCGCGTGGAAGTACCCCTCGTATCCTTCCAATAACGCCAGCAGGCGTTCCTCCAGGGCGAGGTCCGGCTCGGTGGTCTCCGCGGCGGTCGCCACTCCTGCGTAGAACCTCCAGATCCGGAACCACCTCTCGTGCACGGCGGCCACGAGGCTGCCCTTCCAGACGACACCAGAGACCGCGCGCAAGCCATCGTCGAGGAACGGCTGCACCATGACCGGTCCGTCCTCCAGCACGCTGGCCGCGAGACCCTCTGGAGACTCCACGCGTGATGCGTAGTAACGATGGACGGCCGGCTTCACGATCACCGGATAGGGAAGTTCATTGGCCGCACCCAGGAGGTCTGCGGTTCCCTCGAAGTGGAGGGACGGCGGAGCCGGTATACCGACGATCTCTCCTCGTCGAGCGAGCTCGGCCTTGTCGACCAGGTGCGGCGCCGAAACTCCGAGGGCAAGGAGCGCCACCTCGCTACCGGGAAGGACGGTGAGATAGTCCTTTCGAGAGAGCTCCTGCCGGATGGCCGGAAGCCATTCCTCGGTCGTTGGGTGAGGAACGTCGATCCGTCGGCGACAGAACCGGGAGGCCGCGGCGAGCGACCCACCACCTGACACTGCGATGGCGGGCTGGAACCCGGCGACGGCGAGGGCTCGGACCGCCACGAGCGGATCGCGGAGCTGAGGCCCGTCGGCCGTCACCAACACCCACTCCTTTCGCGCGCTCATGCTCCTCGCTTCTTCAATTCGGAGAGCAATCGGGTCGCTACCTCGATCGCCAAGCGGTCTTCGGAGCGAGCGGTGCCCAGCGTTGACAGCTGCGCTTCCAGATACTCGGCGAGGTACGAGGGCACTTCGCTGGGCGGGTGTCCCGCGCCTCGCGCGTACGCGTGGATGGCGCGTCCCACCGGCCCTCTACCGTCCAGGCCAGCGAGCAGCGAGCGATATCGAGGTCGTCCCAGATGGACATGGGCCCTGAAGAGGAAATGGAAGAGATCCTGAAATGGAATGCCCTCCCCTGCGTGCTCCCAGTCGACGAGGCGCCACCCCGCTCGGGTCCGAAGGAGGTTCCACGGCGCGACGTCACCGTGAGACAGCGTGGGCGTCCCACCAGCAAACGCGCCCAGCGCCTCCGCCACGTCGAGCGGCAGCAGCCAGGGACGGGCCCGCGGCTTCCACGGAACGGCCTCCATCACGAGCAGCCGCTCTTCGACGGAGAGAACCGCCGGGGCCGACACCGGAGGCGACAGACGCTGTCTCATGCTTTCGAGGTTCCGCCACTCGGTGACGAGCCGTCGGCCGCCCTCCGTATCCGTGGCGATCTTGGCCCACGCCGCCTCACGCCCTTTCCCGTCGAGGAGAAGCGCAAGATGCCGCCCGGAATGGTTCGCTCTGGCAATCGCCATCGCGCCGCCCCGTGGAGTCCACGGGGCGAGCAGTCGTCGAACCTCCACCGGGGGCGGTTCGGCTCTCGGAAGCAGTCGCAGCGCCCCCAACGCCGCCAAAACCCGAGCAATCTGCCAGGCCACGAGGCCGCGCCTGGTCATCGGGTGGTAGATGCGCAGGGCAGCACGAGAGACCCGACGGGGGCCGCGGGGGATCACCCACCGGGGATCGGTTCTCGAGGGCAGGCGTATCCATCCAGGTCCCAACGTACGCGCCGCCCTTGCGTCCAGGAAACGCTCGACCTCCTCCCTTGCTCTGTCGGCCACCTCGTGGGGGTGCGCGGCCACGTCCAGGAAGACGGAGCGATCGGTTGGCAGCAGGCTCCGCCACGCCCGCATCTGCCTCTTGAGCTCGCCTTCGGTCAGCTCCGCCTTTCGACCGCGGATCACCCGCGGGTCGGCCTCAAGAACGAGGATGAGATCGGGCTGGGGTAGGAGCCTCCCCAGCCGGCGGGCCAGCCGCGGCATCGGCCTGAGCCGATACCGGAGAGGATCCACCAGGAGGTCCCACCAGTTGCGCTGGAGGATCACCCAGCCGCCGGTATTGACGAAGGGGCGCGTTCGGATCACGAAACCCAGGAGGAAGTCGAGATACAGATAGAGGAGCTTTCCCGCCGACACGAGGCGCCCATAGGGAGGGTGACGATGCGGTTCGGAAGTTGGTCCTTGTGGTTTCCGCGCTGGAAGGACTCCCACCCCGCGCCGATGATGAACGTGCAGGAGCGGGCGGTCGACCAGAACCGTTTCCTCAAGGGCTCGCGACAGGGTGGTCTTGCCGACCCCGTCAGGACCGGCGAGGAGCAGCACGCCCCCACGCCTGGAACGTTCGTTGTCAGCAGCGAGATTCGACGGTTCCATGCGCTCGCGCTCCGCGATGCCTCGACGGATCATCGGTTCAGGCTCCCAACCGATGAGAATCGAGCAGCTGCCGCCCCGCGCTCGCCGCTGCGCTGCCCCCGCTTAGCTTCAGAGACCGCTTGAGCCCTGGGCAGCTCCCGGTCGGCCGGCTCCCGATACGTCGGGTAAGGATGGTGGGATGTCGCAGAGCGTTCCGAGCCGCCCACGCCTCGAGCACGAGCATGGAGCTCCTCGACCACCCACCAGTTGCCACAGCGCCGGCCACGTCGCGTGCGGCCCAGGCCGCCCACCCGAAAAGGGAAGCAGCGGCTGCCGCCCCCTCGGGGTCTGCCGCCACAAGTAGGGAGATGTCCTCCCTGGCCACCCGCTCCCACTTCGGGGTTCCCCACCGCGAGACCCCGTTGAGCAGGAGCTTGAGCAACCCCTCGGCCCCCGGACGGAGCCGGCGGAAACCGAGATCATCCCACTCCACCAATGAGTCGAGGTCGGGCGCCTCAAAGAGAACCGAGCCCCGGAACGTGCCTCGGGACTTCACGTCGAGCTCGAAGGCGGGAGGATCATTGCCCTCGGCGCGAAGGAAGAGCGAGTTCGGGACGTGGTCACACAGGGCGGGGGTGAACCCCTGGCCGTCCGCCCACCGGGCGAACACGTCGACGATCACCGGCCAGTCAGCGGGTGCCGCCACGACGTCTAGGTCTCCCTGACCACGCAGAGTTCGAGATGCGTTCTTCCACACGACCAGGCTTGGAGCGGCCCGCATCAGCGCCCGGATCAGTGGAAACCAGCGGCTAGCCTCCCCCGACCCTTCTCCGTTCGTGCGGGGTGATGCTCTACTCGCGCCCGCGCGCGGCACCGTCGAGACCGGGTCGAGCGACTCGCCTGGAGGAAGCCACGACAATTCCTGCGCCGCCGCCCGGAACACTTCCTCGGCCGATCGGGACGCATCGATAAAGGTGCGGTGTTGGCGCGCGCTCAGGACGCTTCTCCAAGCCCGCGCCTGCCGAACGATCTCGGACTCCGTCAGCTGCGCTTTGCGGGATCGGATCACGCCGGGCGCCGCCTCCAGGATCAGGATCACGTCTGCGCGCGGAGCCAAACGGCTCAGTGCCCGGGTCAGCACGGGCGCAGGACGGAGGCGGTACCTCGTTGGATCCACCAGCGTGTCCCACCATCCCCGCTCGATCACGACCCAGCCACCACACGCGACGACGGGCCGAACCCGTGAGAACCACGTCAGAAGGAAGTCCGCGAACAGATACACGGTCTTGGCGATCGAGACGGGTGCGGCATACGGGGGGTGACGGTGAGGGCTGGTCGTCGGGCCCCGAACGCGGCGGCGCGGCAACAGTCGCGCGGGTGTTGCCCCACGCCTGTTGGCGAGGAGCAGTGTTTGCGTATCCTCGGGTGCCCCGCGGACGACAGCTTCTGCGAGGGTCGACTTGCCGGCTCCGTCGGGACCGACAACCACGACGACACCGCCGCGCTCACGACCCGCGAGAGAGCGATCGATCGCCTTCATGGGCCAACCTGCAGGCCGACGTCGCGGACCACATGGGTCTTGCGGACATTCGCAAGCCACCCCTCGACGTCCGCGGGAAGCTGTCGGTCGTCGTAGAAGATGGCTCGGAGCACAGGGCAGCGCTTCTTGCTCAACAGTCGGAACTTCGCCCGTCTCAGGAGCGTGAGGGGATCTCCCATAGCCCGGAGCAATGCCCACGCTTCCAAGAGCAACAGGGACCCACGATCCCACCCTCCCCGCGAAACGGCCGCGGCGATCCGTCTCACCAACGAAACGGGAAGCCCAAAACGTCTGGCGGCGAGGTCAACACCCTCCCGATCCTCCGATAGCAGCTCGGCGATGCGCCGTCGCCTGAGCCCGTCGGGGTTGGGGCGTCCGCCCCACCGGACCCCGTTGCCAAGCAGCAGGATCAGCCCTTGAGCACCAGGGCGCAGGACTCGAAACCCCCGCGGATCATTCCGCGACAGCGGAACCAGACCCTCTGCGGTGAAGAGGGTTCCCCCCCGG
>DASXTW010000082.1:0-9274 GCA_036505215.1 Actinomycetota bacterium | reverse complement strand
CAGGTCTCCGGCACGGGACCCGGGCGGCCCGGCCTCACCTCGGGCGCTCAGCCGGATCCGGGCGCCGTCCCGGACTCCCGGAGGGATCCGAACGGAGAACTCGCGGGATCGGCGAACGTTTCCTGAACCGCCGCACTCATGGCACGGGTGCTCCACGACCCGCCCGGAACCCCGGCATTCGGGGCAGGGACGGGCGATGGAGAAGAACCCTTCGTTCACCGCCACCGAGCCCGTCCCCCCGCAAACAGGACACAGTTTGGGACTGGTCCCCGGCTCCGCTCCGGACCCCCTGCACGTCGGACACGGCGCCGGTCCCTGGATCCGAAGCGGAACCGTGGTTCCGGCCATGGCCTCGTCGAAGGAAACGCGGACCTCGGTCTCCAGGTCGGCGCCCTTCGCAGTGGCCTGGCCGCGGCCTCGACCCCGACCGGTGAAGACGCTGAACAGGTCGCCGATCCCGCCGACGTCGCCGAGGTCCTCGAAGGGGAACCCTTCGACGCGAACCCGTCGGCCCCCCGGTCCCGCTCCGCCGAATCCACCGAACCCGGAAGCGGCCATGTCGCGGACCTGGTCGTACTGCTTGCGCTTCTCCGCGTCGCCGAGGACGTCGTGCGCCGCCGAGATCTCCTTGAAGCGATCCTCGGCGTCCTTGTTCCCGGGGTTGGCGTCCGGGTGGTGCTTCTGGGCGAGCTTGCGGTAGGCCTTCTTGATCTCCGCGGAGGTCGCGTTCTTGGGGACGCCAAGAACCTCGTAGTAGTCCTTCTCGAACCACTCCCGCCTGACGTCCCCGTTCACGGCCGTTCCTCCGCTCCGGCCGCTATCGCCGAACGACCTTGACGCCGGCCGGCCGGATCACCCTGCCCTTCATCGTGTAGCCCTGGCGAAGGACGTCGGCCACGAACGGCTCGCCCTCCGCACCGCCGGACTGCATGAGCGCCTCGTGCCGTTCGGGGTCGAAGGGCTTGCCTTCGGCTTCGATCCGCTCCAGGCCCTCGGACCGGAGGATGTCCAGGAGCTTGGCGTATACGAGCTCCACCCCGTGGAGGAACTTCTGGAAGTCCGGGGTGCGCTCGGCGGCCATGAGGGCCAGGTCGAACTCGTCCAAGACCTCGAGGAGCTTTCGAACGAAAGGCTCCGCCGCCATCTCCATGGCCCGGGTCTGTTCCTTGATCACCCGCTTGCGGTAGTTGTCGAACTCCGCCTTCAGCCTCTGGAGATGGTCGAGGTACTCCGCCGATTGCTTCTTGACCATGTCCAACTCGCCTTCCGGCTCGGCGGCGCCCGCCGCCGGCCCCCCGGGCATTCCAGAAGCTGCTTGATCCTCGGCGCCTGTGGGTGCTTCGGCCCGAGCGTCCGAAGCCGCGGGGACCTCATCCGGCTCAGGCGAGGCCTCACCCTCCGGCCGAACCCGGCGACGGTCGGTCACCTTGACCTGAGGCCGCTCTTCTTCGGGCCCCCGGGTCAATTACGATGCACCCCCTTCGTCAACGATCTCGCCTTCGACGACGTCTCCGTCGCCGCTCGATCCCTGGCTTTCCTCCGCCCCGGCAGCCCCGCCGCCTGGCGTTCCAGATGCTGCCGACGCGGCCTGCTGCTGCGAGTACATGGCCTGCCCGACTCGCTGGAAGGCTTGCATCAAGGCGTCGGTCAGAGACTTGATCCGATCGAGGTCCTCACCCTTCAAGGCCTCCTTCAGGTCGTCGTTGGCCTTGCTGACCTCATCCCTGTCGGCGGTCGGGATCTTGTCGCCGTATTCGACCAGCGCTTTGTCCACCTGGTATGTCAACTGATCGGCAGCGTTGCGAGCCTCGGCGGCCTCCCGACGCTTGCGGTCCTCCTCGGCGAACTTCTCCGCGTCCTTCATCATCCGGTCGATCTCGTCCTTGCCCAGCGCCGTGCCGCCGGTGATGGTCATCTGCTGCTCCTTGCCGGTGGCCATGTCCTTCGCGGAGACGTTGACGATCCCGTTGGCGTCGATGTCGAAGGCAACCTCGATCTGAGGCATTCCTCGCGGCGCGGGCGGGATGCCCATGAGGTGGAACTTGCCCAGGGAACGAACGCCTGGGGAAAACACGGTCTCGGCCTCGCCCTGGAGGACGTGCACCTCCACCGTGGTCTGGTTGTCGTCGGCGGTGGTGAAGACCTCGCTCTTGCGAGTGGGGATGGTGGTGTTGCGCTCGATCAGCTTGGTGAAGATGCCCCCCTTGGTCTCCACCCCGAGCGAGAGGGGGGTCACGTCGAGGAGCAGGATGTCCTTGACGTCACCCTTCAGCACGCCGGCCTGGATGGACGCACCCACCGCCACCACCTCGTCGGGGTTGACGCCCTTGTGGGGCTCCTTGCCTCCCGTCAGCCCGCGGACGAGGTCCTGGATCATCGGCATGCGAGTGGCCCCGCCCACCAGGATGATGTGGTCGATCTGGGACACATCCTTGCCCCAGTCCTTCACTGCCTGTTGGAACGGACCCTTGCACGCTTCGACCAGGTCTTCCGTCATCCGCTCGAGCTCGCCCCGAGTGAGCTTCTGCTCCAGGTGCAGAGGCCCCTCGGCCGTGGCGGTGATGAAGGGCAGGTTGATCGTGGTCTCGCCCACCTGCGACAGCTCGATCTTGGCCTTCTCAGCGGCCTCCTTCAGCCGCTGCAGAGCCATCCGGTCCTTCGAGAGGTCTACGCCGTGAGCGTTCTTGAACTGGGTGACCAGCCAATCGATGACCCGCTGGTCCCAGTCGTCCCCACCCAGATGGGTGTTCCCAGCAGTGGCCTTGACCTCGAACACTCCCTCACCGATCTCGAGCAGGGAGACGTCGAAGGTGCCGCCGCCCAGGTCGAATACGAGGATCGTCTGGTCGTGCTGCTTGTCCAAGCCGTAGGCGAGCGCGGCCGCAGTGGGCTCGTTGATGATGCGCATGACCTCGAGCCCGGCGATCTGCCCGGCCTCCTTGGTGGCCTGGCGCTGGCCGTCGTCGAAGTATGCGGGCACCGTAATGACCGCCTGCGTGACCTTGTCACCCAGGTAGGCCTCGGCGTCGCGCTTGAGCTTGGTGAGGATCTGCGCCGAGATCTCCTGAGGCGTCCACTTCTTGCCGTCGACGTCGATCGACCACTCCTTCTGCCCCATCTCCCGTTTGATCGAGCGCACGGTACGATCGGGGTTGGTGATCGCTTGTCGCTTGGCTACCTCGCCCACCAAGATCTCGCCGGTCTTGGAGAATCCCACGACCGAGGGCGTGATCCTGGACCCCTCGGCGTTCGGGATCACCACCGGCTCGCCGCCTTCGAGGACGGCGACGACCGAGTTGGTGGTCCCCAAGTCGATTCCAACTGCTCGTGGCATCGGGCCCTCCCTATGCTATAGCTTTAGCGTAATTGCAGGATAAAGCCTGAGCGCATGGCTGTCAACTTTGGAGGCAGCACCTGGGGCGGACCGGTGGCAAACTAGGGCTAAAGGCTCCCTTGGGCTCAACCGAAAAAGGGAGAGGCGAATGATTGAATCGACGTCTAGGCCGTGTCGATAATGCAGGTTCTTCGCCGAAAGAAAGAACAGAGGAAGGGAGGCTCCATGAGCAGCGACCCGCCGGAGCTCGGCAAGGGGCTGTTCGGGTACCGCAAGTCGGCAGTCAACCAGATCATCGCGGATCGGGACATCATGCTCCGCCAGGCCGAGGGGCGGGTTCGGGCTGCTGAGTCCAAGGTGGCCGACCTGGAATCAGAGCTCGGATCCATGCGGGAACGCAACGCGCGAATGGACGAGCAACTCGAACGGCTCCGGCAGCAGCTCGATGCCCTCGCCAGCCGCGGCGAGGCACCTGTCATCGCGCATGACCAGCCGAGCCAGCAACAGCAGCAACAGGCCGAGGTGTGGGACCAGCAGCCTGACACTCCAGCCGTCGAGCCTCCCTACACGCCCTACGACGAGGCGGCGCCACCCGAAGCCGAGGAAGAGTGGCCGAGCGTCGAGCAGGATTGGCCGGCCACGGACGAAGGCGCCCCCGTCGTCGAGGCCGAAGCTGGAGGTGCTGAGCAACCTGCCGAGCCCGTTGAGGAAGCCGACCTTCCCTACGGTACCGAGGTTCGCCTGGGCGGAGATGCGGCTGCCGAAACGCCGAGGCCCGCGTGGATGCAGACCGGCCCGGCGGCTGGCGAGGAAGAGGAGGAACAGGACGAGGTGGCCATGGCTGCCGGCGGGTACGGCTTCGAGGAGTACGACGCCGAAGAGCAGCAGGGCTACGGCGAGTTCAGCTCGCCGGAGGAGGAGGAGACGGAATCCCCTTCACCTTTCTCCCGGTTCCCGTTCATCTCCGAGCCCTTCGACCAGGAGCCCGCCCCCGCGGCCCCCCGCGCCGAGGAGCCGAGCTACGCCGACGAGCCGAGCTACGATGACGAGCCGGTCCCGCAGGTGTATCCAGTCGAGCCCGAGGTCCATCAGCCGGAGCCCGAGTTCCATCAGCCGGAACCGCCACCGCAGGTACAGGTACCGGAGCCGGCCGCCCCCTCCGTGCCCCAACCATCGGCCGTCTCTCAGGAGACAGCCGACATCACGAACAAGTTCCTCACCGAGGAGCTGGCCGGCATCCTGGCGGCGGCGGAGGAATCCGCGGGCCGCATCGTGGAGCGGGCCCGCGCCACGACCCAGCGACAGATCGCTCGCTCCAACCGGGTGTGGCGGGAGGTTCAGGCCGAGGTTTCCCGGTTCGCTTCCTGGCGACAGGAAGTCGAGCCCGTGATCCGCACCGTCCAGTCGAAGGTGGAGAGCGTCCGGTCGGAGATCGAGGAGGTCCCGGAGCGCATCCGGCAAGCTCTTGCCCCGATGGCCGATGTCATCTCATCCATCGACGGAGATCTGGCAGAGCTCGCGGCGGCCTGCAACCCGCCGCTGCTGCTCACCCCGGGGGGCCTGGAGTCCGAGGAATCCGACTCGGGGTCCTGGGGTCTCGATCCCGATGAGAACTTTGGGTTCCCGAGCCACGATGAATCCTCCGAAGGGAGCTCCGAGCAGCCGTTTGGCGAAGGCTTCCGAGGCAGCCCAGGCGACGAGGGTCCCGGGCACCTCCACGCGGGCTGACAGTTCGACCTGGCAGTCAAAGGGCAGCGACCCACTCGATCGCTGCGGGATCCTCCCTGTAACCTTCATTCCCTCCTGACCCAGTTGCGGCTGATCTCACCCCGCCAATAGACTCGGTCGGCGGTGCCTGGCCCCTTGGTGGCGCTCCTCGCCTTCAGCCTGATCGGACCGGTCTTTCTGCTGCTCGCCCTGGCGCTCGCCGGCGGCGCCTTCTCGCTTCGCGCCTATCAGCTGTACCGCTTCGTCCGACTGGGTCGGCCCGTCCAGCGCCCCCGCGATCTCTCCAGGCGGGTGGAGCAGGAGGCGACGGTGGTGCTGGGGCAACGCAAGTTGCTCCAACGCCTCGGCCCCGGCCTGATGCACGCCTTCATCTTCTGGGGCTTTCTGGTCCTGCTCACCACAATCCTGGAAGCATTTGGCGAGGTCGTTCAGCGTCGCTTCGCCATCCCTTTCATCGGTCATTCCGCCGGGCTGGGGCTCGTTCAGGACCTGTTCGCGGTCCTCGTGATCGTCGGAGTGGAGATGGCCGTCTTCTTCCGAAAGGTCCAGCGGCCGGATCGATTCAAGGGCAGCCACCTCGAAGAGGCCGACTTCATCCTGCTCATGATCCTGGGAATCATGCTGACCCTGCTCGCCCTGAACGGCTCGAAGATCGCGCTGGGCATCAACGAGTCACCCAAAGTGTGGACCCCGGCGAGCAACCTGGTGGCCCAGGCGTTCGAGCCGATGAGCCGCGGAGCGGTCAACGGGTTCGAGCACCTGTTCCTGTGGGCTCACATCCTGCTGATCCTGGGGTTCCTGGCCTACATCCCCTACTCGAAGCATCTGCACATCTTCGTGTCCGAGATCAACGTCTTCTTCACCAACACCAGGGCGCGAGGGCATCTGGAGCCTCTCCACATCGACCTGGAGAGTGTGCAGGGGAACGAAGTGCGGCTGGGAGCGGCTACCGTCGAAGACCTCACCTGGAAGGAGATCCTCGATACCTACTCCTGTACCGAGTGCGGGCGATGCCAGAGTGCCTGTCCTGCCTGGAACACGGGAAAGCCCCTGTCTCCCAAGCTCATCGTGATGAATCTTCGGGATCACATGTTCCAGCAGGGTCCCCGGATCCTCGAGGCTCAGGGCAAAGGTGAGGACTACGAGAAGGTGCCCCTGAATCCCGAGGTGATCGAGGACGAGGTCATCTGGGACTGTGTGACCTGCGGAGCCTGCATGCAGGAGTGCCCGGTCAACATCGAGCACGTCGACCACATCGTTGACATGCGCAGGAATCTCGTCATGGGCGAGTCGAGGTTCCCGGCCGAGGCGGGGACGCTCCTTCGCAACCTCGAGAATTCCTCCAACCCCTGGGGCCAGCCCCAGTCGGAGCGCGCTGACTGGGCCCGGGACCTCGGAGTCCGGGTGCTGGAGGACGGACAGGCCCCCGAGTACCTCTACTGGGTCGGGTGCGCGGGCTCATTCGACGAGCGGGCCAGGAAGATCAGCCAGGCCGTGGTCCGGGTCCTTCAGGAGGCGGCCATCCCGTTCGCCATCCTGGGACCCCGAGAGCTGTGCAACGGGGACCCGGCCAGACGGATCGGCAACGAATACCTGTACCAGGAGCTTGCCAAGCGCAACATCGAGACCCTCAATGCCGCCGGCGCATCGGAGATCATCGTCAACTGTCCTCACTGCTTGAACACACTGAAGAACGAGTACCCGGACTTCGGCGGCCGGTACGAGGTCATCCACCACACGGAGCTCTTCGCCAGGTTGATCGCGGAGGGCAGGCTGCGGCCAACTTCCTCCGTGGAGGAGGCCGTGACCTACCACGACCCCTGCTACCTGGGCAGGCACAACGGGGTCTACGACGCACCCCGCAAGGTGCTGGAGAGGATCCCGGGCGTCCGGACCACGGAGATGCCCCGGCACCGGGAACGGTCCTTCTGTTGCGGGGCCGGCGGCTCCCGTATGTGGCTGGAGGAGCACCTGGGCAAGCGGATCAACGTTGAGCGCACCGAGGAGGCCATCTCCACCGGCGCTGGCACGATGGGCGTGGCCTGCCCGTTCTGCCTGATCATGCTGGACGACGGGGCCAAAGCGAAGGGCGAGCGCATCCAGGTCTTCGACGTGGCCCAGGTGCTGGCCCGGAGCATCCAGACCGAGCCGAGACAGGGCGAAGCGGCCACGCGGCCGATTCGCCCTTGAGGACAACGGCCTAGCCCCCGGCCACCGCGCGTGTTCAAGCACGTGCACCCTTCGACCGATATTCCGGTTATGAACCCGGTGTTCGTCAACCCTTGCATCCGAAGAACCGGAGCCTAGAATTTGACTTCCCCTGCAATGCAGGACAAGAGAAAAGAGTCTCCGAACCGACCTTCGGAGCCACCTTCCCCGCGAACGACTCGTGGGTCGGGACGCTTCCGGTTGAGGCCGGTTGCCGGCGGCGACCAGAGCGAACGGGAGGCCCTTCCCCATATGGCTCTCGAGGCCACTGACGGCGTGACCGGAACGCGCGCCGGCCGCGGTGAATTCGCCCGCGAGGTCGTTCCCCCGGAACAGACCCGATCCGGCCAGTCCTCCCTCTCGACCGCGGCCCGTGAGCTCGTGTCGGCCCTGCTGGTGGAAGTCAGGGACGACCTGGGCTTCGACACGGTGAGCCTGTATGTGGGCGGCCCGGACGGCTGGCGGCTCCTGGAGCGACTGGGACCGGAGCGCGCGTGGCACGGCGTGCTCGACCCGTCCGTATTCGAGGGCGCGTCAGAGGCCGTGGAATACGCCGACGTCCGAGCCATCCCCGGTGTGGGACTTCGGCTCGCCGGTCTGGGCTGCTCGAGCGTGGCCATGCTGCCCCTGCCCGATGGAGCCAGGGTCATGTTCGACGGCGAGGGTCCGAGCAAGGCCGGTGGATGGATCGAGCGTGCTCGTCCGTACCTCGCGCTCATGTCCGTCATGGCCGGCCCGGCCTGGCCGGCCGGAGGAGCACTGGGAGCCCACCAGGAAGTGGCAGCCCTGAATCGCCTGTTCGCGGCGTCCCAGGAGGTCCTCGGTCGGACCGGCTCGACCATCGAGGACGTGCTGGCTGCGGCCAGGGAGGCGCTTCACGCCGACGAGCTGTTCCTCATCTCGGATCGTGGCGCCGATCTGGAAGTGCTGACGCCAAACGCAGGTCCGTACCCCCGGCGGCTGCCGAGGGACCTCGAGCCCCCGCTCCCGGTCTCGGAGAACCAGGTCGGCGAGAACGCGTTGGGCAAGCTGGCTCTCGGCCTGGGCATGTCCTCACGAGCGTTGGCGGGCGCCTTCGGCCGTCAGAACGGTGACGCCGAGATCCTTCTCGCGGGGTGGGCGGAAGGCCCAGCCCTGTCCCCCGTGTCGATGGCCGTCGCGGCCAAGACCGTCTCCACCGCGCGGGCGGCGGTCCAGTGGAGGCGCCAGGCCGTCACGAGTCTCCTCGACAGGGAACGCACCCGCATGGCCTACGCCCTGCACGATGGTCTGACCCAGACGGTGGCCGGTGCCATCCTTGAGCTGGAGGCTCTGGCCAAACACATCGAGCGGGATCCGGCGGAGGCCCTGGAGATCCTCCAGAACTCGAAGACGGAGATCCGCAAGGCCCTCGGCGAGCTGCGGGGCATGCTTTTCGATCTTTCATCGCAACCCGAGGAGCAGCGGACCCCCTCCGAGCCCCTCACCAGATACGTGGACGACGTGGTCAAGCGGTGGCGGCTTCCGGCCCGAGTGGCGGTGGAGGGAGACCTCAACGCCGTACCGGCCCGGGTGCTGTCGGTTGCCTACGTGGTGATCAGAGAGGCGCTGGCGAACGCGGCCAAGCACGCGGCAGGGCGGAACGTCACGGTAACGCTCTCGGCCGGCCACGAGGACCTGACGGTCATCGTGGGCGACGGCGGTCGCGGTTTCACCCCCCAGGACGAGCTGGCGGCGCGGGAGGCCAATCACGTCGGCCTCGACATGCTGCGCCGGCGGGTCGGCGAGGTGGGCGGCAAGCTCCGGGTCGAATCCCGTCCCGGAAAGGGAACCCGAGTGATCGCCCAGCTCCCAATCCATGAGGTGGCTTCGTGAAAGTACTGTTGGTCGACGATCACACCCTCGTTCGCCGAGGGCTGGCCCAGCTGCTCGTCAACACCGTGAAGGGGGCGGAGGTGACCGAGGCCGGAAGCTCAGACGAGGCGATCGAGCTGCTCAAGAAGATGCCCCATGATGTGGCTCTGG
>DASXTW010000081.1:0-3185 GCA_036505215.1 Actinomycetota bacterium | reverse complement strand
TCACCCCTTATGTCGTGACCCTGCTCGTGCTCGCCCTGGCCGCCCAGAGGCTACGTCCCCCCGCCGCGGACGGCCGACCGTACCGCAGGGGCCAGTCGCAGTAGGACCGCGGTCCTGCGCCGATTCAGGAGGCGACGGCGGTTTCGGCCGGTTCGGCTCCGGGCTGCGCGGAGACGATCTCCACGCTGGAGTTCGAGCCGATCAGGTCCGCGCCGGCAGCAAAGAGCGCCTGGGCCTCGTCCATTGTTCGAATCTCGCCCGACGCCTTGACCTTCATCCTTCCTCGGGCCAGGCGGACCAGGTCTCGGACGACCGCCGGAGAAGCCTCGCCCCCATTCAGGCCGCTGGCGTTCTTGAGGTAGCTGACGCCGGCGTCCGCGCAGAGCTCCACTGCCAGCGCTACCTCGCCCTTGGTCAGCATGACCGTCTCCAGGACGGCCTTGACCGGTGCCCCGTCGGCCGCTCCCACCACTGCGGCAAGATGCATCCGATAGGCGATGTCCATCTCCGAGCGAAGCCAGCCCACCTTGGCCATCACGTCGATCTCGTCGGCCCCGGCGTGTCGTGCCTCGGCCGCCGCCCGGACCACGGTGGCCGTCGTCTCGCCGCCCAAGGGAAGGTCCAGAGCCGTGCAGACCCGGACATCGGTTCCGCCCAGAGCCTTCACGGCTCGGGCGAGCCAGATCGGGCTCACGACGGCTGCGTGAAAGCTGTGCTCCACACATTCCGCGAGCAGCTGCTCGATGTCCGCCTGGGTGGCATCGAGCCGGACATTGGTGTGCTGGATGCGCCGGGCGACCTCGGCGACCGTCATGAACACCCTCCTCACCGGGCTCGGGAACGAGGCGGTCTCTCGTTCGTCATAGATGTATCGGCTGGAAGGGCGCCCGGGCGAAGAGAGAACTCAAGAAGCCACGATGGGCGTCAGCTCGGCGATTATGCAGCTGCCGCGCCACCGCTTGACCGAGTCCTGAGGCGGTCCCACCCTGGACCGGCGCCTGTCCGCGAGGAGGGCGGCCGCCTGCTCCCACTCCTGACCTTCGAGCACCCGGGCCGCCGCGTGGAACCGGCTGAGGGACGTATCTCGATACTTTCGGCGGGTGATGATGATCAGGTCCCGGGCATCGGGGAGGCCCGGTACCGTCTGCTCCTCCAGGCTCGGCTCGCTCGAGGACAGGACGTAGATCTTTCCGTTCCGATAGGTGAACCAGGCGGGAATGGTCACCTCTCGTCCCTCGTACTCGACGCCCACCCAGATGACGTCCGACTTCTTCAGGCCGTCCTCGATCTCCTTGTCGAGCTTCTCTGGAGCGGCCTGGAGCACCACTTGGAACTCCGTCTGGCCCATTACCTCGCCGTCCAGCAGGAACGAGGCCAGGTGAACGCCCAGCTCCTCGAAGCTTGCGTCCTCGACGATGGTCTCGAAGTGTGTGAGGTCCATGGAGCCGTACAGGTAGCGTGGCTCCGGTCCGATCCGGGCCACCACCCGGCCGGACGGTGCGGTCAGCTGGACCTCCTCGGCCAGGTACCCGGTCGGGGCCTTCCAGTCACGGATCACGGCGAAGGGCAGGGCCCGAGCAGGGAGGGACAGCAGGTAGACCAGGCCCTCTGCCACGTCGCCTTCGGCCGCCCGTTGGCGGACGTCCAGGACGTTGGCGAAGATCAGCTCTCCGGCTGGCATCGGGCGGCAGGATAGTGGAATCTCGCCCGGTGGGTCAGGCCATCCTTGCCAGCCACAGGCTGGGCTCCTCAAGTTCAGGCATAGAGGGTAGCGACTCGGGGGACTCCCACACCCGCGCCAGTGTGGCCTCGTCCGTCAGCTCGGCGACCTTCGCGCAGAACTGGCTGCCCAGCCGGTACTGTTCCCGTTTCATCTCCAGGCCGAGGAGACGCTCCAGGGCCTGATCGCCGTGCCGGTCCTCCCGGTAGCGGCGGAGAGCCTCCTCGATCTGAGGGTAGGTGGCGAGCATCCTTCGCCCCAGCGCATCCATGACGTGGTCTCCATAGCCTTCGGCGGCGACCATGAACGCCTGGACCCGGGCGATTCGAAGGCGCTGTTCCGGGTCCGATGCGTGTCCAAGGAAATTGCCCACGCCCTCGAACGCTTCCTGCAGGGCATCCGGGCTCCCCAGATCGATTCCCTCCAGCCGCCGTTCGAGGCCCGAAAGATCCAGCTCTGCGTGCTCGACCAGATCGGTGACCAGTGAGAGGAAGTGCTCGCGGACCCAGGGCCTGGCGAACTCGAACCGGTGGGTCACTTCGTGCAGCGCCACCCAGGCCCGGAATTCCACCGGCTGGAGGCTCCACTCCTTCTCGAACCTGGCGATGTTGGGGATCACGAAGTACAGGCTGCCGGCCGGCCGGGGCACGGCGAGGTCATACTGTCCAAGGACCCGCTGCCCCAAGTAGCCGAGGACCGCCCCGACCTGGGCCCCGAGGAGGAGGGGCATCATCTGGCGGGTGACCATCTCCATGAGGTTGGCGCCTTCCCCCTCTGCATGGATCGCCAACTCGCCTTGGGCCTCGCCGATGGCTTTCGCCAGCCGCGCCGCCAACGGCTCGAGGAGGTCCCGAAGCCCGCGGACATTCGCTTCCACCCACTGGCTCCGTCGGAAGGCCTGGACTTCGACCACGTCCCCGGGCGTGGGCAGGCTCGTGAAGTCGGCGACCGCGAGCTCGGCCGCCCGCACGGTGTCCTCGAGCTGTTGCCGGTCCTGCTCCGAAGGAGCCGGATCCTCCTCGCCCCAGGAAGCCATGGCGATGCCGATCTGCCTGGCGAGCTCCCAGTTGACCGGCCCCGTCGACGCAAGGAGGACCCGCTGGATCTCCCGAAGCAAGGGGACGTCGCCGAGCACGTCGCCCAACGGGACTTCAGGAGGCTCGCCGGGTCGAGGATCGCTCATGATTCCATTCTAGGTTCGGGGCCCGAAATGGTTGCCCCCTCTATCCTCTTGGACCCCCTCTAGAATCGCTGCGATGCGTGACGAGGTCCTGGTCCGTCTGACCGACGCCCCCCTCGATCCTTTGGAGGCGCTTGCGTTCGTGGCCGACCCCGGAGCGGGGGGGACGGTTCTGTTCGCGGGCACCGTCCGTGACCACTCGAAGGCAGGTGAGGTCACCGCCCTGGACTACGAGGCGTGGGAAGAGCGGGCCACGGCCCGATTGGAAGCGGTGGGGGAGGAAAT
>DASXTW010000080.1:0-3695 GCA_036505215.1 Actinomycetota bacterium | reverse complement strand
GGAGCATGTGGTAGTCCATGATGTAGGTCGACGTGGGGTGCAGGTCCTGGTACCGCTTGTCGGCGGCATCGTCGAAGGATTCCTTGAACAGATAGAACTCCAGCTCCGAGCCGCCCATCACCGTGTAGCCCGCTTCCTTGGTCCTCTCCACCTGGCGCTTGAGGATCTGGCGCGGCGCCACCTCGACCGGCTCGTCGGTGTCCTCGTCCGCGATGTCGCAGATCACCATGGCGGTCTTGGAGATCCACGGTACGAGGCGAAGCGTCGTGAGGTCGGGGATCAGCTTGAAGTCGCCATAGCCGGTATCCCAGCTCGCGTACCGGTATCCGGGGAGCGGCTCCATCTCCATGTCGATCGCCAGCAGGTACAGGCAGGCGTGAAGACCTTCGTCGGCGAGGACCTCCTCCAGGAAGAAGTGCGGCAGGATGCGTTTGCCCATGTACCGGCCCTGGAGGTCGGTGAACATGCACAGGACGGTGTCAATCTCGCCTTCGTCGACGAGCTTCTCCAGGTCCTTGACGCTCAGCTTGCCTCGCTCCATTGGGCCGCCTCCTTCTCAGGTTCCCCGTACTGAACCGCATCGGTCGAGGTGCAGGCAACCTCTTGGGAAGCGAAGGGGCGGCGAGCCGCTCCCGGCTCGCCGCCCCTCGTCCACCCACCCTTCGTTCGTCTTGCGCCTACGCCTGGACCTCCTCGACGTGCGTCGTGCCGTACCCCTCTCGTTCCGGATGGCCGTGTTCACCCTTGGTCAGGGCGAACTCCTCCTCGGGCGACAATACGAGGCGGTGTCGTCCGGCGATGGCGAAGTAGAGGATCCCGAGCACGAAGTAGATCAGTGTCCCAACGACGCCGGGCCGGTAGTCCTCGTTCAGGTAGAGGGACACGAGGGACACGAGGGCGATGGCCCCGGCGATCCCCGCCCCCCATTCGCCGACCGGGCTTCGATAGGGGCGCTCGATGTTCGGCAGCTTCCGACGGAGCATGATGAACGACAGGCACTGCATGAAGTAGGAGACGACCGCACCGAACACGGCCATGTACAGCAGCGCGCCCACGATCTGTCCGGCGAGCGTGCCGCCGGACTTGCCGAGCTGGTAGATGAGGACGGCGAGCCCGTACCCGACGATCCCGCCGGCGATCAGGGCGACGTGCGGGGTCTTGCGCTCCCCGTGGGTGATGGACAGCCACTTGGGGAAGTAGCCGGCTCGCGACAGCGAGAAAGTGTTCCGCCCGTAGGCATAGATGATGGTGAAGAAGCTGGCGATCAGGCCCACAAGCCCGATCAGCGCCAGGAGCTCGGCGGCCGTCCCAGCACCGAAGACGCCCTTGAACCCGTCGAATAGCGGGGTCGCGGAGATGCCGATGACCTTTGCGCCCCCGTCAACCCCGGTATTCAGCAACAACGTGAGCGCGCCGGTGATGATCAGGGTGGTCAGGCCCCAGATCGTGGCCCGCGGGATGTCCCGCTTGGGATCGTGCGACTCCTCGGCGGCGAGCGGTAACTCCTCGATCGCCAGGTAGAACCAGATGGCGAAGGGTATCGCCGGGAAGATCCCTCCGATGCCGTGAGGAAGCCACTTCGAGCCTCCCTCGTCGGGCGGGATGTTCGTCAGCAGACCCGAGTCGAACTTCCCCTTCACCAGCACGGCGATGAAGAAGACTGCAAGGATCCCGAGTGCCAGTGCGTTGATGACCACCGTGAACCGCATGGTGGCCTCGATCCCGACGATGTTGATCCACACGAAGACCACGTAGAAGACGGCCCACCACGTGACCGGGCTGTTCAACCAGGGCTCGCCGCCGATGTCGAACAACCCCTTGACGATGTCGTGCATGAGGAAGCCCATCGCCCCGACCACGACGGCTGGGGTGATGACGTACTCCATGTTCTCCGCGAGACCGGTGATGAACCCACCCCACGGGCCCATCGACGAGCGAGCGAACGAATACGCCCCGCCCGTATGGGGAAGGGCCGGGGACATCTCGGAGATGCTGAAGCACAAGCCGTAGTACATCGCCGCGATGAAGATCGTGGCGATGAGCAGCCCGCCGAAGCCTCCGGCGTCCAGCCCGAGGTTCCATCCGTAGAAGTCGCCAGAGATGACGGCCGCGACGCCCAGCGACCACAGGGACCAGAACGCGGCATGCCGCCGGAGGCCCCGCTTACGAAAGTACTCGTCACCGACCTCCTGGTAGGTGACGGAACCGACCCTCTTCTCCTGCGCCACGTGGCACCCCCCCAGCCCACCCGGTTGGCGGTATTCAGCAACGGAGCCGGGGCGGCTGTCAAGTCGCTTTGTCTGACAAGGGGTTGACGTGAGCGGTAGCTTGTCAGACAAACGCGAGCCCGGGGAGGAAGGGCGATTGGTGGCCAGCGGTCGAGCGAAGCGCCGTTCGAGCTCGGCTCGCGAGCACCTGCTGTCGTTGATCACCCGGGGGAGGGTTCGACCCGGGAGCCAATTCCCGCCCGAACCCCAGTTGGCGACCGAGCTCGGCGTGTCGCGGGCAACGCTACGTGAAGCGCTTCGGTCCCTGGAGGACGAAGGAATCGTCACCCGGACCCGGGGAACGGGAACGTTCTTGGCCCATCGCCCCCGGCTCAAGAACAGCCTGGATCTGAACTTCGGCGTGACCGACGCCATCAGGGCCGCGGGGATGCGGCCGGGGTTCGAGCAGGGGGTGACCATGATCGAGCCCGCCGGGGGCGAGCGGGGCGAGCGCCTCGGACTAGGGCCCCGCGAGGACGTCGTCGTCGTCGAGCGGGTGAGGACCGCCGACGGCCGCCGGGTGGTCTTCTCCCTGGACGCGCTGCCGGCCAGGCTGACCGCCGATCATCCCGAAGTCATCCCGCGCCTTGGGCAGGGGTCCGTGTATGAGCTCATGGAGCGGGAGCTCGGCATCCTCATTCACCATGGGGAGGCCAGCTTTGCTCCCATGCGAGCCTCACGCGCCATCGCGTCGAAGCTGGGGATCCGTTCGGGGACCCTGCTCCTCTACCTTCGCCAGGTGGACTACGACGACGAGGGTCGCGCCGTCCTCTCGTCGGACGAGTACCACGTGGCCGACGCGTTCGAGTTCACGGTGGTTCGGCGGGGGCCCGGAAGGGGCTCGCGGTGACGGCTCAGGTCGGCAAGCAGATGCGGCTGAAACGGGTGATCGACGCAGCGGGCGTTTCGGTCATCTGCGCGCTCGATCATGGGATGACCTCGCCGTCGTTCCTGGAGCCGCTCGCCGACATCCAGGTCCGCACGACGGAAGCCGTCGCCGGTGGAGCGAACGTGATCATGATGAGCAAGGGCATGATCCGAGTGGCGGCGCCGGCGTTCTCCCCGACCACGTCCCTCGCACTCCTCCTCTCGGCATCGGCGGATCCCGGTGGCGAACGGCCCCAGATCGTCCAGATCGCCGAGGTTGAGGAGGCCCTCCGGGCGGGGGCGGACGCCGTCGTGCTGTTCACGGCCTTGGGAGGGGAGACCGAGGCCGAGATGATGAAGATCCTCTCGGCAGTGGGCCGGGAATGTGCGGTCCTGGGCGTGCCCTTCATCGCGGAGGCCGAATTCCCGACCACCTACGCATCCGTCGAGGACCTGAAGCAGCAGTACGGCTTCGAGTACCTTCGCCGGAACGTGCGCCTGTGCGCCGAGCTCGGGGCGGACATCGTGAAGACGAATTGGCCGGGCGATCGCGACTCGTTC
>DASXTW010000079.1:0-2815 GCA_036505215.1 Actinomycetota bacterium | reverse complement strand
GAACGACCTCGTCGGCGGCGTGCCGGTCGCAATCACCTACTGCCCTCTGTGCAACACGGGGATCGCGTTCAGGCGACCCACGATCGACGGGAAACTCCTTGACTTCGGGACATCCGGCAAGCTCTATCGCTCGAACCTGGTGATGTACGACCGGCAGACCCAGTCGCTCTGGCCCCAGGCCCTGGGGGAGGCGGTGATCGGTTCCCTGACCGGGACGAAGCTGAGGCTCGTGCCCGTGCAGATGGTCTCGTGGGGGGATTGGAAGGCCGAGCATCCGGACGGCGGTGTCCTCTCCCGAGACACGGGCGCCTCCCGTCCCTATGGCGAGAACCCCTACGGCGGCTACGACACGCCCAACTCCTCCCCGTTCGCGTTCGGCGGGGCTGCGATCGATCCCAGGTTGCCCCCGAAGGCACGGGTGGTCGGCGTGCAGGTGGGGGACGATGTCGAGGCCTTCCCCTACGAGGCGCTGTCGGCCCGCGGGCTCGGGGGGTGGAGCTCCGTGACCGATCGGCTCGGAGGCCAGGACGTGGTGGTGTTCTGGAAGGACGGGACGGTCTCCGCGGTGGACGCGCCGGTCATCGCGGACTCTCGCGACGTGGGGTCCACCGGGGTGTTCGACCCCACCGTCGGAGACCGAACCCTTACCTTCCGGGCCACGGCGGGCGGTATCGTCGATGAGCAGACCGGGAGCACGTGGGACATCTTCGGGCGAGCGGCCTCCGGCCCGATGGCCGGCGAAGCGCTCCGCCCCATCATCTCGACCGAGAGCTTTTGGTTCGACTGGGCGGCGTTTCATCCCGACACGAGGATCTTCGGGACCGACGGATAGTTGGAGTGGGCGTTCCGTAGGGTCGAGATCTAGATAGCCGGCGTGAACCGGTTGACGAGGCGCAAGAGCGGCACGAGCAACCGAACCCAGAGCCCGCTGATCAGCAGGACCCCGATCGTCATCATCGCTGCCCCTCCCGCACCCGCGATCCAGTGGTAGTTGCGGCTGATGAACCGCGACGCCCCCATGACCCACCGCATCCCAGCTCCGAGCAGCAGGATGGGAAGGCCCAGGCCGAGG
Source organism: Actinomycetota bacterium (assembly GCA_036505215.1). Classification (GTDB taxonomy): domain Bacteria; phylum Actinomycetota; class UBA4738; order UBA4738; family UBA4738; genus DASXTW01. The sequence continues at coordinate 1,743 of DASXTW010000079.1, read as the reverse complement.
GAGTAGAGGAAGAGGAGGAGAGGCGCCCGGAGGGTCCCTCCCTGCGCGGCGGCCAGGGTAAGGATCGCCCCCAGCACCGGGCCGATGCACGGTGTCCACCCGATGGCGAATGCCATCCCCAGAGGGAATGCCCCAGCCTTGCCGGGCTGGATCCTCGACAGGAGCGGCCGTTCCTCGCGGTACAGCCACGGCACCCGGGCCCCGACCGCGTACAGCAGCATGAACAGGCCGAACCCAAACACGAACGACCCCGCCAGGCGCTGACCCACCGGCAGGCGCAGCCAGCGGCTCACCGAGCCCGCGGCGAAGCCGAACACGAAGGTGAACACGACCGTGAACCCCAGGATGAAGAGCAGGATCGGCGTCATGGTCTGCCTGCCTCGCTCCGGCGCCTGCCCCCCCGCCACGAACGCAACGTAGCCGGGCAGGAGCGGCAACACGCATGGAGATGCGCACGACACGGTCCCCGCTGCGAAGGCCAGCGCGGGAGCCCACCACGATTGAAGAGCGTGCTGGACGACGCCGGCGATCACGCCGATCACCCCGTGAGGCCGAAGTACCTCTGGATGTACTGCCTGAGTGAGTTCTCGTCCAGCGGCCCCACCTGGATGTGGACGATCCGGCCACCAGGCTTGATGAAGAGCGTGGTCGGCATGCCGCCGCTCCCGATCGCGTCGAAGAACCGTCCACCCTCGTCGATGGCCGCAGGGTACGTCACCCCCGTCTGGGTGACGAGATCGAGGCTGGCGCTCCGCTCGTCCCTCTGGGAGATCCCCAGGAACGCCACCCTTCCCCCGAGCGAGGCGTAGACATCCTGGAAGGCCGGCATCTCGTGGATACAAAACGGGCACCACGACGCGAAGAAGTTCAGCACCAACGGCTCGTTCCGGAACCGGCCGTAGGTGATGGACCCGCCGTTTCCCAGCGCCGGCAGGGACAGGCTCCGCACCGTCCCTCCCGTCTCGAAGTCCCCGGTAAAGACCTCCCGGCCGGTTCCGACCGATGCCGCACTGGGGGAGTTGCGGCCTGAGCCTCCGGCGGCTATCGGGAACGCGACACCCCCGAGCGTGAGAAGGATGACCGCGGCCACGGCGACGCGCCCCCATCGCTGCCGACTGGCCCTGCGTTCAAGCCGTCGTTGCCGCGTGAGCCGCGCATCGAAGCGCCGTTGCTTTCTCGAGGCCGACTCGGCCCCGGGCGAAATCCTCGATCTATCGCCCCTCCGGTTCCCCACGTTCCGCCTCCGGTGCTTCAGACGCCGGACAGTGGGGAACGATTCCCCTCTGCGGCAGACCGGACCTGGCGACATCATTGATCGATGGTCTCCTTCCAGGCGGTCCCGCTTGCCTCGACACCCAGGGTCACCGCCGAGCAGATGCGAGAGGTCGACCGGCTGATGATCGAGGAGCTCGGCATCGATCTTGCCCGCATGATGGAGAATGCGGGCAACCGCCTGGCTGCCCTCGCGATCGACCTGTTCGCGCCGGCCACGGTCGCGGTGCTCGCCGGGCCCGGCGGGAACGGCGGTGGGGGGCTGACGGCCGCCCGCCACCTCTCGAACCGCGGCGTTGGGGTCAGCGTGATTCTGTCGCATGGCGAGGACCGACTGGCGACCGTCTCGGCGGAGCAGCTCGCCATCCTGCGCCGTATGGGCGTGGCGGTCGCGAACGAGCCTCCCCGCGCGGACCTGGTCGTCGACGCGCTGATCGGTTATTCGCTTCACGGACCGCCCCGAGGCCGAGT
>DASXTW010000078.1:0-30227 GCA_036505215.1 Actinomycetota bacterium | reverse complement strand
TCTCCGGCGTCGCAAGCCCGGCCGGTCCCCTTCGAGGCCCTCGCACCGCCCCAGACGGCCCCTCCTCCCACTCGGGCCGCGGCAATGCCCCCCTCATCGCCCGCCCCCGCCGCGCCGCCCCCGACGACATCGACGTGGAAGAGCTCGATCCCCGAACCAGCCCCGGCGACCGGCCATCCGGTCGGGATTCAGAGCGGTCCGTCGCCGGTCACGATGGAGATCACCTGCCCGCGTTGCGGGGAGCCGTCTCCACGGGGACTGTGCGAGGCCTGCGAGTACGCACTCCTGGAGTTGCGGGAGTTGATGATCGGCCTGGAGCAGGAGTAACCGCCCACAAGCCCGCCACTCCTAGCTGGCTCCAACGAATTCCGCACAAGCCGGCGCTTCGCCGTCTTCGCTGCCTTTCGCTACGGTTCGCCTTAGTCGGCATGCGAAAGGAGGCCACGATGATGAAGCCGATGGAGCTGGTGGCGCAGGCGAAAGACGCCATCACGGTCCGACGGGTGTTCGGGGACCCTGTCGAGCGCAACGGCATCACGGTGATCCCGGCGGCGGCGGTCCAGGGGGGTGCGGGCGGGGGCGGAGGCCAGGACGCCCAAGGGTCCGGAGGCGGCGGGACCGGATTCGGGCTCACCGCACGCCCCGTGGGCGCCTTCGTCATCAAGAACGGCGAGGCGCGATGGGAGCCGGCCTTCGACCTCAACCGGGCCATTCTGATGGGGCAGGTGGGGTTCATCGTGGCCGTGCTCGCGTGGAGGAGCGTGGCCAGGGCGCGCATGAAGGCGCGCAGGGCTGAAGCGCGGGAGTGAGCCGTCCCACAGAAGTTCACGATGTCCGGCAAAGTGGTCGATGAATGGGGCAGAACGGGTATTAGGCTGAGCAGCCAAGCCGGACAAGGGAGAGAAGCGTGAGGAACGGGTCCGCGTGGGACAGCGCGCTCAGTCAGCTCGACGAGGCCGCCAAGCAGATGAACCTCGACCCCGGGGTGCACGAGGTCCTTCGCAATCCGCGCCGCGCGCTGGAGGTGTCGGTGCCGACCAGGATGGACGACGGGACCGTGCGCGTCTTCAAGGGGTACCGCGTGCACCACAACACCTCGCGGGGACCGTCCAAGGGCGGCATCCGGTACCACCCCGCCGTCACCCTCGACGAGGTCAAGGCCCTGGCGATGTGGATGACGTGGAAGTGCGCCGTGGTGGGGATTCCGTTCGGAGGTGCGAAGGGCGGCGTGATCGTGGACCCGAGACAGCTCTCCAAGAACGAGCTTCAGAGGATGACCCGGCGATACGCCTCGGAGATCCTCCCGCTGATCGGTCCGGAACGGGACATCCCGGCGCCGGACCTGGGGACCAATGAGCAGGTCATGGCCTGGATCATGGACACCTACTCCACCCGAGAGGGATTCTCCGTGCCCGGCGTGGTGACCGGGAAGCCCTTGGCCATCGGCGGATCCAAGGGCCGGTCCAAGGCGACGTCTCGGGGGGTCATGTACATCACCCTGGCCACGCTGAAGCATCTCGGCATGTCGGTCGAGGATGCCCGAGTCGTCGTGCAGGGCTTCGGGAACGTCGGTGCGGGAACGGTCGAATTCCTCCACCAACAGGGATGCACCATCGTCGGCGTCTCGGACGTCCAGGGAGGCGTGTACAACCCTGAGGGCCTTTCGCCGACCGGCCTGCATGCGCACGAAGAAGAGGCCGGCTCCGTCGCCGGGTACGAAGGGGGCGACCCGGTGACCAACCAGGAGCTCCTCGAGCTCGACTGTGACGTCCTGATCCCCGCCGCCATCGAGGGCCAGATCACCGGCAAGAACGCCGATCGGGTGAAAGCCACGGTCATCGTGGAGGCGGCGAACGGCCCCACCACACCCGATGCGGACGAGATCCTCAAGGAACGGGGCGTTCTCGTCGTTCCCGACATCCTGGCCAACGCGGGGGGTGTGACCGTCTCGTACTTCGAGTGGGTCCAGGACCTCCAGGCCTACTATTGGCAAGAGGACGAGGTCAACGATCGCCTCCGCATGATCATGGAGCAGTCCTATGTGGACGTGCTGTCCCTGGCCGAGGACAGGAAAGTACCCATGCGGACGGCGGCGACGATGCTCGGTGTGGGCAGGGTGGCCGAGGCCCACATGACCCGCGGCCTGTACCCGTAGCCCCCTTCCCCTTTTGTCCACATGTTGTGGTAGTGTGGCCCCTGAGGTACCACATCTTGGGGGAAGGCATGGCGGCACAGCCGGACGCCGAATGGCGGTGGCAGGACGTTCTCGACTTCGAACGCAACTGGTGGAAGGTCTCGGTGCGCAAGGAACTGGCCGTGCGCGCCCGGTTCGGCGTCTCGGCGGCACGGTATTATCAGCTGCTGAATCGCCTGATCGATCAGCCCGAGGCCCTGGAACACGACCCGATGCTGGTCCAGCGGCTGAGGAGGCTCCGGGAGGCTCGCAGGCGCCGGCGGTTCGCCCGGAGGCTCGGCTCGCAGACTTGACGGCGCCGACCGGAGAGACTTGGCTGGCAGGCATGAACCGCCGATCAACCGGACGCTGCTGAGGGTGGCTACCTCCACGCTGCGCGCCCTGATCCTGGCCGCTCTGGTCGTCCTGGGGATCGTCGGCCTGACGAAGCTGTTCCCCCAGAACGAGAGCCTCGGGATCACCGGCGCTGCCCCCCCGGGCTCCAAGGTGAGTGGCTCGCCGTCCCCGACGCCATCGGTGACTCCGACGCCCACTTCTACCCGGAAGGCCAAGGTCAAGGGTGTCGTCGTCCTGGTTCTGAACGGAACGACCAGGAAGGGCCTGGCCGCCGAGGTGTCCAGGACCCTGGCCAACGCCGGCTACAAGCCCAAGGTTCCCGGCAACGCCAAGTCCACAAGGAGGACGATCGTCTACTACAGGAAAGATTCCCTTCCCGAGGCTCAGCTGATCGTGCGAAAGTATTTCCCCGATGCGCTGCTGAAACCGGCCCCCGCCTCGGTTCCCGACGACGTCCGCGTGGAGATCGTTCTGGGCGCCGACTTCGTGGCCAGCTCTCCCTCTTCTTGAGGAGCGCTCCAACGGGAGCCCATGGCGGAAGAGGACCTCCTCGAGCGATTCAGCCGATCGCGGCCTCGCGGCATCTTCCTGGACTTCGACGGCACCCTCTCCGAGATCGTCGCCCGCCCCGATCAGGCCCTGCCGTCGCCACGGGCCCGCTCCCTCCTCGAGGAGCTGACCGGTCGGAACGATCTGGTCGCCGTGGTCTCGGGCCGACGGACCGAGGATGTACGGGCTCTCATCGGCGCGTCGGGAGTCGAGGTGTTCGGCCAGTACGGCATCGACGATGGTGGGATCGAAGGCGTCCAGGCCGAGGCAGTCCGGTTGGCACTGGACAGAGCGGCCGGAGATGTACAGGGGGCGTGGATCGAGGACAAGGGAGCTTCGCTTGCGGTGCATTACCGGGCCGCGCCGGACCCCGCGGCAGCGGAGGGCCGCCTCCGTCCGGCTCTCCAAGCGATCGCGGACGACCGAGGCCTGCTCGTCCTCCCGGGAAAGATGGTGCTGGAACTCGCTCCAGCGGATACCCCGGGCAAGGGCGCGGTGATCCTGCGAGAGGCCCGAACCCGCGGGCTCTCCGGGTGCTTGTTCGCCGGTGACGATCGGGCCGACGTGGCCGGCTTCGCTGCGCTGGACGAGCTCCGAGGAGGGGGAATGGTAACGGTGAAGGTCGCGGTCAGGTCTGAGGAGACGCCGCAGGACCTGGTCGACCAGGCCGACATCGTCGTCGAGCGGCCGGACGGCCTGCTGGATCTCCTGGCCCGGCTCTGACCCGAAGGGTTACCCGCTTTTCACACGCTCGAGGTCATCGAGCTGCGCCTGCACCCATCGATCGAGCCGGTTGGCCTCGACGGCCTGGCGCAGTGCGGCCGCCCGAGCGGCTCGCTCGTCCTCGTCCATCTCGAGGGCGGCGGCGATCGCTTCCGCGGTTTCCGCAACGTCGAACGGGTTCACCCGGAGCGCGTGTCGTCCCAGCTCCTCGAAGGCCCCGGTGTTCTCCGAGAGGATGAGCACGCCGTCCCGTTCGTTGAGGACAGGTCCCTCCTTCGCCACCAGGTTCATCCCGTCGAAGACCGGGTTCACCAGGAGCGCGTCGTACATCGTGTAGGCGGCCAGCGCCATCGCGAAGTCGTCCTTGATCGAGAGGTGAACGGGTTGCCAGCCTTTGCCGCCGAACCGCGAGTTGATCCTCCGCGCCGCCGCACGGCACTGCCCGACATACTTCACGTACTCCGGGATATCGGTCCGTGACGGGCTCAGGTGAGCCATGAACACGACCTCTCGTCGCCATTGGGGGTGGTCGCGGAGGAAGGCCTCGTAGGCGTCGAAGCCCCTCAGGATGTTCTTCGACAGCTCGGCCCGATCCACCCGAAGCAGGAGCTTTCGGTCCCGGCGCCATCCGAGAACCCTCCGGGCAGCGAGCCCGACCTCATCCTCGACGGCCGCCTTGCGAAGGGACTCGACGTCGATCGAGATGGGGTAGACGCCGACCCGCACCTGTCTGCCCTGCCAGCGGATCATCCCTTGCCCGAAGTCCACGTGGGATTCCGTGTGGGCCTGGCAGGAGCGCAGGAAGTTGGAGGCCCAGACGTGGGCCTGGAACCCCAGGACATCCGCCCCCAGGAGTCCCTCCACCAGCGTCACCCGAATCGCATCCGGAAGGACCCGGAGATAGCCCGCGTCGGCGAACGGGATGTGGGAGAAGTGGGCGATGCGGGCTTCGGGTCGGAGTCCTCGAAGCATGGCGGGGACGAGTGACAGGTGGTAGTCCTGGACCAGGTAGACGGCGTCGTCGCTGCCCTCGCCCTCCTCGGCCAGGGCCTCGGCGAAGGCCCGATTGATCCGCACGAACGCGTCCCACGCCTCCTGAGTGGTCTCGTCGAACCGCGGGGTTCTGGGGATGTCCCATAGCAGGTGATGGAGGAACCACAGCACCCGATTGGAGATCCCGTTGTAGAAGCCGTCGTAGAGGTCGGGGTCGAACGAGAGATAGCGGAGGTCGTGGCGGGCCTCGCCGGCGGCCTCGTCCAGACGGCCCCTGGCGACCTGCTTTCGATCCTCGTCCGTCATCGCGCTGGCGATCCAGAGGCCTCCGGAGAGCTGGAGCGCACCGGTCAAGGCCGTGACCAGGCCTCCGGTCCCCTTCTTGGCCACGACCTTGCGTGATTCGTCCCGGACGAAGGAGACGGGGCCTCGGTTGGAGGCGACGATGATCCGCCGTCCGCTCTCGGGCGGAACGGGCCTCGAGGACGGCATAGCTCGAAGTGTACCCATCAGGCTCCCGTTGCCCGATCTCGGAGTGGGAATACCTCGTTCGTTACAATGGCGGCGAGTTCCCTCGGGCGCTTTGAGAAAGAAAGGAGCCGTGGCAGCGCTCCCATGAGCAAGGACCGAGGGCCCTTCTTCCCCACTCCCTTCGTGGCGCAAGCGGCCCGATGGGGGCTGTTGGCCTGGTCGGTCATCGGACTCCTGGTCCTGGTCGGGGGACTCTATTGGTTCGTTCTGCGCCCGATCCGGGTGGTGTTCCCTCCGCTGGTGGTGGCCCTGATCGTCATCTACCTCCTCAATCCGCTGGTGACCAGGCTCCAGGAGCGAGGGATCCCGCGGATCTGGGGGACGCTGCTCTGCTATGTCGTGTTCCTCTCGCTCATGGGAGTGGCGCTCGCCTATCTGATCCCCGCCGTGACCGACCAGGTGAGGGCCTTCGTCGGCGGCATCCCCGACCTCTTGCAGAAGGCGCAGACGGACCTGAAGGACTTCGCAGCCCGGCTCGGCCTGCACATCGAATCGACCGAGCTGCTGCAGAGCTTCCAACCCGGGAAGGGTCGCGCCTTCAACTTCCTCGGTCGGCTCACCTCGTTAACCTCGGGGGTCGTGCACCTGGCGTTCGTCTTCGTCCTCGGGCCCCTTCTGGCGTTCTACCTGTTGGTCGACCTGCCGAAGATCAGGCGGGGGGCCGAGGCGCTGGTCCCGGTATCGCGGCGTGAGGAGGCCAGGGGGCTGGCCCGGCAGATCGGAGCCACCCTGGGAGGGTTCTTCCGGGGCCAGCTGCTGGTGGCGCTCATGGTGGGAGCCTTCTGCCTCCTGGGCTACTTCGTGATCGGGCTTCCGTATTTCGCCTTGATCGGGGCCCTGACCATGCTCCTCGCTCTCGTCCCCCTGATCGGCATCCTCATTGCCGCGATACCAGCTCTGTTCGTCGCGTTCACCACGAGCGGAAAAACGGGCGGGCTGCTGCACATCTCAGGCGGTTGGAAGCTCGCCCTGGCGAGCTCGATCGTGCTGCTCGCCGCCCAGCAGCTCGACATCCGTGTGCTCAGTCCCTGGCTGCACAGCCGCTCGGTTCGCCTTCATCCGGTTACCGTTCTGCTTTCCCTGCTGGTCGGAGGGACTCTCCTGGGCCTGTGGGGGATGCTTCTCGCCGTGCCGGTGATGGGCGCCCTGCGCGTGCTCCTCCTGCACGTGTGGGATACCAGGTCACAATGGCCGCCGGGCCCACCGGAGTCGGTGATCGAGCCGCCAGAGACGGTGGAGGCGTCCGTCCGCCGGGCGAGCGGGCCCGTCCGGCCTCCTGTCAGGCAGTCGCACGATTGACGTTCCCCCTACCCGGGGCTACCTTTGGTCGCGGGGCACGCCATGTTCAAGGTTTCCCAGAAAACCGAGTACGCCACACGAGCAATGCTGGAGCTGGCCGTCAGGCGTGCTCGAAGTGGCGACGCCCTGGTCCCGGCCCGGGCCCTGGCCGAGGCCCAGCACGTCCCCCTCCGATTCCTCGAACAGCAGCTCGGCGCGCTGCACAAGGCCGGGTTGGTGGAGAGCTTCCGAGGTGCCGGCGGGGGATGCCGCCTGGCCAAGGATCCCGCGACGATTCACGTCTCCGACATCGTGGATGCGATCGAGGGACACACCTACCCGATGCACTGCCTGGATGTGGAGGACCACACGTGCTTCGCGGACTCGCACTGTGGCCTCCAGGAGCTGTGGGGAGACATCGACGTGGCCATCCGGCAGGTGCTGGAGAGTACGACGCTGGCCGACCTCGCCGAGCGTCATGCCAAGCAAGTCGGCCTGCCCCTGTTCGCGCCGAGCGAGCTCCTGCGCCCCCAGCGCTGATCGTCCTCCAGTTTCGAACCGTCTGAGCCTGTCTAAGCCTTGCCGAGGATGCGCATCACGGTGGTCCCGCACACGGGGCACTTCCCCTTGGCGGCCCGCCGCCCGTTCTTCAGGGTGACCTCTTCTCCCTCGAACTCTCGCTTGGCCTTGCACTTCACGCAGTACGCCTCGTACTGAGCCATACGTTCACCTCCTCTCGCTCTCTCAGGGGCCTGTTCGTGCTCTAGCCCTCAAACAGCCTTCGAGGCCGCCCCCATGGCGGCCTCGTGCTCAATTCTCGGCGTCGAGCACGGTTCCTGCAAGCACGCCAAGCACGGAGTTGTTCACAAGTGCACAAGCGGCCCCGGTCCGAGATCGTGGAGCAGATCAGAGTCATGGCCTCGGCGCGAGCAGGAGAGGGGTGAAACCCCTACATCAGCCGGGGTGCTTCGGTGTCTGCTTGACGACCGCGCCGCCCTTCATGACGAAGACGACGTCGGTCAGCGCCCGGACGTCATCGAGGGGATTCACCGGCACGCCGATGATGTCCGCGAGCTTCCCGGGTTCGATCGATCCGATGTCGCTCTCCCTCCCGAGGAGCCGGGCAGCCTCCAGCGTGGCGGCCCGGATGCTCTGTGCGGGTGACAGCCCGGCCTCCTCCACCATGGCCCCGCACTCCAGAGTATTCGCGCCATGGTGATTTCCGGGTGTCCCCGCGTCGGTGCCCATCGCGATGGGAACGCCGAGCCTCGCCGCCGAGCGGACCATCTCGGCGTGGACTTCGTGGGCGCCCGAGATGCGCGTCCTATGGTGCTCTGGCATGGCTTCCATCACCTCGTGATCGCTCCGGGTTGAGGTCCAGACGGAGAAGGTCGGTACCAGGAAGACCCCCCGCTGCGCCATGAGGTCCAGCGTCGACTCGTCGGCATAGGTTCCGTGTTCGATGCTGCGGACACCTGCCCTCACTGCGTTGAGAACCCCCTCGCGAGCATGTGCGTGCGCGGCCACGTGGCTGCCGCTCTCGGCGGCTACCCGGACGGCGGCCCTCATCTCCTCCTCGGTGAACTGTGTGGCTCGGGCGTCCTCGCCCTCCGGTGAGAGCATGGCGCCGGTGGCCATGACCTTGATCATGTCCGCGCCTCGATCGAGTTGCTCCCGAGCCGCCTGGCCCACGCCTTCGGGGCTGATGGCTACCTCGTACATGCCCGGGTAGTACTCCACCGCCTCGGTGGGCATCGAGAGCAGCCGCCCGGCCAGGAACAGGCGGGGTCCGATCCGGGTGCCTTGTTCGATGTCCCTTCGGACGGCCATCTCGACGTAGTTCCATCCGCCGACGTCCCGCACCGAGGTCACCCCACCCAGCAGCGTCTTCTCGGCCGCCTCGGCCGCTTGGGCTCGGATCTGTTCGTCCGAGCGCGAGGCGTTGGCCGCCGGATCCGGATCCTCGCCACGCATGACCAGATGCACGTGGCAATCGATCAGGCCTGGCAGGAGGAACAGGCCAGAGACGTCCACCTCGGTCTCACCTGGCCCGGCTTCGCCTGGTGCGACGACCCGCGTAATCCGTTCCCCCGTCACGATCACGTCCAGTTGCCCGGCGGCACCGGTTCGGACATCAAGGATTCGCCCGCCGACCAGCCGCGAGAGCGTCATTGCTCCCCCAGATCTTCAAACTTCTCAGGTGCAGAAACCCGCAAATCGAACAACTTTGCGCGCCACCTCCGTATTCTGTGCCGGGTGGGGAGGGCGCCGATACCCAGGGTGATGGACAGAGGTAGGACTCTAAGGCTCGACGACGTGGTCGCGGCAACCCCGGCAAGCCGGGACCGTGTCATGGACTTCTTCCGGGCGGCCAGCATCGTCGTGGTCGTCTTCGGCCACTGGTTCATCGGGGTCATCTGGCGGCGGGGTGGGAAGATCGGGACCGTCAGCGCCATCGGCCTGACCGGCTGGCTATGGATCGCCACCTGGTTCCTCCAGGTGATCCCGTTGTTCTTCTTCGTGGGTGGCTTCGCCAACTATGTCGGATATCAATCGTTCCGGCGACAGGGACGATCGGTCGGGGCCTTCCTGTGGAGCCGAGCCGTCAGGCTGCTCAAGCCCTCCCTGGTCTTCGTCGGAGTCTGGGTTGTCATCGAAGTCATCCTCCACCTGATGGACGTGGGAGGAACCGGCCTGCTTCGTGCCGTGCGGCCTCCCGGAGCGACGGTCCCCTTCGGGCCACTGTGGTTCCTGGCCGTGTACTTCGCCGTGGTCATGGCCAGCCCGCTCACGGTGTGGCTGCACCGGCGGTTCGATGTTGCCGTGCCCGTCGGACTGGTCATCGGGGCCATCGTGGTTGATGTGCTTCGGTTCGGCGCGGACATCGAGTGGATCGGCCAGGCGAACGTGTGGCTGGTGTTCCTGCTGCCGCACCAGCTCGGCTACTTCTACGCCGAGGGCCGCCTCGATCGACTCCCCAAAGGCGTCTTCGTGGCGATGGCTCTGGTCGGCGTCGCCACGATGATGGCCCTGACCAACCTGTACCGGTTCTTCCCGGGCATCAGCGTGTATCCAAGGAGCCTCCTCGGCACCGACGTCGGCAAGATCACCAACACGAACCCACCCACGCTGATGATGCTCGCCATGGCGATCTGGTCCATCGGCGCGGCGATGCTCGCGCGCCCGGTGCTGGCCAGGTGGCTGGATCGAGCCAAGGTGTGGAAGGCCGTGGTCTTCACCAACACCATCGTGATGACGCTGTTCCTTTGGCACATGACGGCGTACCTGATCGCCATCCTTCTGCTGTGGCCCCTTGGCCTGGGGCAGCAGGGCGACACCACTGCCTCGTGGTGGATCGAACGGCCGATCTGGGAACTGGTCCCTGCGGTGTTCCTGGTGGGGCTGGTGATCCTGTTCGGGCGTTTCGAGCGGCCGCGGCCGGCAGCCCCGGCTCGCACGGTTCCCGTAACGGGCAAGGCCCCAGTTGACATCGGCTAGAGTCCGCACGTGGCCGAGCGGTACGACGCGATCGTCCTGGGCCTGGGCGGGATGGGCAGCGCCTCGGCCTTCCGCTTGGCCCGCCGAGGGTGGCGCGTTCTCGGCCTCGAGCGCTTCGACGTGCTCCACCCCTTCGGCTCCTCACACGGTCTGAACCGGATCATCCGCCTGGCGTATTCAGAACACCCGAGCTACGTGCCCCTGCTCAGGCGCGCCTACGAGCTGTGGCACGAGCTGGAGAACCTGGACGGACGCCAGCTCCTCTACACGACGGGGAATCTGGAGGGCGGGCTTCCCGACGGCGATGTCTTCGCTGGCGCGAGGCACGCGGCCGAGCTGCACGGACTTCCCCATGAAGCGCTGACCGGGGAGGAGGTCAGCCGCCGCTGGCCCGGGTACCGCGTACCGCCCGACCACCGAGTCGTGTACCAACCTGACGGTGGCTTCCTGGCATCGGAGGAATGCATCCTGGCCCACGTCCGGCAGGCGGTGGCGGCGGGCGCCGAGCTGCACTGGCGCGAGAAGGTACTCGAGTGGGGTCCGATGCAGGACGGCGTGTGGGTCCGAACCGATCACGGACGTTACGCGGCTCGCCGACTGGTCGTCTGCGCGGGCTCGTGGATTGGGAAGCTCTTCCCTGACCTGGCCCCGCTCGCCGTGCCGGAGCGCCAGGTCCTGGCCTGGCTTCAGCCCACCCGCCCGGAGCTCTTCAGGCTCGGGGCCTTTCCCGTCTTCTACTTGCAAATGGAGGAGGGCCGCTACTACGGCTTCCCGGAGTGGGGGATCCCGGGATTCAAGCTAGGCCGGTACCACCACCTCGAGGAAATCGTGGACCCAGACGCCATGGAGCGGGTGCCGAACGAGAAGGACGAACAGATCCTCCGAGAGTTCGCTCGGCGCTACTTCCCGGACGGAGAAGGTCCGACCGTGGCCCTCAAAGCCTGCCTGTTCACCAACACACCCGACGAGCACTTCATCCTCGACGTGCACCCTGAGTACCCGCAAGTTGTCATCGCTTCCGCGTGCTCGGGTCACGGGTACAAGTTCTGCAGCGTGGTGGGGGAGGTCATGGCCGACCTCGCTCAGCGGAGCGAGACAGGGCATGACCTGCAGCTGTTCAAGCTGTCCCGGTTCGCATCCGCCCAGCCCTGACCACGCGCTGAGCTCGTCGCCGGACGGTGGTGCCAGCACCGCCGTGAACAGGGAAGCTGGCCTGGGCGATGACTCGCACCGCCCCCCTTCCGGCCTCGTGCCCCACCGATGGAGAATGGCGCCATGTGGCGAGCCCGCCTCTTGCTCGGGTTGGCGTCATGAGCCAACGCACGGCGTCTCGTCTGGCGTGGGCCCTCGGAGCGATCTCGGTGATCGCCATCCTGGCCGGGGTCGCCCTCGAGATCATCTCCCCGGCTCACCAGCTTCCGCCTGAGTATCGATCCAGCGCGGCGGACGTCTTCGACGACCTGTCGATCCTGGGGCTGCCCCTGATCGGAACCCTCGTGGCATCCCGGCGCTCCGGGATCCTCCTCGGGTGGGTCTTCCTTCTCGCGGGCCTGGGCCTCGGCCTGTCGAATTTCGGAAGTAGCTACACGGCCTATGCGTTGATCGTCCAGGACGGCTCTCTCCCTGGCGGCCACGCAGCTGGGTGGCTGGCGAACTGGACCTGGACGCTCGGGATCGGGGCGCTCCCCTTCCTCCTGCTCCTCTTCCCCACGGGCAGGCTGGTCTCACGGCGATGGCGGGCGGTCGGATGGATTGCCCTTGTCTGCACGGGGGTTCTGGTCATCACCGCCGCCGTGATGGCCTCACTCGCCTGGTCCAGGCCTCTTGTCGGACCAGAGACCAGCGACTTCGCTCCTGCGGCCCAGCCTCTGGTTCCGTTCCTCATCGGAGCGATCCTGGCGATCAATGGGCTCAGCCTCGTTGCGTTCGTCTCGACGGCGCTCCGATTCAAGAAGGCCCGCGGGGAGGAACGCCAGCAGCTGAAGTGGTTCGTGACGGCAGCAGCGATCTTCGTCACGCTCCTGGTGATCAACCTGTTCATCACCAACATCGTCGTGGCGATCGGCTTTTCCCTTGCCCAGATAGGCCTGTTCGTGGCTGTTGGCATCGCCATCTTGAAATACCGGCTGTACGACATCGACGTCGTCATCAACAAGGCCGTCGTTTTCGGCGCCCTGGCGGCCTTCTTCACCGCGGTCTACGTGGCGATCGTGGTGGGCATCGGCGCGCTGGTGGGATCCCGGGCCAACAGGTTCCTCACGGTCGCGGCGGCCGTCCTCATCGCCGTGGCCTTCCAGCCGGTTCGCGAACGAGCCAAGCATCTCGCCAACAGGCTGGTCTACGGGCGGCGGGCCACTCCATACGAGGTGCTCTCACAGTTCTCCGAACGAATGACCGGTGGGTATGCGACCGAGGACCTTCCCTCTCGTATGGCGCAGATCCTCGGAGATGGTACGGGCGCCACCGGGGCGGTCGTGTGGCTGGAGGTCGGGGCCGAGCTCCGTCCGGCCGCCACCTGGCCTGCCGATGCATCAGCGCTCGAACCGATCCCTGTTCGGGGCAACGACGTTCCGGCGCCGCCGCACGCCGCGGCCTTCTTCCCCGTGCGTCACCATGGGGAGCTCCTTGGAGCCCTCAGCATCGACAAGCCTGCAAACGAACCGCTGACCCCGGCCGAGGAGAAGCTCGTCTCTGACCTGGCATCGCAAGCGGGGCTGGTGATGCGAAACGTCGGCTTGATCGAGGAGCTCCGCGCGTCGCGTCAGAGGCTGGTCAAGGCGCAGGACGAGGAACGTCGCCGGCTCGAGCGCAACATCCACGACGGCGCCCAGCAACAGCTCGTCGCCCTTTCGGTGAAGCTGACTCTGGCGCGGGCAATGGCACGGAAGGACGCGGAACGCGCCGACGCAATGCTCGCGGAGCTTCAGGCCGAGGCGCAGGACGCCATGGAGAACCTGCGGGATCTGGCTCGCGGGATCTATCCACCGCTTCTCGCCGATCACGGACTGGTGGCGGCCCTCGATGCACAGGCCCGTAAGGCAGCCGTCCCGGTTGAGATCGAAACGGACGGCATCTCCCGGTATCCCCAAGAGGCCGAGGCCGCCGTGTACTTCTGCACGCTGGAGGCCCTGCAGAACGTCGCCAAGTACGCCGGGGCCGCCCACGCCGCAGTCCACTTGCGGGAAGAGAACGGTGCCCTCGTGTTCGAGGTCACCGACGACGGCGTGGGTTTCGATCCGGCTGCAAGAGGCTATGGGACGGGACTGCAAGGAATGGCCGATCGCCTAGCGGCGCTGGGCGGCGAGCTGGTGGTCCGATCCGCCCCCGGCGCGGGCACGACGGTCACCGGGCGGCTGCCTGCCCACCGGGTGGCGCAGGCAACATGAACCGGCGAGCGGCTTCCCTCCTGGCGTGGAGCCTGTTCCTGCTCGGTGTGGCGGTCTTCTCCGTCGCCGGCTGGCTGAGCCTGAAGGCGCACGCGGAGTCTGGCGTCATCCCGTTCCTCCCGGCTCTGCTTGCCTTCTCGGGGGTGGGCGCCATGGTTGCATCCCGCAGGCCCGAGAATCCGCTGGGGTGGTTGATGCTGAGCGATCTCGATCGGCGATCTGGCGGACGCATACGCTCGCTACGGGCTGACGACATCCCCACCGGCCGCCGCTACGGCGTGGGCCGCGTGGGTCTTCATGATCTCCATCGAAGTAGGGCTCATCCCTCTCATCTTCATCCTTCTCCTCTTTCCTCACGGCCGGCTGCTGTCTCGCCGCTGGCGCGTGGTGGCCTGGGCGGCCGTGGCGATCCCCCTCGTTGGCGGCACAGCCACAGCGATCTCGGACGTCAACTTCTCCACGCCCTCCAACTTCCCGATGCTCCGGGATCCGGTGCAGCTCCTGCCTTCCTCTGTCATCTCCCCCATCTACAGCGGATACCAGATCGCCTCCCTCGTTCTTCTCCTGCAGGCTGCCTCCCTCGTGCTTCGGTTCCGCAACTCTCGCGGCGAGGAGCGCCAACAGTTGAAGTGGATCGCATTCGCCGGGCTGGCGGCAGCCGTCGGGTTCATCGTGCTCGCGCCCGGCCTGGGACCCGAGCCGGTGTTGGCCTTCATCGTCCTTTTTCCGCTGATTGCGGTTGCCGCTGGCATCGCCATCCTCAAGTACCGGCCTGGGGGACCTCCGCGACCTGGCCAGGGGGATCTACCCGCCGCTCCCTTACCTTTGAGGTGCAAGACGAGGGAGCCGGGTTTGCCCCCAAGGTCCGTCGCTATGGCACCGGGTTGCAGGGCATGGCCGACAGACTGTCGGCCATGGGTGGCGAGTTCCATGTCGAGTCGGCACCAGGGCGCGGGACGACCGTGCGAGGGGCGGTTCCGGTCGGCCCTGAGCGAGGCCACGCTCGTTTCCTCCACCCCGCGCTAGTCTGGACCAATTCGCCAGAAGGGGAGCAGATGAACGAACACGACCGCCGACCGGTAACCCGCCTTGGATTGCAGATCCCGAGCTTCACGTATCCCGGCGTTTCGGATGCAGAGCTGTTCGGCCGGGTCGCGGAGATCGCCACCACTGCGGAGGACGCCGGGTTCGACTCCGTGTGGGTGATGGACCACTTGTATCAGATCCCGTTCATGGGCCAGCGAACCGAACCAATGATGGATTCGTACACGCTCCTCTCAGGGATCGCTGCGCGGACGTCGCAGGTGAGGCTCGGGGCCATGGTCACGGGCGTGACCTACCGGAACCCCGCCTTGCTCGCGAAGATCGTCACCACGCTCGACGTCGTCTCGTCGGGACGGGCCATCCTCGGCATCGGCGCGGCCTGGAACGAGGACGAGCATTGGGGCTACGGCTTCGAGTTCCCACCGGCGAGCGAACGGCTTGAGCGGCTGGAAGAAGCGGTGCAGATCTGCCGGGCGATGTTTCAGTCGGAGGAGCCCACATTCCAGGGCAAGCACTACAGGATCGAGAGAGCTCTGAACTTCCCTCGTCCGATCAACCCGGGCGGGCCTCCGATCCTGATCGGGGGGAGCGGCGAGAAGAAGACGCTTCGACTCGTTGCGCAGTACGCGGACGCCTGCAACCTGTTCGGGGACGCCGCCACCGTGAAGCACAAGCTCGGCGTGCTCGAGCAGCACTGCAAGGAGATCGGACGGGACCCGGCGGAGATCACCAAGACCAGGCTGGGCGGGTTGGTCATCGCCCCGACCCACGAGGAGGCAGAGCGCAGGGGGGCCGAGCTGAAAGCTGCTCGCGGTCTCAACGATGAGTACTACCGGATGTCCCAGATCGTGGGCGACCCCGACGAGGTGGGTGAGAAGGTTCAGGAGCTCTTGGACGCCGGCCTCGACGGCCTGATCTTCAACATGTGGGGTGTGCAGGAGCTGGAACCGGTCGCTCTGGCCGGCCAGACGCTCTCCAAGGTGCTCGGCTAGCCCGTGGTTCGAGCCATGCGGGTCCGCCTCCTGGCCGTCGCCGTGCTCCTTCTTCTCGCGGCGTGTACGCAAGCGAGCGCGACGAAGACTTCAGTTGTGAGGAAGACCCGCCAGCCCGCGGCCAAGGCTGATCTGGGCGGCGCGGGTCAGAGTCCCTCGGTCACTCCGTCTGCTGCCTCCAGCACGCTACCGGCGCGGTTCCTCGGAACCGTTTCACGTATCCCCCGTGACTTGGCAGCCGAGATGCGGGGGACTACCTGGCGCAATGGCTGCCCTGTCCCACTGAGTGATCTTCGGCTTCTCACCCTTCGGTACTGGGGCTTCGACGGACACGTACACCAGGGCCCGATGGTGGTGAATGCGCGGGTCGCTCGCGATGTTGTGAGCGTGTTCCGCCGCCTCTTCCGGGCTCACTTCCCCATCAAGCGTATGCACCTGGCCGTTCAGTACCGCGGCCCGCAGGACGACGACCCCAATGATCGGAGGGACTACACGGTGGGGTTCAACTGCCGGCCCGTGCTCACGGCGCGGGGACCGCTCCCCAGGTGGTCCCAACACGCCTCCGGGCTGGCCATCGACATCAACCCCATCGAGAACCCGTATGTAACTGCGGATGGATATGTGAAGAACAACCACGCACGACGTTACCGCGACCGCTCACTCCACTACCCAGGGATGATCCGTCCGGGCGACGTGGTCGTTCGGGCGTTCGCCGCCATCGGGTGGAAGTGGGGCGGGTACTGGAACAGCGAGAAGGACTACATGCACTTCTCCCTGACCGGGAAGTAGTGCTCAGGAGTTCGACTGGCGCCCCGACTCGCCCGGTCCCGTGTCGCCCGGTGTGTCTTTCTTGGTGCTGCCCTTGCGCAACCGTTCGCCGAGGCCCGAGAAGGTCGAGTCGAGCGCATCGCTGAATGACTTGGCCGCGCGGTTCAGGCTGTCTTTTGTCTGAGGATCTCGAAGGGCGTTCCCAAGCCCGGTGAAGGCCTGATCCAGTTCGTCGACGACCTTCTTGATCGCGTCGTTCACCGTCTGGCGCTGCGTCGCCGCCGATGTCCTGGTCTCGTCCTCCAGCTTGCGGTAGTGCTCACCGATCCGCTTCCCGACGTCGGAAAAGTGCTTCCCAACCTCATCCCACGCCTTCCGCGTTTCCTTCTCGCCACTTGCTGATGGCTCGGCCATTTCGCTCTCCTCCGTGGATAGGTCCCCTTTCAGTCTGCCAGGGTGGGCAGGGGTGAGGTTGCGGGCTGCTGGTCGTTAGCACTCCGGGGTTTAGAGTGCTAGCATTCTGTCTGCAGATTCGCCAGGCATAGGCAGAGCAAGCACGGGCCTCAAGCAGCGAAGCGGTAGGCCCAGAAGGAGGAGGTGGCATGCCAGCCAAGCTCATTACGTTCGATGAGGAGGCGCGGCGAGCCCTGGAGCGGGGGATGGATCAGCTGGCCAATGCGGTCAGGATCACCCTCGGGCCCAAGGGCCGCAACGTCGTCCTCGAGAAGAAGTGGGGCGCCCCCACCATCACCAACGACGGGGTGTCCATCGCCAAGGAGATCGAGCTCGAGGATCCCCAGGAGAAGATCGGGGCCGAGCTGGTCAAGGAAGTGGCCAAGAAGACCGACGACGTGGCCGGTGACGGCACCACCACGGCCACCGTCCTGGCCCAGGCCATGGTGAAGGAAGGCCTGCGCAACGTGGCCGCCGGCGCCAACCCGATGTCGCTGAAGCGAGGCATCGAGGTCGCCGTGGAGGCTGCGGTCGAGGCCATCAGGAACCAGGCCAAGGAGATCGACACCCGTGACGACATCGCCCACGTGGCGTCCATCTCCGCGGCCGACGACGAGATCGGCGAGCAGATCGCCGAGGCCATGGACAAGGTCGGCAAGGACGGCGTGATCACCGTCGAGGAGTCCCAGACCTTCGGCATGGAGCTCGAGCTCGTCGAGGGGATGCGGTTCGACAAGGGCTACATCTCGCCGTACTTCGTCACCGACCCCGAGCGGATGGAGGCCGTCCTCGAAGACCCCTACATCCTTCTCGCCAACTCCAAGATCTCGGCGGTGAAGGACCTGCTGCCGGTCCTGGAGAAGGTCATGCAGGCCGGGAAGCCGCTGGTGGCCATCGCCGAGGACGTGGAGGGCGAGGCCCTGGCCACGCTGGTCGTCAACAAGATCCGCGGAACTTTCAAGTCCGTCGCGGTGAAGGCCCCCGGGTTCGGCGACCGGCGCAAGGCCATGCTGCAGGACATGGCCATCCTCACGGGGGGCCAGGTGATCTCCGAGGAGGTCGGCCTGAAGTTGGAGAACGTCAAGCTCGACCTCCTGGGCTCGGCCCGCAAGATCGTGGTAACCAAGGACGAGACCACGATCGTCGAGGGCGGTGGGACCGAGGACGAGATCAAGGGCCGGATCAACCAGATCAAGAACGAGATCGAGAAGACCGACTCCGACTACGACCGCGAGAAGCTGCAGGAGCGGCTGGCCAAGCTGGCAGGTGGTGTGGCGGTCATCAAGGTCGGGGCGGCCACCGAGGTGGAGCTCAAGGAGAAGAAGCATCGCATCGAGGACGCCGTGCAGACGGCCAAGGCCGCGGTCGAGGAGGGCATGGTGCCCGGCGGCGGGGTGGTCCTTCTGAACGCCCAGACGGCGATGGAGAAGCTCGACCTGGAGGGCGACGAGGCCACCGGGGCGAACATCGTGCGGAAGGCCCTGGAGGAGCCCCTCAAGCAGATCGCCGCCAACGCCGGACTGGAGGGCGGCGTGGTCGTGGAGAAGGTCCGCTCGCTGGACGCGGGATGGGGCCTGAATGCGGCCACCGGTGAGTACGGGGACATGTTCAAGTTCGGCGTGCTCGATGCGGCGAAGGTGACTCGGTCGGCGTTGCAGAACGCGGCGTCCATCGCGGGGCTGTTCCTCACCACCGAGGCGTTGGTGGCGGAGAAGCCCGAGAAGGAGAAGATGCCGATGCCCGGCGGTGGTATGGGCGGCGGCATGGACGACTTCTAGCCCGGCGAAGACCAGGACTGAAGGGGCCCTCCGTGAGGAGGGCCCCTTCGATTTCGGCTCAGCCGTCGGCGCTCGCCGAAGCGACACGCCTGGCAGGGGCCCGCCCGTTGCCCGCCCGGCGAGAGGTGTGGACGACGCCAACGGCCATCCGGCCGCGGCCGGCACGCCGGGGCCACCGAAGGTCGTCCGGAGCCAATGCGTAGAGGCGCCAGGCGCCCGGAATACCCCGCAACTCATGGTCGCCCCGGTCCGAGAACCGGAGGCCGGACCCGGAAACCACGTCGTACACAGTCCTCGATACCAACACCTCTCCGGGCTCGGCGAGGGCCGAGACGCGTGCCCCGGTGTGCACGGCCACGCCACGCAGCCGGCCGTCGAACAGCTCGCACTCGCCGGTGTGGAGGCCTGCTCTGATCTCCAGTCCGAGCGCGTGCACGGCGTCCCGCAGTGCCGAAGCGCAGCGAACCGCTGATGTGGCGAGATCGAACGCCGCCAAGAGCCCATCCCCCACGACCTCGACGAGACGGCCCTGGAAGCTCGACAGCTGCTCGCGGGCGACGGCATGATGCGCCTCCAGGAGCTCCAGCCACTGCCGGTCACCCAGCTCGACCGCTCGCTCCGTCGACTGCACGAGGTCGGTGAACAGCAAGGTGGCCAAGATTCGACGAGGGCCTGTTTCCAGACCCTGTCGCAAGCCATCCAGGCTCTTCACACGGCCCACGGTGGACCTCCACCTCCGTCCCGCGGACGAGTGGCCTTCCACCCGTCGCAACGGGTCGTCTCGAAATCCCAGTCTCGAAAATGATTGAAACCTTCACGCGCCAAACCTCATCGATCTGACCGGCGGTCGTGTGAGCGATCCTCGAAGAGCAGAAAGGCCGCCCGAAGGGCGGCCGTTGGATCTCGTCGGAGAAGAGGTCTAGCCGACCTTCGAGGGACGCTCATCGATGCCCGGCACCATTGACATCTGCGCCCCTCCCTTCTCCCTCCCTGGAGCCGCGGAACCTAGCACACCAGCCGGTCATGGCACAAGACCAGGGCCTTACAAAGAGTGACAAGAGGGCAGTTTGCACGCCCTGCTCTCGTGGGTAAACGCTTGGCGGAGTGTCCGTTCTCAACGGCGATTCCGGATCCGATCCCGCCGCCGATCACCCCTGCGAACCCTGGTATGCACCGGACGAGATAGTGCGCGGGATCCTGAGCACGGTGCCCCCCCAAGAGGGCCACCGTGTCCTCGTGGTCGGCTGTGGGAGCGAAGACCCTTCTCGTCGCCTCGCCGAGGAGACGGGCGCCGAAGTGCTGAACATCGACGTGCACCCGACGGGTCCGGCTCTGCCACTGGGCGGGGAATCTGTCGACCAGGTGTGGTGCCTGGGCGCCACCACTCACGTCGAAGATCTGCTCCGCTTCGCCGAGGAGGTGACCAGGGTCCTTCGATCGGGCGGGCGAGCCCTGGTCGCCGACACGTTCTGGGATGGATTCCGCCCTCCTCGCTTCGCCGACCTGGCCGACCAACCCTGGCACGCAGTCGCCACGAAGTCGGTGGTTTCCCTGCTGTCGCGGTGCGGCCTCACGGACGTCGAGGTGTTGCCGTGGCCGAGTCCCTCTGCTCCCGTGGCGAGGAACGGCGCAGGCGAGGCTCTGGCCGAGGACCTGGCGGACGGACGGCTGAGTCCCGCTCTGGTGCTGGCTCGGAAGCCGTAATCCCGGTACCGCCCGACGGTCAGCCGACGGCTGCAGGAGAATCGCCATCGTATGAATGCTTCCCAACGTGCCAATGAGAGCGAGCTCGGGCAACTACGCAACGTCGCGGAGCAGGCTGCCGCCATTGGCTCCGAGATCGTGCGGCGCCAGTTCGCCCGACACACCGCGAGGGGCGAGGTGAAGGGCGTTGGCGACTATGTGACTGCCGTGGATCGCGAGAGCGAGGAGGCGATCCGCTCCTTTCTCCAGCGCGAGGCGCCGGACATTCACGTCCTTGCCGAGGAGAGCGGGGGCGAACGAGGCGATCGCTTCTGGGCCGTCGATCCTCTGGATGGCACCACGAATTTCCTGCTGGGATTCCCCGTCGTGGCCGTGTCGGTAGCCTTGATCGAAGGAGGCCGGGCTTTGGCAGGAGCCGTCGAGGGGCCGCTGCTCGGCCTGTCCTTCTCGGCCGCCCGGGGCCAGGGCGCCTGGTCGGGGTCCGAGCGGATCCGGGTGAGCCAGCGACCGCCGGAGCAGGCCGTGATCGCGATGGCGTTTCCGTTCAGAGCGAAGTCTCTGGTTCCCAGATACACGGCGGCCCTGGAGAAGGTCCTTGCTCGGACAGAGGACATTCGAAGGTCGGGAGCGGCGTCACTCGACCTGGCGTGGGTGGCATGCGGCGTCTTCGACGGATACCTCGAGCTGCACCTGTCCGTGTGGGATGTCGCCGCGGGAGCGCTTCTGGTCGAGGAAGCTGGCGGCGTGGTCACGGACTGGGAGGGCGGCTCGGATTACCTGTCCGGGAACATCGTCGCCGGATCACCCCAAACGCACCGGGTGCTGCTGGACGCGGCGCTTGAGACCGCGGATCGAACCGACTGACTCTTTCCGGCGAGCGCGAGATTCCTAGCCGGGGCGGCCGGCGCCCACGTACACCGCCCAGTAGTACGAGGAGATCGTTTCCTTGGCCACGGTGGTGCCCGGGTGCTTTGCGTGGATCATCTGGTTCCCCCCCACGTACATGGCCACGTGGGAGATGGGCGTGTAGAAGAACAGCAGGTCGCCGGGCTTGAGCTGGCCACGCCCCACGTGGGGGAGGACGGCGTACTGCGCGGCCGATGAGTGCGGAAGCGACACGCCCGCCTGGGCCCACGACCACATGGTCAGGCCGGAGCAGTCGAATCCTTCCTTCGGGTTCGATCCACCCCATTTGTACGGCACTCCGATCGCCGAGTACGCGGCCCGGACCGCGACAGCCGCGCCGCTGCTCGGCGGCGGTGGAGGTTGCGGTGGCGGCTGTGGTGACGGGTGCCCGCCCCCACCCCCGCCCGATGGCGGGGACGGATGCGAGCCCTGGCTGGGGCCGGGCAGCGCCACGATCCTTCGTACGACGGGCTTCGACAGCTCCTTCTCCAGCTGCCGGATCAGGGCGTTCTGCTGGGCGATGCCTGCCTCGATGTCGCTGCGTCTGGCGTCCAGTGTCCGAACCAACGCCTGCCTGCGGTGGAGGGCTTGGGTGAGGTCTGCGGCGGCCACCTTGGCCAGCTGCCCTGCCACCTCGGCCCGGTTGGCCGCGTCGACGTCTTCTCGAGCGACGCTGTTCAGGAACTCCACGCGGTCGGTGAATTCCGAGAGTGTGGTCGCGCCGAGCAACACGTCGATCCCTGCGCCGACGCCCTCGTAGGCGCCTCTGGCACGGTTCGACAAGTACGCTCTGGCACGCTGAGCTTCCGAGCGAGCCCGCTGGGCTCTGGCCCTGGCGTCGGCGAGCTGATTCTCGACCGTGTGGAGAGCGAGCTTCGCCGCGTCGTACTGCTCGACGAGCTGGGACAGTCGCTGATTGAGGGCCAGCAGCTTGGCCTTGGCGTCAGCCAGGTCCTGCCGGGTGGGACGGGCCGAAGAGACAGTCGAAGAACTGACGGCCAGAGACACCGCGATCAACACGGCTCCCGTCAGCCGCCCGACCCGCCTTCCAGATCCCCCTCTCAACCAGCGCATGAGAATGGGCTGCCTGTAGCAGCCCACCGGGAGCCTAGGTGCACCCCCCGCCAGTGTCAAACGCATTTCGTGGGGGAAACCCATAGCGCAGCTTTCGTGGCGAGAGAGGAAACCGTACGCTCGCTACGGCAACGCTCATGGCGAAGAAACGGATCCTGTTCATCGACAACCGGCCCGAGCATCTCCGGCAGCCGGTCCTTCGGCTCCAGCTCGCGGGCTATGAGGTTGACGAAGCCGCCAGCGGGACCGGCGGGTTGAGGGCCCTGCGCCAGAAGCCCTATGACCTCCTGATCCTGGACGCCGAGCTGCCCGACGAGGATGGCTGGGACGTCCTTCGCCGCGTCCGCAAGGACCCGAAGCTGAAGGCTCTCAAGGTCATCGTGTTCATGGCGGCCAAGGGCGAGACGCAGAAGCTCGTTCTGGTGCCGGTGGACGCGGAGCTCCGGCGTCCGTTCAGCCTCGGAGCGTTGCTTCAGGCGGTCGAGCGGGTGATCGGCAAACCCTGACCTTGCCGGGGCGCAGAGCCCTGCCCCGGGGCGATCCGTGGCCCAACCGTGCACTAGGCCGAATCGCCCGCGGTCAGCTGGCTGGGAGGCGCGGAGATGAACTTCGGAGGAACACCGATGATCCGCCGGCCGTACACGAAGTGGTCGCGGTAGTAACCATCGGTCACCCACTCCACGACCGGACCGTCGGTGCTGCCGGAGGAATGGATCATCCAGCCCTTGCCCACATACAGGCCGACGTGGTTGACGTCGGACCACTTCTTCCCACCGTTGGAGGAGAAGAACATGAGGTCGCCCACGTGCAGTTTGCCGAACGTGATCTGGGTCCCCGCGTTCTTGGCCATGTAGGAGCTCGATCGGTCGTGGATCGACCACCCCGCGTAGACGCGATACTTGGCCGCGTTGTATCCGTCCTCGTATCTCTTCATCACCCACCAGACGAAGCCCGAGCAATCGAATCCGCCCTGGGGCTGATAGCCGCAGCAGTAGCCGGAAGGGCTCTTCGCGTTCCACTCGCCCGCCCAGATGTAGGGATAGCCGACCTGATCCAGCGCTTCCTGTGTCAGGTCGTGCTTCACCTGCTGGGCTTCACTCAGTCCGGCCAGCGTGATGTCGTTGAACTTGACGGTGGAATCGATCTTGTACCGAGGAAGGGTCTTGGCCCTCCACAGCGAGTAGGCCACCTCGTCTCGGTTGACCCTGGACTTCGCCCCGAAGTCTCGCTTCTCGTTGGAATGGTTGTAGTGAAGCCCGAGGTAGTGGGCCAGCATCATGTGGGGCCAGCGACCCGAGACCACATAGGGTGTGCCGTCGGCCTCGTGGATCGCGGCCAGCCCCGCCAGGGGAGCCTCGAACAGCCCAGTTGCCTTGATCAGCGAGGAGTCAAGAAGGCTCCCCACCACGGCATTGCTGGGCCCGAACTCGCCGCTCGCGTACTT
The DNA here is from genome assembly GCA_036505215.1 of Actinomycetota bacterium. Classification (GTDB taxonomy): domain Bacteria; phylum Actinomycetota; class UBA4738; order UBA4738; family UBA4738; genus DASXTW01. The sequence goes on along the minus strand of DASXTW010000078.1, from coordinate 6,576 downwards.
CGGAATCCACCCGAGCTTCACCGCGACGTTGGCAAATGGATAGAGCGGGTTCTCGGGTGGGAGATCAGGGAAGGTGATCGACGGGTCGGGCGGCTCGTCGGGCGCGTAGGCGAGCACCAGCGCTCGGGCCAGGAAGCCGCGGGTCTCCTTGGTGGTCGGCTGGAAGATATCCGGTCCGTAGTCCTGCATCCAGGTGTTGGTCACAGCCACGTACTGGATGGCTGTGTAATCCCAATAGCTCTTGGGAACGTCGCTGAATGCGAAGGCAGCGCGTGCCGGGATGAGCGTTGCCGCGATGATCGCCGCCACGACGATCAGACGTGGGGAGAGCCGACGCATACGACGGTTATCGTCCCTGGTCTTTGTGCTCTTGAGCGACCTGAGCCGCCCGGCCGCTTCGCGCCGGCTCGTGGCGCCTACACTTGGATCCGTGCCCGAGCTCCCCGAAGTCCAGGCACTGGCGGAGCGCCTCCACGCCCGTCTGGCAGGCGCAATCCTCGTGCGGGCCGAGCCGCTCTCCTTCTCCGCGCTGAAGACGGTCACCCCCTCTCCGGAGGAACTCGGGGGGAGGCGGCTCGATGGGGTAGGCCGCCGAGGGAAGTTCCTCGTCTTCGAGATCGAACGGTATCGCTTGGCGGTGCATCTTTCCCAGGGCGGCCGGGTCGATCTGGTGCCAGGTTCGGTGAACTCCCGACCAAAGGGAGGTGTGCTCAGGCTCCGCTTCGACCGCGATCCAGCAGTCTTCGTGAAGGAATTCGGTACGGAGCGCAAGGCGGGGTGGTGGGTGCTGACGCCCGGCGCCGACAGTCCCCTGGCCAAGCTGGGTCCGGAGCCCTTCTCGGATGAGTTCAGAGACCTGATGATGACGGGCACCGATACGCTGCGGCTGCACGCGATGCTCCGCGATCAGCGTCAGGTTGCCGGCATCGGCCGCGGCTACTCAGACGACATCCTGCATCGAGCGAAGCTGTCACCGTACCGATCACTGTCGTCGCTCTCGGACGAAGAACGGAAGCGGTTGCTGGACGCCGTGCACCGGGTACTCACGGATGGGCTGGAGGTGGAGCGGCAGCGGCCCGCGGGCCTCCCGCCGAAGATCGGCGATCACTGGGTGGTCCACGGCCGGTACGGGACCCCGTGTCCCGTGTGCGGCTCGGACCTGCGGCGCGTGTCCTACGAGTCTCACGAGGTGACGTACTGCCCCACCTGTCAAACGGGTGGCCGCGTGCTCGCAGATCGCCGGCTTTCCCGATTGATCAAATAGGTCGGGCCCGATGTTCCTCTGGCGCTATCTCGACGACGCTGGCCAGAGCGTGGGTTCGTCCGAGCCTTTCGCTGATCGAGAAGAGGCGGAGTCCTGGATGGGGCAAGCCTGGTCGGACCTTCATGACCGCGGCATCGAGGAAGTCCTGTTGATCGATGAAGACCGAGATGACCCCCTCTACAGGATGGGCCTCGGGCCCGAGCCAAGCTGAAGGTGAGGGGTCGCCGCAGTCGGAAGTTAGAGGTACTGCCCTGCGTGCGGGTCGTCGCGATCCGAGGCGATGGCTTGGACGTCGCGTTCTCTCAGCAACAGGAACGTCTCCCCCCGGACCTCGACCTCCAGTCCGGTCTGGGGGAGGAACAAGATCCGGTCGCCGGGCTTCACGTTCCTGGTCTCCGGCCCGATGAGGACGACCTCTGCCCACTCGCACCGCTTCATGTGGGGAGCAGCGGTGGCCGGAATCACCAGACCCGCCTTTGACCGGCGCTCGGTCTCGTCGGGGACACGGATGAGGATGCGGTCCGCGGTGAGGCGGATCCTCTCCGACGACTCGGGCTCACCCGCCGTTCTGCCCTCACCGGACGCGAGAGGCTCGATCGCAGAGACCGGTCGCAGCTTCGGATTCCGTCCCGCCATGATTAGGAATTGTAAGGGCTGCGGACCAGCGACAAGCGTCCTACCCCGGCGGGACCTCGCGCCTAGGGGTGTTCGTCCAGAAGGTCTGCGGCAACGCGGGCCCGGAGCTCGCCGCCCCACCCCATGAAGGCGGCGATCCCGAGGGCCCGCTTGTAGAAGCGGTGCAGCGGATGCTCCCAGGTGAAGCCGATCCCGCCGTGGGCCTGGATGGCCCGCTCGCAGGTGTCCACGGCGGCCTCGGCCGCCCGGGCCTTGGCCGCGGCGGCTGCCGGTCCGGCTTCCGGTTCTCCTTCCGCCACTGCCCAGGCAGCCCAGTACGCCAGCGATCGGGCCGTCTCCACCTCCAGGAATGCCTGGGCCAGTGAGTGGCTGACGGCCTGGAACGACCCGATGGGACGGCCGAACTGCTGCCGTGTGCGGGCGTGCTCCAGGGTGAGCTCGAGTGCCCGCGAGGCGACCCCCACAGCCTCCACGGCGAGAGCTGCGAGGGCCCGATCCCGGAGCGCTTCAAGGTGGCGAAGCAGGCCGTGTGGGCGCGGGGAGTACGCATCGGAGTAGGCCACGAGGTGGGAGGGGGTGCCCTGGAACACCACCTCACCCATCCGCCGAGTGGTATCGACGGTAGAGAGTTCTCGCCAGCGGGTTCGATCCGCCTCACGGTCCACCGTCCAGACGCCCAGCCCCCCGTCGACATCTCCAACGACGACAATCAGGTCGGCGATCCCGATATCTGGCACAAAGAGACGAACGGCGGAGAGGTACTCGCCATCCCATCCGACCTTTGGAGCCGGATTGGTGTCGAAGCGCCCATCTTCCCCGGCCCACGCGACCGTCGCGATGCGGTCGCCGGCCACCACGTCCCGGAGCTCATTTGCATCATGTCCGATCCGCAAGAGGTGCGTAGCCATAACGACGCTCGAGAGGTACGGACCCGGGTAGAGCGCGCGGCCAAGCTCCTCGGCCACCACCATCTCCTCCAGGAACGAGAGCCCGGCTCCACCTCGGTCCTCCGGGACGGAGATTCCCGTCCATCCGAGCTCCGCCACTGCGTCCCACTCTGTGCGATCGAAGCCGGCCTCGTCGGCGATCTTCGCCACGCGCTCGATCGGATAGCGCTCTGCCATGAGCTGGCGGGCGGAGGCCCGGAGCATCTCCTGCTCTTCGGTGAACGCAAAGTCCATGGTTAGGGGATCACCGGCTCGACTTCGGCAAGCCGAGGACGCGCTCGGCGATGATGTTTCGCAGAATCTCCGACGTGCCGGCCTCGATCGTGTTGCCGCGGCTCCGCAGCTGGAGCTGCTGCCACCTGCCGTTCTCAACCGCACGCTCGGACCCCGCACCGAGGAGGGCGAACGCGCCTTCGATCTCGAGCGCCGTCTTCGTCAGGCGCTGGTTGGTCTCCGACCAGAACAGCTTGCCTACGGACCCCTCGGGCCCCGGCACGCCGGTCTTGAGCAAGGCGGAAAACGCCCGGTAGATGGTGAAGCGAAACGCCTGGAGGTCGGCCCACAGATCGGCCAGCTTGTCGCGGACCAGGGGATCATCTGCGGCGCGGGACCCGTTGCGAGAGGTGGACTTCGCCAGGGCCACGAGCCGCCGAAACGCGACGTCGAGTCGCGCGAGGAGTGCGAAGCCCACGTTCGCTCGTTCATTCATCAGCGTGGTGATGGCGACGCTCCAACCGTCACCCTCTCGACCCACCACCATGTCGGCGGGGATGTGGACGCCGTCCATGAAAATCTCGTTGAACTCGGCCTCACCGGTAATCTGGCGGAGCGGGCGAACCTCGACCCCGGGCGTGTGCATGTCCATGAGGAAGTACGTCAGGCCGGCGTGCTTGTCACCGGAGCCGTCTGTTCTGGCCACCAGGATGCACCAATCGGCGATGTGGGCGAACGAGGACCACACCTTCTGACCGGTGACGATGTACTCGTCGCCCGCTCCAACGGCTCGGGTTTGCAGCGATGCAAGGTCGCTTCCGGCGTCCGGCTCCGAGAAGCCCTGGCACCACACCTCCTGGCCCGTGAGGATGTTCCTCAGGAAACGATCCTTCTGCTCGTCGGTGCCGTGGGCTAGGATGGTGGGACCGGCCATGCCGATCCCGATCAACCCGATGTGCTCGGGGGCTTCGGCCCGTCCGAGCTCCTCGAGAACGATGGCCTGCAGGATGATGGAAGCCTCGTGTCCTCCGTACCGCTTCGGCCACGTCAGGCCGATGAAGCCGCCCTCGTACAGCTTCCGCGACCAGTCCTTGTAGAACGCGACGCGAGCGTCACCCTCTGGTTCTCTCCATTCCTCCGTGCCCCAATTATGTGGAAGGTTGGCGGCGAGCCAGTCGCGCAGGCGCGCTCGAAACTGGGCCTCTTCAGGAGAATCGCGGAAATCCACGGGCGAAGTCTACGGCTCTACAGGCCCACGTCGATCGGTCGACCGGGCGGCTCACCGCGAAGGATTGAACCCCTCCGCACTCGAAGCCTGCCGGGTAGCCGATATCATGCGCGCCGTGCCAACTGCCCGTCACGTCCTGCGGGAAGCCGAAAGGATATTCAAGAAGTCCGAGTCCTTCGACCACGTCCATGCTGGCAAGGAACTGGCTGACGCCGAGGAGCTGTTGGAGTTCGTACTCGGCCGCGCGCCCGACGAAGACGAGGAGATCGCAGGGACCGCGGTGAGCCGGTTCCGGCGGTTGGTCACCAGGCGCGCCGGTGGTGAGCCCAATGCCTACATCATTGGTCACACGTCCTTCCACGATCTAACACTCGAAGTGCGGCCTGGGGCGTTCATCCCTCGGCAGTCCAGCGAGTGGATGGCGGATCAGGCCATCAAGCGACTGCGGTCACGCGTGGACCCCGTCTATGTCGACCTGGCGACGGGGATCGGACCAGTGGCCTTGGTGGTTGCGGCGGCCATCCCTTCGGCACAGGTTATCGGGGTCGACGTGGCGGCCCGGCCCGTCGCGATGGCCAAGCGCAACGCGGCCCAGCTCGGGCTGCGGAACGTGAAATTCCTGCGAGGTGATCTGTTCAGGCCGGTGCCTCGGCGGATGATGGGGTCCGTGGATGTCGTGACGATCCACCCGCCCTACGTGGGCCGCCGGGAGATGCGAACCCTCCCGTTCGAGATCCTCCAATTCGAGCCGGAGGAATCCCTCACTGACTACTCGCCGCTCGGCGACCGGATCGTCCGGCGCGTCGTCGAGGAGGCGCCTACCTGGCTGCGTCCCGGAGGCTGGCTCCTGGTAGAGGTCAGCCCCGACCGATCGCGGGACGTGGCCACGATCGTTCGCCGGGCAGGATTCCGCGACGTCCGAAGCACCAAGGGCGGGGTCGAAGTGAGCCGGGTGGTGGTGGGCCGAACCTGAACGGTCTGGCCCTGGTGAAATGAACAGCGGGGCCGTTCAGGCCGGCTCACCCAGTTGCCGCCGGCACCACTCGTACAGCGCGTCGTACACGGGCAGTTCCAGGACCAGCAGCTTCTGGTCATCCTCCTCCACGTAACCGAAGCCCTCGGCGATGGCGAGGAGTCCAGCCGACTGCGGAGTGGCGTCGACCTCATCCGAGATGTCGGCTCCGTGAACGATCGCGGCGAGCTTACGAACCGCGGGGTCCTCGATGCCGAAGTGCTCTATCAGGACCTCGAACGTGCATTTGCCGTCGCGATGGGTGAATTCTGCGCCGGGGGCGTCGAAGGAGCGGGCGCTCTTCTCGGCCGCAGAGGAAAGGACCTGGTCCCGAGGTACATAGACGATCTCGGCGTCCGGGTCGATGAACTTCCGGATCAGCCACGGGCAGGCGATCCGGTCGGTCTTCGGTCGCTCCCTGGTCACCCACTGCATCACTGCCTCCCCTTCAAGATCTGGCCTCCCGCTCAGTCTGCCAGGACTTCCATCCACAGGCTTGACGCCTAGGTATTGCCTGTGTGTAGCATAGGCCTCTCCATATGGCCACTCCCCGAAAGCCTGGCGGTCCCACCCGGGTTTCCGAGCGAGCGATGACGGCCGGCGAGGCTGCGCGGGCCCTCGGTATCAGCGTCGACACGATACGTCGGTGGGACCGGGAAGGCCGGATCCGAACGACCCGTGACAAGGCCAACCGTCGCCGGGTTCCGGTGAGCGAGGTGGAGCGATTGTCAGGCCGCGCACCAAAGGCGCTCACCGGGTCCCGCTTGTCCGCTCGGAACCGGCTGGCAGGAGTAGTCAGGAGCATCGAGTCAGACGTGGTCATGGCCCTGGTGGAGATCGAGGCGGGACCCTACGTGCTGGCGGCCGCTATCACCAGAGATGCGGTCGAGGAGCTCGCTCTTGCCCCGGGGGTCCCCGTGGTGGCCACGATCAAGGCCACGTCCGTGATGGTGAGCCGAGAGGACGGGCCCGTACGATGAGGCCGCGCCTCATGCGTTCTGTCTCGAGCGCTGCGCTCGTAGCCGCATTGCTGGCCGTCGGCGCCACCGCGTGCGGCGGGGCGGCCTCTGGCTCCCAGGATGGCTCGACCACCCTGACGGTGCTGGCGGCGGCCTCCCTGGATCGGGTGTTCCCCGAGTTGGCAACGGAGTTCAGCAAGGCTCATCCCGGTGTCACGGTCCGCTTCTCGTTCGCTGGAACCGACGCGCTGGTGGCCCAGATCGAGCAGGGAAGTCCGGGCGACATCTTCGCCGGGGCCAGCGCGAAGTACGGCGAC
>DASXTW010000077.1:0-39630 GCA_036505215.1 Actinomycetota bacterium | reverse complement strand
CGTGGGGGACCGTCTGGACGATCTTCGCTGCACAGATCAGAGCGCCCTGCTCACCATGGAGGAACTGCGAGTTCATCCACGCCGCCATGTGCTGGCGGAAGTTGGCCCGGGCTTTCTCGTCCATCCGGTCCCACATATCGGAGCCGTAGATCGGCACGTAGTAATCGGGGAAGTTGCCGGCGGATCGCGGATCGACCTCGATCGACCAATCCAAACGAGTGTTGGTGTTCCACTGCTTCTCCTTTCCCTTCTCGTAGAGGGAGAGGAGCCGGTCCCGGGTCTCATCGTACTCCCAGTTGAAGATAGTGGTCGATTCCTCACCGACCCGCCACTGCGTCTGTTCCACCGGCAACGTGTAGAAGCGCCTGCTCATGTGATCGCCTCTTCTCGTAGAGCGCGTATCTGCGAAGATATGACCCGCATTCTCACATCCTGAAGGCAACCGTGTACCGCTGGTTCACCGACATGTGTTTTCCCCCGAAGGAGGTTGGTAGATTGCGCGTTATGGGAGATGAAGGATTCCTTCCGCCGGATCGTCCGCCCCGCAAGCCGGGCCAGGAGCCATCCGCGCGATTGACGTTGGATGCCTACGTTCGGATGCGCAAGGAGCTTGAGCACTTGAAGACCGAGGGCCGCAAGCGCATGGGTGAGCGACTCCTGCATGCCCGTGAGCTGGGGGACATCCGCGAGAACGCCGAATATGACGCCGCCAAGAACGAGCAGGGGCTCATGGAGGCGAGGATCCGGGATCTGGACCACATGCTGAAGGACCCCGAGATCCTCGAGGTGGGCGAGGCGGACGAGGTTGGCCCCGGCAGCTTGGTGAGCCTCCGGCCCCTCGACGACGGGGCCGATGAGGGCCTCGAGACCTACCTGGTGGCTCTATCCCGAGAGGAGCGGGCTCCCGGTGTCCGGACGGTCACCTCGGACTCTCCGCTCGGCTCCGCGCTCCTCGGCAAGCGGGTGGGCGACCAGGTCACGTACGAGGCACCGGGGGGAACGTTCGCCTACGAGGTCGTGGGCTTCGAGCCCCACCGCCCCTGACCAGCCTGGTTCGGCTATCGTGGCCCCGTGATCAGGACAGGCCGCGACGAGCCCGACGACCTACGAGAGTGGGCGGCCGAGAGCGGGCGAAGATCCCCCTTCGAGGGTCAGCTCACCGACCTGCTGGCGCGAGTCGCGGCCGGGAAGCTCACGCCTGAGGAAGCGACCGAGCAGCTTCGGGACCTCCCCTTCGCAGATCTCGGGTTCGCCAAGGTCGACCATCACCGGGAACTCCGCCAAGGGTCCAGTGAGGTCGTCTACGCATCCGGCAAGACCGTCGTCCAGGTGGAAGGAATCGTTCGGCAGCTGCTCGACGGCAACAGTGGACCCATCCTTGTGACTCGGGCGGACGACCCGCAGCTCCGGGCAGTCCGGGCCCTCGCCGACGAAGCGGGCTATCCCGTCGACTGCCGCCAGAGCTCGCGAGCCGTCGCCATCCTGCGGAACGTGCCACCGCCCACCGGGCGCGTGCTCGTGGTGACGGCGGGGACCTCGGATCTGCCGGTCGCTGAGGAAGCGGGCCTCACCGCATCGGTGCTGGGGGCGGGGGTGGAGCTCATCGGCGACATCGGGGTGGCCGGTCTCCACCGGGTCGCGGCGATCCGCGATGACCTCGCTGCTGCGGACGTCGTCATCGTTGTCGCGGGCATGGAAGGCGCCCTCGCAAGCGTGGTCGGTGGACTGGCGGCCTGCCCCGTGATCGCCTGTCCCACCAGCGTCGGGTACGGGGCGAGCTTCGGCGGTCTGGCCGCGCTCCTGTCGATGCTCAGCTCGTGCACACCCGGGGTGGTGTGCGTCGACATCGACGACGGCGTGGGAGCGGGATACTCGGCGGCCTTGATCGCTCGTCGGACTGCACGCGCGTCTTGAGCAAGCTTCTCTACGTCGACGTGGTGGGTGGCGCGGCCGGCGACATGCTCCTGGCGGCCCTGCTCGATGCTGGGGCCGATCCGGAAGCGGTGCGGACGGCAGTCGACGCCGTTCTTCCGGGCAGGTTCGAATTCGACACCGAAGTCGTCAGACGGTCAGGACTTCGCGCCCGGCTCCTGCGCATCCGACCGGGTCCCGGCGAGCCCGCCGCACACGACCGAGTCGCCGAGCAGGAAGAGCCTGTGCCGCCGGCCGAGGATCTCCAACCTCGCCCGTTCCGAGATCTGGTCGAGACGCTCGAGGCCGCCCCTCTTTCGGAGGGCGTCGCCTCCAGGGCTCGCCTGGTCCTGGACCTGCTGGGGGCGGCGGAAGCTCACGTGCACGGGATCGATCCGGCCGAGCTCCTCCTCCACGAGCTCGGCGACGACGACACGCTTCTCGACCTGGTGGGCGTGGCTGCCGCGCTGGGGTCGCTGGGGGTCGACCGGCTGCTCGTTTCCGGGATCCCGCTGGGAGCCGGGAACACCGAGGGGGGCCACGCCCATGGGGCGGTGCCGCTTCCTGCAACGGTCACCCTCGAACTGCTCAAGGGCTTCGCGGTACGTGGAGCCGGAGTGGGGGAGACCGTTACACCTACGGGAGCTGCGATCCTGGCCGCGCTGGGAACGCCGGTCGACTCCTTCCCGCAGATGCGTATCGAGGCGATCGGCTACGGTGCCGGCAATGACGACCCGCAGGGTTATCCCAACGTGGTCAGGGTCATCCTGGGTGAGGTAGCGGTCGAGCCCTCCGACGAAGTTGAGCCGGTCGAGCGCGACCTGCTCGTCATCGAGGCGAGCCTCGACGACATGACGCCCGAACTGGTGGCCGACGCTGCCGGCGCTCTCCTGGCTGCGGGCGCCCTCGACGCATGGACCACACCCGTCGTCATGAAGAAAGGGCGGCCAGGTCTGGTCCTGTCGGCGCTGTGCGAACCGGCGGCGGCAGCCCGATTGCGCAGGGCCTTCTTCGAGACCACCTCGACGTTCGGCGTGCGTTCCTTTCCCGTACGGCGGGCGGAGCTCGAGCGGCGCACCGTGACGGTTCCGTTCGGCGATGACTCTGTTCGGGTGAAGGTGGGATTACTCGGTGGCCGCATTATGAGTGCGACCCCAGAGCACGACGACGTCGCGGAGGTCGCCCGGCGGCGCGGCCTTCCCGCGAGGCACGTGTACGAGGAGGTGGCCGCGGTGGCGCGGAGTATCCGCTTCGCCCCCCAGGAGGGCTGATGTCGTTGGGTCTGGAGAACGTACGCCTCTCGAACGGGGATCGAGCGGCGGCTGGCGTGGATCGGGCGATCACGACCCTGGCGGGCGCGATCGAATCGTACGGGGCCGGCCGCGCCGTGGTGGCCTTCTCCGGGGGTGTGGACTCGACCGTCGTTGCGGCTCTGGCCGTCCGTGCTCTCGGCCCGGCCGCGGTCACGGCCGTGACCGCGATTTCGCCGAGTTACCCGGCGGGGGAGCTGGAAGCCGCCCGCGAGGTCGCCGCGTCGCTGGGGGTGCACCATCGAACCGTCCAGACCCACGAGGTGGAGCGAGACTCCTACGCTCGCAACGACGCGATGCGTTGCTTCCACTGCAAGACGGAGCTGTACGCGACCCTCGGGAAGCTGGTCTCAGATCACGCCAAGGACGGCACGGTCGTGCTAGCCGGGGCGAACGCGGACGACGCGAAGGATTTCCGTCCCGGCCTGGAAGCTGCCCGGCAGCGAGGCGTTCGAAACCCCCTTCTCGAGGCGGGCATCGGAAAGTCCGTGGTTCGGGCCGTTGCCCGGCGGCTGGGGCTCACGGTCGCGGACAAGCCTGCGCTTGCATGCCTCTCCTCACGAGTGGCCTATGGGATATGGATCACCCCGGAGCTGCTGGACCGGATCGATCGGGCCGAGCAGGCCGTCCGAGCCCTGGGATTCGGCGTCGTTCGGGTCAGGCATCTCGGGGAGTCAGCGAGTATCGAGGTGACGACCGAGGACATCGCACTACTGCAGGCACACCCCGGGCTCGAGGAGCTGCTGGCCGAAATGCGACGCCTGGGGTGGAGCGAGATCGCCATCGACCCGGAGGGGTATCGCTCGGGAAGCCTGAACGTCCTGCTCGCCGAAAAGGAGCTCCTCGGTCGCCCGGCCGGCTCTCGCAGAGAGCGGCCAGGAGCAAGATCCTAGCTACCTGCACGTGGGCGATCGATCCGAGGTCCTCGAACACGGCGCATCGGATCTGGACCTCAGGAAACCGGGATCGGAGTACTCGGCGTCCTCGAAGTCCTCCGGCCGGATGCGACCCCCAACCCCTACGGGGCTGGTCGGAGGTCCTCGCCGAACCGTAGGAGGATCAACGAGTGGGCGACCAGGTTCACAGCCTGGGTCCGGACCACCCTCGGCCCCGTCTCCGGCCGGGCCGTGTTCAGGACCTCCTGCCAGACACCGAGCCCCTCCATCACGGGAAGGTCGAACAGCCGGGACCGGTACCCCCCATTCACCAGAAGGAACAGGGTGTCACCGAAGATCGGGCGCCCCCGCTCGTCGACTTCGTCGGTGGCCTGGCCATGGATCAACATGCCCAGGACGTGGTTGTCCGCGTCGGCCCAATCCGCCTCGCCCATCTCCTGCCCGTCTGGACGGAGCCAGGCCAGGTCCTTGACGCCCTCGCGAGAGATGGCCCGGCCGGTGAAGAAGCTGCGTCGCCGCAGGACCGGGTTGTGCCGACGGATGGCGAGCACCTGCCGGGTGAACTCGAGGAGCCTGCGGGCCCGGCCGGGGAGGTTCCAGTCGATCCAGCTGATCTCGTTGTCCTGGCAGTACGCATTGTTGTTGCCCTTCTGGGTCCGGCCGACCTCGTCACCGGCCAGGATCATCGGCACACCCTGAGAGCAGAGCAGCGTGGCCACGAAGTTGCGCTTGATGCGTTCGCGGGTTCGCTTGATGCGGGGAGAATCCGCCGGACCCTCCGCTCCCCAGTTCCGGCTGTAATTGGCGTCGGTCCCGTCCCGGCTGTCCTCGGAGTTCGCGGCGTTGTGTTTGCGCTCGTAGCTCACCAGATCGTTCAACGTGAATCCGTCGTGGCACGTCACGAAGTTGATGCTTCCGTATGTGCGGCGGCCGCTCGCCTGATAGAGATCGCTCGACCCCGACAGCCTGAATGCCAGCTCCGGCACCTGCCCGGGATCGCCGCGCCAGAAGCGACGCACGCAGTCCCGATACTTGTCGTTCCACTCGGCCCATCCCACGGGGAAGTTCCCCACCTGGTACCCGCCGGGGCCGACGTCCCACGGTTCGGCGATCAGCTTCACCTGGGAGATGACCGGGTCCTGCTGAATGATGTCGAAGAAGGTACCCAGCCGATTCACGTCGTACAGCTCGCGGGCCAGCGTGGAGGCCAGATCGAACCGGAACCCGTCGACGTGCATCTCGCTGACCCAATATCTGAGGCTGTCCATGATCAGCTGCATGGTGCGCGGATGGACCATGTTCAGGCTGTTGCCGGTCCCGGTGAAGTCCATGTACCGGCGAGGGTTCTCTGGGTCGAGCCGGTAGTAGGACACGTTGTCCACACCGCGCAAGGAGAGGGTCGGCCCCAGATGGTTGCCCTCGCCGGTGTGGTTGTAGACGACGTCCAGAATGACCTCGATGCCCGCGGAGTGCAGCGCCTTGACCATCGACTTGAACTCCGTCACCTGCTGGCCGAGTCCGCCGGTCCCATAGACGACATGGGGGGAGAAGTAGTTGAGGGAGTTGTATCCCCAGTAGTTGGTGAGGCCCTTTTCCACCAGGCGGCGGTCGGCGACGAACTGATGCACGGGCATCAGCTCGATCGCCGTGATCCCCAGGGAGAGCAGGTGATCGATGATCGGGTCGTAGGCAATGGCGAGGTACGTCCCCCTGATCTCCTCTGGGATCCCGGGGTGACGCATGGTCAGCCCGCGGACATGGGCTTCGTAGATGATCGTGCGATTCCAAGGCATCCGGCGTGGTCGGTCCTCACCCCACGCGAAGGCCCGGTCGATCACCACGCACTTGGGCATCCCGCCCGCGCTGTTCCTGGTGTCGACGATCAGGTCCTCCTCCGTGTCGCCGATCGGATAGCCGTAGAGGGCGTCGCTCCACTTGATGGTCCCACTGATGGCCGTGGCGTAGGGGTCGATCAGCAGCTTGTGAGGGTTGAACCGATGCCCCTTCTCCGGTTCGTAGGGCCCGTGGACGCGATAGCCGTACAGCTGGCCGGGACGAGCGTCGGGCAGATAGCAGTGCCAGATCAGGTCCGTTCGTTCCGGCAGCTCGATGCGTTCGGATTCCTCTTCGGCCTCCGGCTGGTCGAACAGGCACAGCTCGACCGCCTCGCCGTGCTCCGAGAAGATCGAGAAGTTGACCCCTTCGCCGTCCCACGTGGCCCCCAACGGATAGGGGCTCCCCGGCCACACTCGCATCCTCACGGCCGGATCCTCGCGTAGAGCACGAAGCTGTCGGGTTGCAGTCTAATCACTGCGTCTGGGTCCACCTCGACTTCCTCCGGCGATAGGGTCCCAGGTCCGCCCCACCGCTGATCGGCCGAGTCCAGCACTCGGCGCCACGGAGCTCCGGCGAACGGCACGTCGACATCGGTAGGTTCGTGGTCAAAGTGGAACAGGAGAAGGGCCTCTTCCTTCTCGCTCCATCGCAGCACCAGAAGGATGCCGGCTCGCTCGTCCGGCCACGCGGCCACGTCGGCTTTCGACAGGTTGGCCAAGGAGGGCCGCTCCCGGCGAAGCAGGAGGAGCTCGCGGTACAGATCCCACAGCAGGCGGTGATGGCCCTCGTGGCGGAGCTCGGGGCGGAGCTTGGAGCGGAGGAAGGTCTGCTCGTCCTGGGGGTCGGGAGGGTCTCCCGCCCACGCGAACGCGGCGAACTCCTCCTTCCTTCCCCTGCGGACGGCCTCCGCCAGCCCAGGATCCGAATGGCTCACGAAGTACTGGAAGGGAGCCTCCTCGCCGTACTCCTCCCCCATGAACAGCAGGGGGATGAACGGCGAGAGCACCACCACTCCGGCCGCCAGCTTGAGCTGCTCGAACCCGACCAACGCGGAGAGCCGCTCGCCAAGCATTCGGTTCCCCACCTGGTCGTGGTTCTGGGCGTACACGACGAATCGCTTCGCCGGAAGGCCCGCCGTGGGGCTGCCGTGGCGACGATCCCTGGACGGCGAGTACTGGCCCGTGTAGACGAAGCCCTGTGTCCAGGCCTTGGCCAGGTGGGCCAGCGAGCCGAAGTCCGCGTAGTAGCCGGTGCGCTCCCCGGTGAGGACCGCGTGCAGCGAATGGTGAAGGTCGTCGGTCCACTGGGCGGCCAGGCCGAAGCCTCCCAGCTCCCGGGGCCGGATCACCCGAACGTCGCCGAGGTCGCTCTCGGCGATCAGGAGCAGCCGTCTGTCCAGTCGCTCGGCGCGGTCGTCCACCGCTTCGGCGAGCTCCAGGAGGAAAGGCCTGGCAGAGGTATCCACGATGCCATGGATGGCGTCGATGCGCAGGGCATCGACATGGAAGTCTTCCAGCCACTGCAAGGCGTTCTCGATGAAGTATCGACGGACCTCGTCGCTCCCGGGGCCGTCGAAGTTGATCGCGGCACCCCATGGAGCGGGGTATCGATCGGTGAAGTAGGGTCCGAACCTGGCCAGGTTGTTCCCCTCCGGCCCCAGGTGGTTGTAGACGACGTCCAATATCAGGGCCAGTCCGCGAGCATGGCATTCCTCCACCAGTCGGCGAAGCCCATCGGGTCCTCCGTAGGAGCCCTGGACCGCGTACGGGAACACCCCGTCGTATCCCCAGTTTCTCGTGCCGGGGAACTGGGCTACCGGCATGAGCTCGATCGCGGTCACTCCGAGATCTCGCAGCTCGTCGAGTCGCGGAGCCACGGCATCGAAGGTCCCCTCGGGCGTGAACGCGCCAATGTGGAGCTCGTAGATCACGAGTGCTTCCAGCGGCAGGCCCGTCCATCCGTGATCGCTCCAGCTCCAGGCCGAGAGGTCCACCAACGCGGAGGGCCCGTGCAGCCCCTCGGGCTGCCAGCGTGAGGCGGGATCGGGGAACTCGCCGCTGCCCTCCAGCCGGAATCGGTAACGCAGGCCCGGGGGAAGGCCATCCAGCGCGACAGAGTGGTAACCGCGTCCCTCCGGCTCCGTCGCCACCACACGGTCTTCGGCGCCACCCTCACCGAGGAATACCAGCGCGACGGTCTGGCTGAATGGAGCCCACACGGTGAACCGCCACCGGCCGCCCCCGAGGTGTACCGCCCCGAGGGTTCCTCCACCGCCAAACGTCACGATGGCTCGAGGAAGACGCAGGAAAGAGGGGGCAGCGTCAGGTTGAGCGCCCGCGGCCGCCCGTGCACCGAGATCGGAAGCGAGTCGAGTCCTCCCAGGTTTCCCCATCCGCTCCCCCCGTAGACCGAGGCGTCGCTGTTGAGGATCTCCTTCCACGTCCCGCCACGGGGCACCCCGACGAGGTAGTTCGGCCGGGGAATCGGCGTGAAGTTGCATCCCACCAGGATGACGTCGTCGTCGGAGCGTCCCTTGCGCAGAAACGTGAGCACGCTCTGGGCGCTGTCGTTCGCGTCGATCCACTCGAACCCGGCCCCCTCTGCGTCCAGCTCGTACAGCGCCGGTTTGCTTCGGTACAACCGGTTCAGGTCCTCGACCCAGCGCTGCATCCCCTGGTGGGGCGGCTGCTCCAGGAGGTGCCAGTCGAGGCTGTCCTCGTGGTTCCACTCCCGCCACTGGCCGAACTCACCGCCCATGAACAGGAGCTTCTTCCCGGTCTGGGCCCACATGTAGCCGAGCAGCAGGCGAAGGTTGGCGAGCTTCTGCCAGTCGTCGCCCGGCATCTTGCCCAGAAGCGAACTCTTCCCGTGCACGACCTCGTCGTGGGAGAGCGGCAGGACGAAGTTCTCGCTGCTCGCATAGATCTGGCGGAAGGTCAGCTCGTTGTGGTGGAACTTTCGGTGGATGGGATCGTGGGACATGTACTGCAACGTGTCGTGCATCCAGCCCATGTCCCACTTCATGCCGAATCCCAGCCCACCCAGATAGGTGGGGCGGGAGACCATGGGCCAGGCCGTGGACTCCTCGGCGATGGTCTGAACGTCCGGATGCTCCGCGTAGGCCATCGTGTTGAGATGGCGCAGGAAGTCGATGGCCTCCAGGTTCTCCCGCCCTCCGTAGCGGTTCGGGATCCACTCGCCCTCCTTGCGCGAGTAATCCAGGTACAGCATGGAGGCCACCGCGTCCACGCGGAGGCCGTCGGCGTGATACGTGGAGAGCCAGTGCATGGCGGAGGAGAGCAGGAAGCTCCGCACCTCGTTTCGCCCGTAGTTGAAGATGAAGCTCTTCCAGTCGGGGTGGAACCCCTTGCGCGGGTCGGCGTGCTCGTAGAGATGGGTTCCGTCGAAGAATCCCAGGCCGTGCTCGTCGGTGGGGAAGTGCGAGGGCACCCAGTCCAGGATCACCCCGACGCCGGCACGATGCAGTGTGTCGATCAGTTCCATGAACTCCTGCGGGGTCCCGTACCGGCTGGTCGGGGCGAAGTAGCCGGTGGTCTGGTATCCCCATGAGCCGTAGAACGGGTGCTCCATGACCGGAAGGAACTCGACGTGGGTGAACCCCATGCGCGAGCAATACTCAGCCAACCTGGGCGCCAGGTCGCGGTACGTGATGAACCCGCTGAGTGAGGCCCCAGGGGCCCGCATCCACGAACCGAGGTGGACCTCGTAGATGGAGATGGGACCGGCCAGCGAATTTCGTTCCGCCCGGGTCCGCATCCACTCCTCGTCCTGCCAACCGTAGGAGAGGTCCCAGACGACGGAGCCGGTCCGGGGCGGCGTCTCGCAGAGGAATGCGAAGGGGTCTGATTTGTCCACCCTGTATCCGCGATGGCGCGAGATGACGTGGAACTTGTACACGGCGCCCGGTCCGGCCTGGGGTACGAACCGCTCCCAGATCCCGGAGGATCCCTTTGTCCGGAGGGGATGCGTCCGGGGATCCCAGTCGTTGAAGTCACCGATCACCGAGACCTGCTCGGCGTCGGGTGCCCATACCGCGAAGTACGTCCCCGGCACACCCTGCGCCGTCATGAGGTGGGCGCCGAGTCTCTCGAACAGGTGCGAATGGGTTCCCTCGTTGAACAGGTACAGGTCATCCGACGTGAGCAGTGAGACCCCCGGCTCGGTCAGAGTCCGGTCCCGGCTCGTCATCAGCGATGTCCTCGCTTCCTCAACTCGTCGATGAGTCTGAGCGTACCCGTCACCCGGCGCATCTGCCGAAACCGCTCCAAGGGGTAGAGGGCCGGTCGGCGCCAGTTCGGATACTCGTCTGTGGTTCCCGGCACGTTCTGCGGACGCTCCTCGAGCCAGAGGTCCTCCAGGTTGACCAGTACGATTCCGGCCTCTCCGGCGACCAGGTGCGACAGGCACCCTCGGAGGACGTCCCAGGCTCTCGGCCCATCCTTCCCGCTCTGCCCGCCCGGCAACCACCCCTGGGAGCGAAGGAACCGCACCATGGCTTTCCGAAGCCGCCGGCGCTCCGCCCGTTCTCGCCGCGCCTCGGCCTCGTCAAGCCATCCATGCTCGATCCGATAGGCCAGGTCGGCATCCTTCCAGAAGCCAGCGAAGGGTGGCAGGTCGTGGGTGTTCAACGACGCCAGCGAGCTCCGGGGCGCTCGGTTGATCGCTCGGCGTGGATCGGCCTTGATCTCCATTTGCAAGACGTAGCTCCGATAGATGCCGTGGCGCTTCATCGTCCGGCGCACCGTCTCCGGCACCGTTCCCAGGTCCTCGCCGACGATCACGGCCCGGCCCCGACCCGACTCCAGAGCCAGGATGGCGTAGAGCTCTTCCGGCTGATACCGGATGTAGACGCCGTGGCGAGCGTCAAGGCCTCGAGGCACCCAGTACAGGCGGTGCAGGCTCATCACGTGATCGATCCGCAACACGCCCGCGTGCGGCAACAGATGGCGGAGGCACGCGATGAGGTACCGGTACCCCTGGTGGCGGATCCTCTCGGGGTGGAGCGGGGGGAAGCCCCAGTCCTGGCCCCCGGGGAAGAACGGGTCGGGTGGGGACCCCGTCGTGGCCCCCAGGGCGAAGTCCTCGCGCTCACGCCACACGTCGTAGCCATCGGGGTTCACGCCCAGTGGGAGGTCGAAGTACAGGCGAGCTCCGGCCTCCACGGCTCGACGCCCCAGCTGCTCCATCTGTTGTCTCATCAGCCACTGGACGTATATGTGATAGCCGAAGGCCTCCCGGTCGCCGCCGTGCTTCGGGAGGACACCGTCTCTCTCGCGCCTCGGCCAGTCCCGCCAGGATGCTCCTCGCCGCTCGCAGTTCGCCCTGAAGCTCGCGTAGTCCTGGACCCTGTGGTCTCTGGCGAACTCTTCGAAGTCGGACGGCCGGTGGGATGGCTCCGCGAAGAAGCTTCCGGCGAGGAGCTCGAGGACGCGACGCTTGACGGCCATCGCTCCTCGGTGGTCCACCAACGGCGCGGCCTGCAGCGCGGCGATGTCCCGGCTCAGCCGCCGCGACCGAAGCAACGCCCGGGCCTCCGCGCACCGCTGTAGCTCGGGGACCTCGTGCACGTCCAGGTACAGCTCGTTCCAGAACAACCGGCTGGCCGGGGAGTAGGGGCTCGGCTCGAACGGGTGGGACAGAAACGCGGACAGGATGGGCAGTGTGGCCGCCACCCTGCCGCCCAGCCCGGCCATCCAATCCACCAGGTCGCCGAGATCGGTCAGGTCACCCAGTCCCCAGCTTCGCTCGGTACGAAGGGCATACAGCGGCAGGAACACGCCCCATGACGGCTCGCGGTCGGCCGGCGGGACCTTCCGGGGGGCGGAGACCAGGAAGGACCGCGCCGCGTCCCCGCCGAACTCGAGGTCGAGGCGGTGATAGCCCACGGGAACCCTCAGGGCCGGGGTGAACTCCATCTCCACGAACGTCGCGCCTTCGACCTGCTCGGCGCGCACGACTCCACGCTCCCCCCGCAGGAATGCCTCGCTGGCGTCGAGTTCCTCGCCGGTCTCTAGGTACAGCGACCATCGCCGCCTCGCATGCATCACCCACAGTGGCAGCCGCAGCCGGATCGGGTTGGGCCGCCCGCCCCAGGCCACCAGGACCGGTTCCAGTGGCCGGCGCCAGAGTTCCTGGACCCGTGAGCGCAGGGCGTCGGCCACGTCTCCCGGCTCGACCACCGGAGCCCCCATGGCCTGGAGCGCCGCCAGGAGGCTGCCGCGGGACGCCCGGACGGTTCGCCGCGAGACATCCACGTAGCTCGACTGGATCCCATGGAGTCGAGCCAGGAGCCGGAGGCGGGCCAGCTCCTGGCCGCGGTCTGTCACGATCAGGGTCCGGTCTCCAGGAGCTGGAGGATCCCGGCGATCGGGATCTTGACCCAGTCCGGCCGATTGTTCAGCTCGTACCGGAGCTCGTAGGTGGCCTTCTCCAGCAACAGACCGTCGAGCAGGACCTCGATCTCCCGCCTGGTCCGGGGAAGGAAGGAGCCGTCCGAGGCCGTGTCCATGTAGGTGCGAAAGAACGCTGCCGTCACCCACTGGTGCCAGAACAGGATCCACGGCTCGAGGAACGCCGGGTTGTCCTGGGGCGTGGCCCCGACGCGGCCGAACAGCCCCGTGTAGGCCGCGTAGTGGAAGGACCGGAGCATCCCGGCCACGTCGCGAAGGGCCGATCGCTTGATGCGCCGCTCCGACAGTGGGCGGGCCGGCTCCCCCTCGAAGTCGATGATCACGAAGTCCTTTCCTGTGTACAGGAGCTGGCCGAGGTGGTAGTCGCCGTGTACCCGGATCCGTTGGGCGTCGATCTTCAACTCCAGGAGCCGGCGGAACCGGTTGGCCACGTTGCTTTCCAGGTCCAGGAGCTGGATGGCCTGGGGGATCTTCCGCTGCTTGTCGCTCAGGAGGCGAAACACCTGCAGCGCCAACGATCGCATCGACTGATACATGGAACGCTGGTACTGAGGAGTGAAGGGCTCTGGTGCGAAGGTGGGGTCGTCGGGCTCCGAGGCCAGGGCGAGGTGGAGGTCGGCCGTTCGCCGCCCCAGCAGCCGCGCCGATTCCAGATAGGTCCCGAACATCTCCAGGGCAAGCTCGGGCGGGGGCATCTCGGCCAGGTCGACCAGAGACGTCCCGAGCAACAGAGGCGGCTCGTTCATCTCGGGCTGACGGGCCATGACGTCCTCCATGTATCCGTTGAGGTTGTCAACGGTGTACTGCCAGGCGTCGCCCTCGTTGAGCACGTACCCCTGGAAGATGCCGGCCGTCATCGGCTCCCCCCGCCCCCGCACGTATTCGAGCGCGCCGGCCACGGGCGAAATGTTCGGGAAACCCTTCTCGGTGAGGAACCTCCCCATCTCGAGATCGGGATTCTCCCCCTCGTCCATGCGGCGGAACAGCTTGAGCAGAAGCCGGTCGCCGAAGGCAACAGAGGTATTGCTCTGTTCGCCCGACAACACGGAGGGCTCCACGCCGTGCCCACCGGCGAGGACCTCCGAGACTTCGGTGCGAATCCGAGCGTAGAAGCGCGTCGGGGTGGCGGCCAGCCTCCCGGCCAGGCCGGTCATCCTGCGCCGTCGGGCCAGTGCGTCCAGGAGCGCCCGGACCAGGGCCGGTTCGTAGAGGCCGTCGACGAGGAGATGGTCTCCATCCGAAGCCTTGGTCCGGGCGATCACGGCGACGTGGGGAGGCTCCGGAAACTCGTCGCCTTCCCGGCCCCGCGCGGTCACCGGAAGGACGTACGTCTGAGGATCACCTTCCGTGAACTCGACGTGGATCAGGGTGACGTAACCGGCGGGCTCGCGGCGTTCGTCCGGGGAAGGAGGCGGCACCGGGATGACCTCCACGATCTCGGCCGTCTTGATCCGGCGGGCCCGTGCCCCGAACCATCGCCTGGCCCGGAGGTAGTCGGGGAGGATTTCCTCAAGGCTGGCCCTGGCGCGTCCAGAGAGCACCTCCTGCCAGGAATCCGAGACCTCGATCGTGGGCACGGCGGCAGCCTCCACGGGCACCTCGACCGGAACCCGCGGAGCCTGCAGGGAGTAGACCTGAAACCCGTAGGGTCCGAAGGTCAGCAGATACGGCAGATCCCCGATGGTTGGGAACTCCGTCCGCCCGAACAGCTCGAGCGGAACCGACCCTCGGTACTGCGACAGGTCCAGCTCCACGTACTGGGCGAAGCGGGAGAGGTTGGCCACGACCAGGATCCGCTCGTCCTCGAAGGCTCGGATGAACGCGAGGATCTTGCGGTTCTCGGGGTACAGAAACTCGATAGAGCCCCGGCCGAATGCCCGGTATCGCTTGCGCAAGGCGATCAGCCTCTTCGTCCACCACAGCAATGAATGAGGATTGTTCTGCTGGGCCTCGACATTCAGGGCCTCGTAGTGGTACTCCGGGTCGATGACCACGGGCAGGTACAACTTCTGCGGATTTGCCCTGGAGAACCCGGCGTTGCGGTCGGGGCTCCACTGCATGGGCGTACGCACCCCGTTGCGGTCGCCCAGATAGATGTTGTCGCCCATCCCGATCTCGTCGCCGTAATAGATCACCGGCGTCCCGGGCATCGACAGGAGTAGCCCGTTCATCATCTCGATCAGCCGGCGGTTGTTACCGAGGAGCGGTGCGAGGCGGCGGCGGATGCCCAGGTTGATCCGAGCCTGCGGGTCCTCCGCGTAGACCTTGTACATGTAGTCGCGCTCCTCGTCCGTGACCATCTCCAGGGTGAGCTCGTCATGGTTGCGGAGGAACAGCGCCCATTGGCACGACTCGGGGATCGACGGCGTCTGGGCCAGGATGTCGACGATCGGGTACCGGTCCTCCATCCGGATGGCCATGAACATCCGAGGCATCAGGGGGAAGTGGAAGGCCATGTGGCACATGTCGCCGTGGCCAAAGTAGGCCGTGGCGTCTTCCGGCCACTGATTGGCCTCGGCCAGGAGCATCCGATCGGAGAAGTGCCCGTCCACGTGCGCGCGCACTTCCTTGAGGAACTCGAAGGTCTCCGGGAGGTTCTCGCAAATGGTGCCTTCCCGTTCGAACAGGTACGGCACGGCGTCCAGCCGGAGCCCGTCCACGCCCATCTCCAGCCAGAAGTCGACGACCCGCATCATGGCCCGGCGGACGTCGGGGTTGTCGTAGTTCAGGTCCGGTTGGTGTGAATAGAACCGGTGCCAGTAGTAGGCCTGCGCGACGGGATCCCACGTCCAGTTCGAGCTCTCGAAGTCCTTGAAGATGATTCTGGCGTCTCGGTAGCGATCCGGCGTGTTGCTCCATACGTAGAAGTCGCGCCAGGGACTGTCGGCTCTGGCACGACGGCTCCGCTGGAACCAGGGATGCTGGTCGGAGGTGTGGTTGAGGACGAGCTCGGTGACGACCCGCAACCCTCGCCGCCGGGCCTCCCGCATGAACAGCTTGAAGTCCCGGATGCTCCCATAGGCCGGGTGGATGCTCTTGTACATGGAGATGTCGTAGCCGTCGTCCTTCAGCGGAGAGGGATAGAAGGGCAACAGCCACAGCGCCGTAACCCCAAGATCTTGGAGGTAGTCCAGCTTCTCGGTGAGCCCTCGGAAGTCACCGATGCCGTCGGCGTTGCTGTCGAAGAAGGCCCGGACGTGGACCTCGTACATGATGGCGTCGCGATACCAGAGCGATGACTGGGTGCTCGTCCCCTCCGCCCGGACCGGCGACTTCCTGGCCATCCTTGCCTACCCTCTCACGCGAAGTACTCGAAGTCTTGCTCCGTGCGAACCTGCTGGCGTATCCGGAAGACGTGGGCCGGGACCACGTGTGGATTCAGCTCCACGTAGTGGCGCGGCCCCTGCCAGATGTATCTGGCTTCGGTCAGGAGGTCGTGTACCTGAAACGGGCGCTCGCCCTCGAGCCCGAGCGATTCGAGGGGCAAGGTGAGCCAGCCGCCCTGCGTGTTGTGGGGATCGAGATTGACGACAGTGATGACCAAGTTCCGTTCCGCCGGGTCCGACTTGCTGTACGCGATGAGCTCTTCGTTCTCCACCTGGTGGAACCGGAGCGTCCGATCGGTTTGCAGCGCCGCGTTGTCCCGCCTGATCCGATTCAGGCGGGCGATGAATTCGGCCAGGCTGTCCGGTCGATCCAGGTCCCACTGCCGGACCTCGTACTTCTCCGAGTCGAGGTATTCCTCGCTGCCGGTCTCCAGCGGCGCGTGCTCCATGAGCTCGTACGCCGGGCCGTAGATCCCGTAGCTCGCCCCCAGGGTGGCGGCGAGGATGATCCTGGCCATGAACGCGCCTTGACCGCCCGTCTGCAGGCGCTCGGTCAAGATGTCCGGCGTGTTGGGCCACAGGTTCGGTCGGAAGAACTCCGCCACGTCGGTCTGGGTGAGCTCGGTGAAGTAGCTCTCCAGTTCCCATTTCGCGTTGCGCCATGCGAAGTACGTGTATGACTGGGTGAACCCCAACTTGGCCAGGCGATACATCACCTTGGGCCGGGTGAAGGCCTCCGCCAGGAAGATCACCTCGGGATGCTCGGCCTTGATCCCGTCGATCAGCCATTCCCAGAAGGTGAACGGCTTGGTGTGGGGGTTGTCCACCCGGAAGATCCTGATGCCGTGGCCGATCCAGAAATCGACCACGTACTTGAGCTCGTCCCACAGCTCCCGCCAGGCCTCGGTCTCGAAGTCCAGGGGGTAGATGTCCTGATATTTCTTGGGAGGGTTCTCCGCGTACTGGATGGTGCCGTCCGGGCGGTGGCGGAACCACTGGGGATGCTTCCTGACCCACGGGTGGTCAGGAGAGCACTGGTAGGCCAGGTCCATGGCCACCTCCAGGCCGAAATCCTGTGCTCTCTCCACCAGCCGCTCGAAGTCCTCGATCGTTCCGAGGTCCGGGTGGACCTCGGTGTGGCCGCCTTCCTCCGACCCGATGGCCCAGGGACTTCCCGGGGCCCCCGGCTCCGGGGTGGTGACGTTGTTCTTGCCTTTGCGGTGGGACCGCCCGATGGGAT
Organism: Actinomycetota bacterium; assembly: GCA_036505215.1. GTDB lineage: Bacteria > Actinomycetota > UBA4738 > UBA4738 > UBA4738 > DASXTW01. The sequence continues at coordinate 22,680 of DASXTW010000077.1, read as the reverse complement.
GTATCGGGGGGAGGTACAGGACGTCGAAGCCCATCCCCGAGACGTACTTGAGCCTGGCCTCCAGGTCCTTGAAGGTGCCATGCCGTCTGGGCTGGAGGGAAGTGGAGCGAGGGAACAGCTCGTACCACGTGCTGAATCGAGCCCGTTCCCTGTCCACCACCACTCGGAGCTCCCTGCCGTAGCTCGTGACATGGCGGCGATCGGGGACCGCATCCATGAGTCGTGTGAGCTCGGGGTCCAGGGCGGCCTGGTCGGCCCCGTCTTCTCCGGCCTCCAGCACCCCGGCCGCCTGCCTGAGCTTCCGGCGGTCGGGACCGGATGAGCGACGGGCCGCTCGCGCCACCATCTCGGCCCCCATCTGGAGCTCGACGGAGACGTCGAGTCCGGCTTCGACCTTCTTCGCCAGGTCGCGCTGCCATGTTGCGAAACGGTCGATCCAGGCCCGGATGGTGTAGCGGTAATGCCCGGTCTTGGTCACTGGGAACTCTCCACGCCAGCGATCGTTGGCCAGGGGCTGCATCCGCACCTCCGCCCAGCCGGCGTCTTCCTGCCAGTACCGCAGGAAGGCGGCGAGGGCATCGTGGCCGTCGGTGAAGATGTCGGCCTCGACCACCACGGTCTCGCCCGCCACGCGCTTGATGGGGAAGCGGCCGCAGTCGATCTCGGGCCGGACGCCCTCGATCACCACGCGCTTCTTACCTTCCTGGACCCTCATCTCATCTCCTCCTCAGCGCCCCGCCTTCGGCGGGTCACCGACGAGCCAGGGAGTCCGCACTGCCCGCTCACTTCGTTCGCGCGTGCTACCTCCCTGGACCCTCGTTCTCCTCCTCGGCAGTGTGCCACGATTGGTGTAGACAACGATCGAACCCATCAAAGGAGTGTGTTTCGTGCAGATGGTGGCCCGGACGGGCCATCCGGATTTCCTGGACCTGCCGTGGCAGCTTCCGCTGGAGGAGTGGGAGTCGGAACGACTGGTCACGGTCCCATCCGGCATCCACCGGCACGTGGTTCGCTTCGTGGCCTACGACGGTGCGCTCTACGCGCTGAAGGAGATGCCTCAGCGACTGGCCGACCGCGAATACCGGCTGCTCCGGGCCTTGGACGAGGAGTCCATCCCGGTGGTGGAGGCGGTCGGGGTCGTGTCGGGCCGAGGCGACGGCGAGCAACGCACCGGGCTGGGCGCAGTGCTGATCACCAAGCACCTGGAGTTCTCGCTCCCGTTTCGAACCCTGTTCTCCGGCCACGGCGTGCCGGACCTGCGTAACAGCTTGCTCGACGCGCTGGTCCAGCTCCTGGTTCGGCTGCACCTGGTGGGGTTCTTCTGGGGCGACTGCTCATTGTCGAACACGTTGTTCCGCCGAGATGCCGGAGCGCTCGCGGCCTACCTCGTCGATGCCGAAACGGGCGAGCTGCACCCCATGCTTACCGACGGGCAGCGTGACCACGACGTGACGGTGGCCGAAGAGAACATCGCGGGCGACCTCCTGGATCTGGAGGCCGCGGGGCGCTTGCCGGACGGGCTCGACCCGATCGAGACGTCCGGCGAGGTGCGAAGCCGCTACCAGAACCTCTGGTCGGATCTCACGCGAGAAGAGGTGTTCGAGCTGGGGGAGCGCTACCGGATCGATGCCCGGCTGGACAGGCTCAACGAGCTGGGCTTCGACGTGGAGGAGCTCGAGCTGGTCGATACCGGTGAGGGGTACCGCCTTCGGCTGCAGCCTCAGGTGGTGGAGCCCGGCCACCATCGCCGGAGGCTTCTGGCGCTGACCGGACTCGACGTGCAGGAGAACCAGGCCCGGCGGCTCCTCAACGACATCGCCGGGTTCCGGGCCCATTTGGAGCAGGTGGAGGGCCGTTCCTTGCCGGAGTCGATCGTGGCCTATCGATGGCTGGCAGAGGTGTTCGAGCCGACGATCGCGGCCATCCCGCCGGAGCTCCGAGAAAAGCTGGAACCGGCCGAGGTGTATCACCAGGTTCTCGAGCATCGGTGGTTCCTGTCGGAGGAGGTCGGCCAGGACGTGGGGATGAGGGAAGCGGTTCGCTCCTACGTCGACGACGTGCTGAAGTTCCAGCCGGACGAGCGGACCGTGGTGCCCGCGGACACCGGGGAGTTGAGGCCCCTCCGGGTGGACGACCACGGCACGGGATAGAAGACCTCCCTCCATGAGTGCTTCCGAGGAGAAGAGGACCGAGACGCTGGATCCGAAGACCGCGAACGTCCTGTATCACGACGCAGCAGCCCGTTCGTACGACGCGAAGTGGGCCATCTCTTTCGACGAGCGCTGCATCCGCTACGTGCGCGAACGGGCGCAGCGGATGCTTCCCGCCAGGAAATACCACCGAGTCCTGGACGTGGGGAGCGGAACCGGCTTCTTCATCGTCAATCTGTGGCTGGGGGGCTTCGTCGGGGAGGCCCATGCGTGCGACATCTCCCCCGGCATGCTCGCCGCCTGCGCCGAGAGCGCCAGGACGGTGGGATGCGACATCTCTCTCCGGACTGGGGACGCGGAACGACTTCCCTACGAGGACGCCAGCTTCGACCTAGTGGTCGGGCATGCCATTCTGCATCACCTGCCAGAACCCCAGACGGCGCTCAGGGAAATCCATCGTGTACTCGCCCCCGGCGGAGATCTGTTGTTCGCCGGAGAGCCGACGAGGATAGGTGACCGGCTGGCAAAGCGCGTGGGCCGGCTCACCTGGAAGGCGTGGCGATCGGCTGCTCGGTGGGCGCCGGCCCTGCGCAGGCCCCAGCCGCCGCCCGAGGACTCACTCACCGAAAACCAGCGCCTGTTGCGCGACCTCGAGTGGGTAGTCGATCTCCGCACGTTCGAGCCTGCGGATCTCGAGGGGATGGCGCGATCGGTCGGCTTCGAAGACGTGCGGGTCGAGACCGAAGAGTTGGCCTCCTCGCTGGTGGGATGGGCCGTGCGGACCATCGAGGCGGAAGCCCCTCCCGGACTGCTGCGCGCGCGGTGGGCGAACTTCGCCTACCGCACCTACCTGGCCCTTTCGGCCATCGACCACGCGGTGCTGTACCGAGTGCTCCCCAGGGAGTGGTTCTACAACGCGCTCCTGTATGGCCGGAAGCGCAGCGCGAGGCGGCTCTCACCCGCAGGTTTGCTTAGGAATTCTACGGTCGCTGCCGGATAGCGGGCTCCGGCGGACTGGGTCATGCTCGAATGGAGTCGAAACCTCGCCGACCCCATAAGGAGGGATGAGCGTGAGGAAATATGTGCTGCCCGCTTTAGGTGTGGCCTTGCTGGCCCTCGGATTGATTGGGCCCACGGCCGCGGCAACAACCAAGGCCGACGCGAAGGTCGGGTTGACGCCGGCCCAGAGACTGGCCCAGGGACCGCTCCCGAAGAACGCGGCGACCTACGCGAGGGCGAAGGCGCAGGCCAAGCTCGCTGGGGCGGCCGGCCAGCACGCCCCCCGCACCGGCCCCCAGGCTCCCGTGTCGTTCATCGAGTGGGAGGGCGTGAAGGACGAGGCTGTTACTCCCTCGGACTCCACGGGGTCCATCGGGCCCGCCCGTTACGTCGAGCTGGTCAACCTCAACTTTGCGATCTACGACCGGTCTGCCAACCAGCTGTCGACGGGGACCCTGAACTCGCTCGCCGGAAGGCCTGAGACCGATTTCATCTTCGATCCCCAGGTGATCTGGGACCCGCAGACGCAGCGCTTCTACTACGTGATGGACGACGTCATCGGGAACTTCGCCAACAGCCTGCTGGCCTTCGGGTGGAGCAAGACCGACACGCCGACGACAGCTGCCGATTGGTGCCACTTCACCTTCGACTACCCCGGCGACCTCCTCCCCGACTACCCGAAGCTCGGCGACAGCTTCAGCTGGGGGCTGGTCGGGGTCAACACCTTCGACCCGCCTGGCTTCGGCTTCGTCAGCGCCGACGTCATGTGGTTCCGCAAGCCGCCCGCCGGCCAGAACTGCAACCAGCCCTTCACCGGGCTGACGACCAACCTGCGGGACCAGACCGGAACTCAGACATTCACGCCGATCCCGGCCCAGACCACCGACCTGCCACAGGTTTTCCTGGACGGTGTCATCATCAGCAACGACCCATACGATCCGGGAGAGCAGAACTTCCTCACCCGCTTCACGGTGAGGAACGGACTGGTCGGACCGATCATCGAGAATCCGGGCAAGGCCACCCCGATCCCTGCCTATCAACAACCCCCGCCCGCTGATCAACCGGGGTTACCCGCCTCGATCGACACGCTGGATGCGCGGCTCACCCAGGCGGTGTCGGCCATCGACCCCCGCTTCCCCGGCTTGCCAGCCGTGTGGACGCAGCACACGGTGCTGGGCGGGGGAGGGGCCCAAGTGCGCTGGTACGAGGTCAACGTCGTGAACCAGACACTCTTCCAGAGCGGTGTGGCCACCAACGCCCTATTGGACGTCTTCAACGGGGCGATCTCCCCGGATCGGGCCAACAACGGTTCCACCCAGGACTACGGAAGCAACATGGTGATGGGCTTCAACACGTCGTCTTCGACGGAGTTCACCAAGATCCAGATGGTGTCGAAGATCGGCGCAGGGGCCCAGTCGGCCTTCGTCCTGGTGGAGGCGTCCCCAGGGCTGGACTTCGACCACTCGTGCTGCCCGAACCGGTGGGGCGATTACGCGTCGGCCACGCCCGACCCGGCGGCGCCCCAGGGTGGGGCGACCGGGCAGGTGTGGCTGACCAGCATGTTCAACGACGCCACCCCACCCGGGAACACCGATACGGACTGGCGCACCCGAAACTGGGGAGCTAGACCGTAGCGGTCTGTCCGGGACCAGGTGCTCGCGGGACGCGGGCCGCCCTGAGGGGCGGCCCGCGCCTCGCATGTGAGGCAGTTCATCTATTTGTTCAGGAGCTGCCTGTACAGGCCCAATGTCCGCTCGGCGACGGACCTCCAGCTGAAGTTCTCCACCGCACGCTGCCGTCCGGCCTCGCCGAGCTTGGCCGCCAACTGGGGATCGGCGATCAGCGCGTTCACTCGCTCGGCCAGCGCCCGGGCGAATGCTTCGGGATCGCGAGGCGCCACCACGCCGTCCGATCGCGGCTCGAACGGCACCAGGTATCCGGTCACGCCCTCTTCGACGACTTCGGGGATGCCCCCCGTCGCCGTCGCGATCACTGCCGTCCCGCAGGACATCGCTTCGAGGTTCACGATGCCGAGCGGCTCGTAAAGCGAGGGGCAGACGAGAACGGTCGCGTGCGACATCAGCTGGATCACTTCGCGCCGCTGGAGCATGCGATCGATCCAGATCACTCCGCCCCGCTCCGCTCGTAAGCGCTGCACTTTGGTTGCGATCTCTTCGGCGATCTCCGGCGTGTCAGGAGCGCCCGCGCACAGCACGAGCTGAGCTCCCCGCTCGAGATAGGCCGCGGCGTCCAGCAAGTGGGTCAATCCCTTCTGACGGGTGATCCGGCCCACGAACATCACCGTGGGGCGGGTCGGATCGATGCCGTACGCCTCGAGGACGTCCGTGGCCGTGTCCGGCCGGTACTCCTCTGCGTCGATCCCGTTCCTGATGACGACGACGCGCTCACCATCGATCTGCGAGTAGCAGGTAAGGATGTCTTCCCGCATCTGGTTCGAAACGGCGACGATGGCGTCGGCTGCCTCGATGGCGGCGCGTTCGCAAAAACAGGAAAGGGCATAACCGCCCGCCCCAAGCTGCTCGGCCTTCCAGGGGCGGAGCGGCTCCAGGCTGTGGGACGTCATGACGTGGGGGATGCCGTACAGCAGCTTCGCGAGGTGTCCCGCCAAGTTCGTGTACCAGGTGTGGCTGTGGACGAGTGCTGTTCCCTCCAGGCGTGCTGCCATCGCCAGGTCGACCGACATCGCCTGAAGAGCGCCCAGTCCCGGCTCCTTGCCGGCAAGGGAATCCCAGGGCTGGTAGGCGCGTACCGTGAGAAAGCCTTCTGGCGATTCCCTCGCGCCCCCGAAGCACCTGACTTCCACCGAGATCAGCCTGGCGAGCTCCTTCGACAGATACTCGACGTGAACCCCGGCTCCGCCGTACACCTCGGGCGGGTACTCGCGGGTCAGCATGACGACACGCATGTCGCCTCTCGTTGAGGGTGTTCCTATCCCGATGTGCGGAGCTGGTGGGCCGGTTCGTCGGCAGGGGCGGCCAGCGCGCTCCGCACGAAGCTCAGGACCTCGCGCTCGCGGCGGTGCAGCGCCATGCGGCTACGGTCCTCACCCACTACTGCCCTCAGCACGCCCGCCTCCGTGACGGAACCGATCACGGCCGTGTACAGCGTGAACAACAGGAGCGCGGGGTCCTGACGGCGGATCTGGCCTTCCTTCATCCCATTGGCCAGGAACGCCAGCGCCCGCAGGCGAAGCGGCTCCAGGACGGCCGCGAACCGCTCGATCACCTCCGGCCCCAGCCGGCTCGCTTCCCTCACGAACTGGGGGAACTCGGGCCACTCGCCTGCAAGCTCGAACACCGTGCGGATCACGGTCTCGGCCTTGCGGGACGGGGAGGTCTCCGCCTCCAACGCCTCGGACAGGGCCAGGGCCACCCGCTGGCTGGTCTCCATCACGCAGGCCTCGAGCAAGGCTTCCTTCGTGGGGAAGTAATAGAGGAGGGTCTGCTTCCGAACCCCCGCTGCTTTGGCCACGGCGTCCAGGCTGGTCCCCTGGTACCCATTCTTCCCGAACAGGCGAATGGCCTCTTCCATGAGCCGTCGCCGACGAGCTTCACCGCCGACTCTCGTCATCGCCGCGCCTCCGGCCGCGTTTGCCTGCTCATCGCTTCCATACCTTCGGCTTGCTCCGCCTGGGCAACGGCCGGCTGGCCTCCCATACCCGCCGCCACCTGGGGCCCTGAGGGCCGACAAGCGACGGCGTGGTTCCCTCCGCCTCCCGTCGCAGCGACTGGTACCAGTTGGTGGCGTCCTCGTCCCACAGCCTGGCCATGGCTTGCTGCATCCGGCGGGACAGCGAGCGGAAGTCCTCGCCGTCCTGCGGATACAGGGCTGGGCCGAACCGGACGGAGAGAGGAAGCCTGCCCTTCAGGGGCCAGGAACGCCCCCGCGGCATCGCCGCGTACGTGCCCCGAAGGGCGATGGGCACGGCCGGGATGCCGTACTCGATGCACAGTCGGGCTGCCCCGTGGCGCCACCGCCCCAGCCACCCATCCTTCGACCGCGTGCCCTCGGGATACACAAGAAGGTTCCAGCCGTCCGCAACGAGCCTGCGGGCGGTGGTCGTGGCCCGCTTCCCCCCGGTTCGCTCGATGGGGAACGTGTTGAACACGAGCGCGGTGCTCGCCGCGCGCCACCACACGTCAAAGAAGTAGTCGGCCGCCGCGGCCACGGCCGTCCGCTCACGCCACGCCTTCGGAAGCGAGCACAGGATCAGAGGGGTGTCCATGTGGCTGGCGTGGTTGGCCACGAACATCACGGGCGACAGCAGGTGGTCGAGATTGTCGAGCCCTTCGACCGTCGGCTCCGTCTCCGTCCACACCAGCGGCCTGAAGCCATATCGGAGGACTGCCTCCCGGACCGCCTTGGCCGCAGGCGATCGGGCCCAGCCGGTGGGAAACTCCTTGGGCTCGTGGGCCCGCTGCCAGGCTTCGGCCGACCGTGGGACCAGCGGTCGCCGCGTCCACCGCCAGCCCCTGGCCACCCTCCTGATCTCGTCGATCATCGAGCCGCCCATTACCGGTGTCCCCGCGGATCGCAGCGAGCGAAGCGAGCGAGATCCGTGGGGTGGATCACCGGACCTCGGCCAGCGCGAGGGGTGGACAGTGGAGGTAGGCGAGCTTCGGGGAGCCGCCAACCGTCTCGCCTGCCATCTCCAGGGCGTCGGCGAAGCTCGAGGCCGCCCGGAACCCCATCCTGTGAACCGCCTTGCGGTCTCCGCCCACGAAGATCACGTCGCCCAGGTAGTCCATGGCGTGGGCTCCCCAATACCACATGTAGAACGGATGCACACCGTGGTACGCGTACGAGTTCCGGTACAGGTGGGCGTACCAGGGATCGGTGGCGTACTGCTGCTCGTACTTCGCTTCGATCGCCGCGGGGTCGGTGGTCTCCGAGAGCACCTCGTCGAAGAAGTCGATGTAGCTGGGGTGGTGCACCTGGTGAAACTCCCAGGGCACGGGGTGGAACAGGATCATGGCCCCGCCCTTGCGAACAACCGGCTTGTTCCGGTACAGGTTGAAGTAGTAGCCCAGCCCAAGGCACTGGACCAGGATCGGGTTCATGATCGAGTTCACGTTGTAGGGGCAGATGTAGGGCAGCCCAACCACCATCACGTCCGCCTGACCGTTGACCTCCACCAGCTGCTGGCGGTGGACGCTGGCCAGGGTCAGCTCGTGGACGGCCTCGGTCTCACCGGCGTTGATGCCGGTCACGCCGTAGGGCGATGCGATGCGCTGAAAGACCTCCCGACGGATACGAGGCGGTCCCGAGTCGTTCGCCTTCTTCGCCGCCACGTACGCGCCCTGCTCGGCCAGCGACCACTCCCACTCCCGCTTGTTCATGAACGTGAAGGGCTTGGGGAAGGTGTCGTTGTTCAGCGTCGTCTCCACGGTGAAGATCCGCAGGTGGTTCGCCAGCATTCGTCCCATCCTGGCGCACGAGTCGTGCAGGGCCGAGTGCGAGGGGTCCATGTACGAGCGAGAGTTCAGCATCGTGTGCACCGTGTGGTGATGGCGAAGGCTCTTGTACGAACCCAGACCCACCGGCACCGACTTGTGGCCGCCATCCATGGCGACCAGGTTGACGTTCACGTAGACAAGGAGATCGCTTTCGGCCGCCCGGCGGTTGATCTCGACGTCCTCGCCCTTGTCGGTCTGGCCAACGTACGTGAGGCCGTGGGGGTCCTCGGCGTCGTGGTTGGTCAGGGCCTCGGGCCAGAACGACCTGTACACGCGCTCACCGACAGCCCGCTTGATCTCTCCAGGGGTCATTCGGCGGTGCAGCGAGTTCGCCACCACCAGCTTCACGTCATCGACCCCATTGCGGGCGGCGATCTCGAGAACTTGCTCGATCACTCGGCCCCTGATGTCTGGTGTCTGCATCGGGGGAAGGGGGATGGAGATGTCGTCGAAGGCGATGGTCAGGCTCATCCCCGGCTTCATCAGCTCCGGAAGCGGCTCGGAGTTGTGCGGGTTCAGCAGGGCCTGACGGATGTTCCCGGTGACGTCCCTGATCGGCGGGAGCGAGTCCGGCGGGTAGAAGACCTGCGTTCCGAGCGGGAACTTCTGCAGCCTGAACCCCTCGCCTTCGTGGACGAGGAGCGGCGGAGTCCGTTCGTCAACCTCCAGCACGAAGCCCGGTCTGGTCATCACTCTCCTCCTCGGAACCTCGCCTGCGGCGAGCTTCCGACGAGCCAGGGGGTCCGCAGATCCCCTCGCTCGCTCCGCTCGCTTGGACTGCTACCCCCCTGGACCCTCGTCATCACTCCTCCCCAGGGCTGAACGCCACCTTGACCGTTCCCAAGCGGCCGGCCGAGAAAGCATGGTCGATCCCCTCGCGCCACCTGGACAGGGGATACTCGGCCCCGACCATCCCATGAAGCGGCGCCTCGCGTGCGAGGTCGATGGCAAGGTCGAACGTCGATCGTGGGCCCCGATCCGTCGCCTCGGTCCCCGTGGCGTACGCTCCCGCGACCTCCAGTTCCCGGAACCATACGGGCGAGAGGTCCGCCCCGGCCGCGGGCATGCCAGCCAGGACGACGCGGCCGCCGGCTCGGACGCTCCGAAGCGCCAGGTCCAAGGACGGCTTCGACCCGACGCAATCGAGGGCTACGTCCACGCCTCCGAGCAAGTACGGTGCGCCCCGCTCCGGGGTGAGCCGATACGCCCTCGTCGCGCGGCGAAGGATGGTCACCGCATCCTTCGGGTCGACCACCTCGGTCGCTCCCAGCCGCAGGGCCAGCTCTCGCTGCCGGTCGTGCTTGGCCACGACCAATACGGGGCCGGCCGACGTGAATTCACGGAGAGCGAGAAGGGAGAGCACCCCGACCGTCCCGGCGCCCACCACCAGCACCGACGCGCCGGTCTCCGGTTTGGCTCGAAGGACCGCGTGGATCGCGCAGGCCAACGGTTCCACCAGTACCGCCGTGGCGTCGGTCATCGAGTCCGGGACCGGGTGCAGCTGCGAACGATGGGCGACCAGCATGCGGCCCCACCCGCCGCCTGTGTCGGCGCAGTACCCGGTCTGAAGGCCGGGGGCCACGTGGCCCACGGTGATGCGGTCGCAGCGGCTCGTCGCGCCGGAGGCGCAGGAAGCGCACGGATCCAGCCCGCGGGCCGAACACGAGAGGACAGGCTCCAGGACCACCCGTGTCCCTGCCGGGAGATCCCCCAGCGACTCGTACATGTCGCCGACCACCTCGTGTCCTGGGATGAACGGCATCGACACCAATGACGAGAAGTAGAAAGAGGCCTGGCCGGAGATGGTCGCCAGGTCCGACCCGCAGATCCCCGACAGGCGCGGCCGCACCCGGGCCCATCCCTCGCCGGGCGGGGTCGGCTCATCTCGGTTGACGAGCCGAAGGGGCGCCAGCGGCCCGGCCAGCAGTCCCGGAACACGCTCGCCAACCGTCCGTGCCGCTATGAACCGGGGGACGGATCGAAAGAGCTCCAGAGCTAACATCGTGCAGCCTCGCCGAATCGTTCCGCGGGGCGCGCACCCAGTCTCACGGGGTGGCCTCCGGAATGAGCACGCGGGGGGTACCCTTCACGCGCCGCCAGTCTTCGATGGGCCACCTTCGCTTCCGTGCAACGCGGTACAGCGCCACGTCAGGGTTCACTGCGACCGGATTGCCCACCGCCTTCAGCAGAGGCAGGTCCGAGTGGCTGTCCGCGTAGGCGTAGGAGCGCCTCGCGTCCACATTCGTTCGATCCGCGTATGCGCGCAGCCAGGCCGCACGGGCCTCACCGACCAGCGGCGGGACCCGCAGATGGCCGGAGTAACGTCCATCCTGCCTGTCGAGCTCGGCGGCGACGACTTCGTCGAACAGCGGCAGGAGTGGCCGGACGAAGCAGTCGAGGGCTCCGGTGATCAGGATGGTGGTATGCCCCGCTCGACGGTGTTCGCGGATACGGCGGACGGCCGCCGGGGAAAGGCGTCGAAGGACGAGCTCGGAGACATCCTGGTCGATCAGTCTGTCCAGGCCCTCCACTGAGGCGCCCTCGTACCGCCGGTAGAAGGTGCGGAGGAACTCCCCTCGGTCCCTCCGGTCGGCACCGATGTACCGAGGAAGTCCCCGCAACACCGCGCCGACCTCGAACGGCCACTGTTCTCGAGGAAGTTCGGCCATGCGGAGCCACAGGTAGGACTCGACCACGTTCGAGTCCAGGAGCGTTCCCTCCATGTCGAACACGGCGACCACCCCGTCGTGCCGTGGCGTCACGCGGACCTCGGGCGCCGGGCGCTCGGGGGTGAGTACCCGCATGGCTACCGTGATCGAGGGGCAGTGGATGTCCTGGATGTACGCGCGCCAATCGATGATGGCCGAGTCGAAGTGAAAGTCGCCGCGGTCCTGCTCGGTCATCGACCGATACAGCTCGAGGGTTCGATCGTCCGTATAGATGACCTCGGCCTCGGTGTAGGCGCCATAGAGGTCGGCATAACGGCGAACGAAATCGAGCCGAGCCTTCTCTCGATCGACCCGACGGACCAGCTCGCGCACCCGGTTCGAGCGTGGAAGATGCGACACGACCCGGTCGGCCCGAGCCAGGAGCTTCTCGCCTGCCTCCAGCTTCTTCATCACCCGGCGCCTCCCGGGGAATCGCCACTCCGGGACTCGGATCTCACCTCGTCCGCGCTCGGGCAGCGGATTCCTGTCGAAGTACGCCTTCACGTTGTCGTAGAGACCCATGTACGAGAGCGAATTCCTCGCACCGGAGCAGACGTGGTAGTAACCCGGGCCATCGTGGGGGAGCGTCGACGCGATGGCCAGCATCGCGCTCACCACGAGATCCACCGGGATGATGTCGATGACTCCTTCGGGAAGGCCGGGAAACTCGGGGATGGAGCCGCGCCCGTAGGCCAGGATGATCGGCTCGGCCATCTTGAATCCCTCGATCCAACCTGGGTAGGGCTTCTCCAGCGCGCTTTCCACGATGGAGGGCCGGACGATGGACAAAAGGAGTCCGAACCCGGCGCACAGCTGCTCGGCCACGCGTTCCCCCAGGGCCTTGGTGAACGTATAGACGTCCGGCCACCCAAGCGCCTGGGCCCGAGCCCGTCCGTACTCCGTCAGCCGCTTGTTCACCCAGTTCGCGCGGCGCTCCTCTGCATCCGAGGACACCGCCATCGGCCCGGCCCGCCGGTGTTCCTTCCGAGCCTGTTCCATGAAGCGATCGAGCATCTCCGGGCGGCGCGAGGCAGCCTCCACGGTGCTCCGAGACTCCAGCGCGGCCTCGGCCTCCACCTTCCAGCCGACCCGGTGCTCCAGCGGCTTCTCGGGAATCACTCCCTTGGTCATCCCGGCCACGTATGCGGTGGAGACGTGCACCAGGTGAGGCCGGCTGCCGCTTGCCTTGACCGCCTCGTACAGGTGTTGGGCTCCCAGGACGTTCACCTGGAAGGCTTGGTCCACAGGCGGGTCGAAGGAAACCGAAGCGGCACAGTGGAAGACGACGTCGAGATCGCCGGGCAGGTCGGGAACCGCCTCGGCCACATCGCCCTCCAGGAGCGCGATGCGTTCGGCGTGGAGTCGGCGGAGCCCGTCCACCCCGATGCGCTCCCGGAGCGGGCGGAAGGCGTTGCTTGCGAGCACCTCCTCCATGCGGGACTCCGGCGGACTCCCGTAGCGGCCACGGACGAGCACGGTAACCCGGGTGTCGGGGAGCTCGGAGAGGATGCGTTCGAGGAGGGCGGTGCCCAGGAACCCGGTGGCCCCCGTGATCAGGACGTGGCGGCCCGACAGGGCATCGCGGACACTTGAGCGCTCCCGGGCGCTCGGGCTCTCTACCACGCGGTAGATTATGGGGAACGCCTCACGTGCGAAGCAAGTCGCCCGCGAGAGACCATTCCGGGCGAGGAAAGGCCCCAAAACGGAACCGCCGGAGTCCGAAGACTCCAGCGGTTCCAAGCCGTTTATATCTCAGCGTTCTTGAACTGGTCAACCCGGGTGAGCAGATTTTGTCACTCTAATTTGGCGAGGGTTGTCGCGGGCCCAACCGCTCGTCGAGTTGCCGCCAGGCCGATGCTCCGCGCTGGAGGACAGTGAATCCGCCGAGGGCCGTCAGGATCACCAGCACGGGCAGCAAGGCTCCCGGCGCCGTCAGCCCGATGATCAGCATCACGTATCGCTCCAGGCGCTGAAAGATTCCTTCGGTTAGAGACAGACCCATCGCCTCGCCCTCGGCCCGGATGTGGCTCACCAGCAGCGACACGATCAGGCTGGCCAGGGCGAAGGCCGCCGCCAGCCGGTGTCCCTGTCCGGCCAGCGCCCAGAACAGGGATCCAAACAGAATGAAGTCGGAGACGCGATCGACCACGGAGTCGAGGAACGCTCCGGCTCGGCTGGCCTCGCCGCGCAGCCTGGCCAGGCCGCCGTCGAAGATGTCGAACAGCCCGGCGAGCATGAGCAAGAGTCCGGGGATGAGGAAGCGTCCCGTGACGAGCAGCCACCCGATCAGCGCGTTTGCCAGCAATGAGAGGGCGGTGAGCTGCCACGGCCGGAACCCTGCTCGATACAGACCGGCCAGGGCGACGCGGTATGGCCACTTGAAGACGCTTCGGAACAAGGGGCCGATGGCGCTCTCGCTGCGGCGAGGAGCGGGAAGGTCTCGGACCCGGGGCGCGTCGCCGCGACCCCGCGGGCTGTCCTCGGGACCGCCCATGCTCCCACCGGTCGCCATGCCTGCAAGAGCGTACGCCTTGAGGCACCGGCGAACAGAGTCCCTCGCCTCCTGGATCCCCGCTCGTTGCTGCTATCCCCCTGGAGTCCCGTCTTGCCCTGGAGGGGACGTTGAGCCAGACTCCCAATCAACAAGGAGGTCGACGATGAGCAAGATGGCGAGAGACCTGGCCGATCAGGCGGCGCAGGCGCTGGCGGCGGCCGCGTCGAAAGCGCCAGTGGTGGCGAAGAAGGTCGCGGAGAAGGCCCCGGTGGTGGCGAAGAAGGTTGCCGACAAGGCCCCCGGCGTGGCCAGAAGGGTCGCCGCTCGAGCTCCCAAAGCGGTCAGGAAGGTCGCCGAGACCGTCGCCGAGAAGGCGCCCGTGGTGGCGAAGAAGGTTGCCGACAAGGCGCCGGGCATGGCCATGAAGGCGGGAGCCACCGTTGCTGCTGCGGGCGGGAGGCTCGCGGAGCGGGCGAGAGGCGGCGCGGCGAGGGCAACGTCGAAGAGGGCAGCCGCGAGGAAGGGGGGGGCGACGTCGTCTTCCAGAAAGGGTCCATCCAAGACGTCACCCAGGAAGTCCTCGTCCAAGAAGTCTTCAGCCAGGAAGTCCTCGGCCAAAAAGAGATCCTGAAGCCGGGGACCTCCGGGGTCGGGAGTTCGCGGAAGCCGGATCAGTTCTGGTCTGAGGCTTGATTCGTCTCCGTCGTGTCCGTCGCCTCCGGGGCTTCGGCGGCTGGCTTCGCTTCGGGTGATCCGCCTCCCTGTAGCCGGCGGAGGCCCGGGTCGGCTCTCCCCAGCACCAGGGGCACAGTCAGAAGAGGAGCCCACATGACGAACAGTGGCACCGCGCTGTGCGTGAAGATGGCGACGACGAGAAGGACGAGCGCTCCCGCGAAGAGGGCAGCCGTCAGCACCCACCTCTGCATCCCGCTCACGCGGCCCATGGTACGGGGTCGGGGCCCTGACAGTGCGGGCACAGGTAGGTGGTCCGACCGGCCACCGTCGTTCGCTGGAGCAGGGACTTGCACCGTGGGCATCTCGCTTCCGGTAAGCCTCGGACGCCCGAGAGCCACGAACGCTTCCGCGGGATGTAATCGTAGCCCTCTACGGATTGGCGCAGGACTTTGCGCATGTTGGAGAACAGACTGCGGCGTTCGTCCTCTGTGAGCGATTCGATCCGTCGCCTTGGATGGATGCGAGCGTGCCACAGCACCTCGTCGGCGATGATGTTGCCGACGCCGGCGACGAACGTCTGATCCATCAGGGCTGCCTTCACGCCTCCCCGACGCCGCTCGAGCAGGTCGATGAAGTCCCTGCGCCCGATGGCCAGCGCGTCCGGGCCGAGCGGCCCGAGGATGCCCCTCGTCTCCTCCTCGTCGTGGGCCAGCCAGACCCCTCCGAGCTTGCGCATGTTCCGATATCGGAGCTCCTCGCCCCCGTCGAGTCCGAGAGTGAGGCGATCGTGCCGATGACGCTTCGGCTCCTCGCCCGACCAGATCAGGTCGCCGGTCATCCCGAAATGCAGGAGAAGGGCCGGCCCGTCTGTCGGGCAGATCAGCCATTTCCCGTGTCGACGTGGATCCTCGAATGTTCGACCCCTGAGGGCCCGAGCCAGTGCCTGGGGGGTCGCGTTGCGGACGATCGTCGGATCGGCCCATAGGGTCTCGATCTTCCTTCCGGCCGCGTGAGCCTGGAAGAAGCGGCGATAGGCCTCGACGTCCGGAAGTTCCGGCATGCGAGCTAGTCTCCCACCCCGGACTTCAAGCCCCCGTTGCCTGACAGGATGGAACTCGGCAAAACTGCGAGACCTCCACGCGGGATGATGCCGGCAGAGCACTGATCGGAAAGGAGCGCGGTGATGACGGAGCTGAAGGACCTTCACGCTCGGGCGCTGGAACGGTACGGGCAGCTCGTCCATGCGATCCGTGACGACCAGTGGCACGGGCCCACGCCGTGCACGGATTGGGACGTCAGGGTCCTGGTGAACCACCTGGTGTCCGAGAACTTCTGGATGCCTCCCCTCCTGGACGGCAAGACGATCGCCGACGTCGGCGATTCGCTGGACGGGGACCTCCTCGGGGACGACCCGAAGGCCACGTGGGACAGCTCGGCGGTGGAGGCAGGCCGAGCCGTACAGGCCGTCCCACTCGACAGGACGGTCCGCCTCTCCTACGGAGAAGCGCCGGCCGAGCACTACATCTCCGAGGTGTTTTCTGACTTGACCATTCACGGATGGGACCTGGCCCGGGCCATCGGAGCGGACGAGAGCATCGATCCTGAATCGGTCGACATCCTGTACGAGCGATACAAGCCGATCGAGGAAGGGCTGAAGGCGACAGGGTTGTTCGGTCCGAAGGTGGACCCGCCGCCGGGGGCCGACAAGCAGACCCAGCTTCTGGCGATCTTCGGCCGGGTGGCCTGAGCTTCGCTTTCCCCGGGGCCGACCGCGTCCCTGGGCCGGGAAGGGATCGATCAAGAGCACGCGGCGAGGAGAGCGGGCGCTATCCTCGCCGTATGGCCGACTCTTCGGACGTTCGGCGCTTCGCCATTCGGTTCAGTCCGTGGCTTCTTCCCCTCTTCTGGATCTCCGGGCTCGGGAGACGCTCCTCGCATGTCGAGCTAACCGGAGACGAGCTGCACGTTCGCATGGGGTGGGGGTTTCGCGCCAGGATCCCTCGGTCCTCCATTTTGCGGCCGAGGAGGGGTGGAAACCTCTGGTTCTCGATCGGGGTGCATGGCGGCTTCGGCGTGTGGGCGGTCAACGGTTCGGCTAGGGGGACGGTCTGGATCGACGTCGAGCCGCCCGTCAGGGCCAGGGTCGCCGGATTCCCCATCCGGCTGCGCCGTCTGGCGCTGGGCCTGGAGGACCCTGATGGCTTCATGGACGCGTTGGGCGCGGCCCAGACGGCATGAACGCACGCGAGCCGACGTTCGTCATCGTCGGGGCCAACCTGGCCGGCGGGGCCGCGGCCATCGCGCTTCGGTCGGAAGGTTTCCAGGGCCGGATCGTCCTGATCGGGGAAGAGCGGCATGCACCGTACGAGCGGCCACCGCTCTCCAAGGAGTACCTCCGTGGGGACAGCACGGCCCAGGACGCCTTGCTGCGTCCGGCTTCCTGGTACGAGGACAACGACGTCGAGCTGCATCTCGGAGTGCGGGCCGAACGGGTGGACCCTGGGAGGCGCGTCGTCAGGCTGGAAGATGGCACTGAGGTCTCCTATCAAAAGGTCCTGATCGCCACCGGTGGTCGAAATCGGGCACCGGCGGTGAATGGCTACGACCTGGAGGGCGTCCACGATCTCCGGACGATCGAGGATGCCGACCGGATACGAGCCGCAGCCACGCCCGGCCGCAAGGCTGTCGTGGTGGGTGCGGGGTTCATCGGATGCGAGGTCGCTGCTTCTCTCCGCCAGCTCGGGGTCGAGGTCGAGGTGGTGGAGATCTTCGGGACTACGCTCCAGCGGGCGCTGGGGCCGGAAATCGGCACCGTGTTCGAGAGCTTGCACCGAGACCACGGCGTGGCATTCCACTTCGGCCAGGTGGTCGAACGGTTCGCGGGGGCAGGCCGGGTCGAAGAAGTCCTCACCGACCGGGGACACCGGATCGGCTGCGACTTCGTGGTGATCGGGATCGGGATCGCGCCGAACGTGGAGCTGGTCGAAGGCACGGGCGTCGCAATGGAGAACGGCATCCTCGTCGACCAGCGTTGTCGAACGAACGTCGATGGGATCTATGCCGCCGGAGATGTGGCCAACCATTGGCACCCGCTCTTCGATCGGAGGATGCGGGTGGAGCACTGGGACAACGCGCTCAAACAGGGTCCTGCGGCGGCCGGAGCAATGATGGGCAAGGAGGAACCGTTCGACGATCCTCACTGGTTCTGGTCGGACCAGTACGACCAGAACCTGCAATCGATCGGTCTGCTCTCAGAGTGGGATGAGCTCGTGGTCCGGGGGAGCCTCGAGGACCGGAGCTTCCTCGCCTTCTACTTGAAGGATGGGCTGATGATGGGCGCGGTTGGCTTGAACAGGGGAAGGGAAGTCCGAAGGTGCGGTCCCCTTATCCGGGCCCGAAGGCCGTTGGACCCTGTTGCTCTCAAGGATGAGGATGTCGACCTGAAGAAGCTCGCCACTGCATGGACCAGCGAACGGGAGGGTCAGCCATGAGGATCGGCATGGTCGGGCTGGGACGGATGGGCGGGAACATGACCGTCCGGCTGATTCGGTTCGGCCACCAGGTGGTGGCGTTCGACCCGAACGAAGAGGCCCGCCAGAACGCCGTGGCCGCGGGGGCGGAAGAGGCAGCTTCGCTGGAGGAGGTGGTGTCGAAGCTCGAGCCGCCCCGGGCCGTCTGGATCATGGTGCCGGCAGGGTCCATCACCGACCGGACCCTCGATGGCCTGGCTGCGGCAATGTCAGAGGGAGACGTCATCATCGATGGCGGGAACTCGAACTGGAAGGAGTCGATTCGGCACGGGGAACAACTGAAGAAGAAGGGGATCGCCCTTCTGGACTGCGGGACCTCCGGCGGGGTCTGGGGCTTGGCCAACGGCTACTGCCTGATGGTCGGGGGGGACCGCGACGCTTTCGAGCGGCTGGATCCGATCTTCCAGGCCCTGGCGCCGCAGGGTGGCCACGCGTACGTGGGCCGGTCGGGGGCTGGGCACTTCGTGAAGATGGTCCACAACGGCATCGAGTACGGGCTGCTGGCCGCCTACGGCGAGGGGTTCGAGATCCTCCAGGCCTCGGACTTCGGCCTCGACCTGCCCACGATCGCAGGGATCTGGCGATACGGGAGCGTCGTCCGCTCATGGTTGCTGGAGCTGTTGGTCGATGCGTTCCAGCGCGACCCGAACCTGGCCGGGGTGAAGGGGTACGTGGAGGACTCGGGCGAGGGGCGGTGGACGGTGCAGGCCGCCATCGACGAGAACGTCCCCGCGCCGATCACCGCGCTCTCTCTGTTCAGTCGGTTCGCCTCTCGCCAGGACGAGTCCTACGCGGCCAAAGTGATCGCCGCGCTCCGCCAAGAGTTCGGCGGCCACGCCGTCAAGGCCGAGGGGGTCCAGGGGGGTAGCAGCAACGAGCGAAGCGAGGCAGCTGCGGACCCCCTGGCGTCGAGTGGTCCGCCTTCAGGCGGGCCACTGACGAAGAAGACCTGATGGCGATCAAGCCGGCGGATCCGCAGGCGGTCGTGATCTTCGGCGCTTCTGGCGATCTCACCAAGCGCAAGCTGCTTCCCGCCTTCTATCACCTGTTCGTGGAGGGGCTCCTCCCGGAGGGGTTCGCCATCGTCGGGTACGCCCGGAGCCAGATGACCGACGAAGAATTCCGCGAGCGCGCGCGTTCATCGATCGAGGAGTTCAGTCGATGCGATGCGGCGGGCGAGGAATGGGCCGAGTTCAAGTCACGCCTGTCCTACATCTCGGGAGAGTTCGACGGCGAGATGGCCATGGAACACCTCCGGGAACATCTGGAGTGGACAGACAGGGACCAGGGAACGAACGGAGGCCGCTTCTACTACTGCGCCACACCCCCGACCGCCTATCCACCGATCGTCAAGAGGCTTGCCGAGAGCAACCTGCATCGCGATGCCAAGATCGTCATCGAGAAGCCGTTCGGCCACGACCTGGAGAGCGCGGAGGAGCTGAACCAGGCCCTCCACGAGGTCTTCGACGAGTCGCAGATCTTTCGTATCGATCACTACCTGGGAAAGGAGACGGTGCAGAACATCCTGGCGTTCCGCTTCGCCAACGGGATGTTCGAGCCGATCTGGAACCGCCGGTACGTCGACAACGTGCAGATCACCGTGGCCGAGGAGATCGGGATCGAGGGCCGGGGCGCGTTCTACGATCACACGGGCGCGATCCGGGACATGATCCAGACCCACCTGTTCCAGATGCTCACCTTCTTCGCCATGGAACCTCCGGTGTCCTTCGAGCCGGACCGGCTCCGCGACGAGAAGGTGCGCGTCCTCCGGTCGATGAAGCCGGTCGATCCGGGCAAGGTCGTCCGGGGGCAATACCGCGGATATCGGGACGAGCCCGACGTGTCGAAGACTTCGCAGACCGAGACCTACGCGGCCATGCGAGTGGAGATGGACAACTGGAGATGGGCAGGTGTGCCCTTCTTCCTACGGACCGGGAAGAAGCTCAAGCGCAAGGTCACCGAGATCTCCCTCAGCTTCCGCGATGTCCCCTACAACGTGTTCAAGGGAACTGACGCCACCCCCCTCGGTCGAGATGCCCTGATCTTTCGGATTCAGCCGGACGAAGGAATCTCGATCTCGCTCAACATCAAGAAGCCGGGTCTCGGACTGGAGCTCGACCGGGCGATGCTCGAGTTCGACTACGAGCGCGCGTTCAGGACCCCACTGATCGAGGCGTACGAGCTCCTCATCCTGGAAGCCATGGAAGGTGATCACTCCCTGTTCACCAGCGAGGAGGGAGTGGAGCGCGCATGGGAGCTCCTGACCCCGGTGCTGGAGAATCCGCCGCCGGTGCTCGAGTACGCCCCCCGGTCGTGGGGGCCTGTGGAGGCCGACGACCTGATCCTGCCGCGTCACTGGCACCTCACGCCACCGCGTGGTGGGTGACCTCAGGTTCCTGTCCCGCCTGATTCAAGTCGACCACGATCACCACCCCGAATGGGACCAGTCACAACTACTCCTTCTCGCTGACCGGCATGCTCTTGCTCGTTACCGTCATCTTGTGGCTCGCGTACATGGTCTATGCCGAAGGAACGTGGGGAGCATCCCTGGGGAAGCGCGCGACGGGCATCCGGGTGGTGAAGATCGACGGGACGCCCATGGACATGCAGGCATCGCTCATTCGGAACGTGCTCCGCGTGGACGGGCTCTTCTTCTACCTGGTGGCGGCGATCTTCGTGTGGACATCACCGACGCGGCAGCGCCTGGGCGACCGTGTCGCGAACACGGTGGTCGTCCCGGCGCAGAAGGCCAGTGGGTCGTACGGATTCGGCGCTCGAGATGGGGAGCCCGGCGCACTGTCACCCCCGGTCCCTCCGCTGCCGTTTCCTCGATAGGCCCGCCCGTCTTCCTGCAAGGGTTCTAGTCGCGTGCGACAGGCCGGTTGGGGTCGCGGCCCCATTCCTCCCACGAGGCGTCGTACAGCGCGCCCTCCTCCACTCCGGCGAGCGTGATGGCGAACAGCAGCGCGGAAGCCGAGATGCCGCAGCCGCAATAGGTGATCGCCTTCGAGGCTGGGTCGACGCCCGCCTCCGCCAGCACGCTTCGGAGTTCGCCCGGACTCTTCATCGTCAAGTCCTCTCGGTAGAGCGAGGCGTACGGCACGTTGACTGCGCCCGGCACGTGTCCCGCCCTGGAATCGCCGCGGGAGGTGCGGGCTATCCCGTCCGCCCCTGCGGCTACCTGCCCGGTCTCGAACCAGACGAACTCTCCCCTGTACTGCTCGGGTGCCCTGGAGTCCAGCACCACGGTCCCGCCGTGGCTCGTTGCGGCAGCCACGTCATCGGCTGTGGCGATCAGCCCGATGGATGGGCGAGGAGTCCACCGCGCTGATCGAGGTGCTACCGGGTCAGTGGAGACAGGGCGGCCTTCCGCCACCCACTTGTCCCAGCCTCCGTCGAGCACCCGAACGTTGTCGTGACCGTACACACGGCTGGCCCACCACAGTCGAAACGGCCCCGATCCCATCTTGTCCGAGTACGCGACGACCTGGGTCTCGTCTCCGATCCCACGGTCCTCCATCGCGCGGGCGAACTGCTCGGGCCCAGCCAGCATGAACGAGATCGGGCTCTCCGCGTCCACCAGATCGGTCGACCAGTCCAGGTAGACGGCCCCGGGGATACGTCCCTGTTCGTACAGCGCTGGTCCGCGGCCGTTCTCGCGCCACCGCATGTCGGCCACGACCAGGTCGGGATCGCCCAGGTGCTCCGCCAGCCAGTCCGAGCTCACCAACATGGCACGAGAGACTACCGGCAGTTGGGTCCGCTAGCCTACGTCTGCACACGGCGACGGAACGAAGGAGGTCGAATTGCCGACGGAGATCGATCGAGGGCTCGTCGATAAGGCGGCTGACGTCACGGCCAGCGCGCTCAGAGGCGCCATGGGCGCCCAGGGAAGCCAGCCGCCGTCGTACGCCGCGGAATTGTTCCGAGAGATCTTCAATGCCATGAAGGAAGCCGTACAGGAGATCCCCGAGCGCGGGAAGACAGGGTTCTAAGGCAAAGCTTCGACGCCGAGAAATCCCACGACATTGGCGGCACGGAACCAACGAACGGCTCGGCGCGTAGAGAAGGGAACGAGGCAATCTCGCCTGGTGAGGAGGCGTCCATGAAACGGTTGCTCTTCGTCCCGGTTCTCGCGCTGGTCACGGTCGGCGCCATGGCGATTCCGGCCCACGCCAAGGGGCCTGTGGAGAACGCCTCGGGCCAGGTGGTGATCACAGGGCCCGGCCTGGGAGAGCCCATCGAGCTGAAGGGCACTGTTCGCGGATTCGCGGAACCGGGAGGGGGCTTCTACCCCATGGACGAGGCGAGCGGGGAGGAATTCACCGCCCTCCTCGTCGGATCCGGCCTGCTGCCGGATTCAAGCGGACTCGAGACCCCGTACAGCGGGTGGTTCGTTCTCCCGCCTGAACCGGCTGCGAGGGGCCCCGCCTATGAGCTTCGGGTCGAGCTGGCCGGCGATGGTTGGAGCGAGTCACTGTCGCGTCGGCTCTACCCCTACGCCTCCGACCGGCCGTTGGTCTTCACACCGGCCGAATCGGTCGTTCAGACCCGAGGCGTCCGGATGCTCCGGCACCCCCAGGGCCTGTGGTGGAGCGCCCCACCTACACTGCTGGGGATCCTTCGCTCCCACGGACTGCCATTGAC